>CAZKOL010000025.1:0-22342 GCA_964554375.1 uncultured Dehalococcoidales bacterium
TGTAGCAGAGGGTTTTGCCGCTGGCGCTGGGTGTTGCGACCATGACATTATCGCCTTGCCTGGTAGAGTTGATGGATTCAACTTGGTGTGAATAAAGGGTGCTCAAACCAAGCCTGTCGAGCTGACCCTGCAGTACCGGGTTCAGGGGCCTGTCCAGCCAGCCCGGACGGGCATCGCGTGGGGGTATGTATTGAACATGAACGACCTGGCCCTTATACTCCGGATCGTTTTTCAGGAATTCGAGGAACGCGGAGGTGTCCATAAGTTAATTATAAAAATTCTAAAACCTGAATACTAAACTCTAAGCAATATCAAACTAATAAATCTGACGGCGAGGAATCTGAGGATTTGAATTTGGAATTTGTTTGGGGGTTAGGATTTAGATATTAGAGTTTAACTGAATAGCTCCATCTCTTTCTCAACTATCTCGATGGTTGGAAAATCGCGTTCGATAAGGCTGATGGCCGCGCTGATTATCTCATCAACGCGCTTGTTATGGTTGGAGACACAGGCCAGCCCTATGGTGGCCATCTGCCAGAGGTCGTGGTCATCTACTTCGGCGATGGAAATGTTGAACTGCTTCTGCAGGCGCATTACAAGTGATTTTACGACGCTCCTCTTATCCTTGAGAGACCTGCTCCCCGGGATATGGATCTTCAATTTGCAGACGCCTACTTTCACAAAAGCCCGCCCTGCCGCCCTGCAGCTATCGGTATAAAGTGGCTCCCGCGGGAGACTGCGGGAGCAATATATCTAACGTTCCGGTTTGGACTCTGCGTAACAGCTGCTGCAATAAACCGGACGTTCCTGTCTCGGCTCAAAGGGAACTTCGCATTCAATGCCACACCTTGCGCAGGTGGCTTTGAACATCTGCCTGGGCTTGCCGGCGCCGCCGGAGCGGGACTGCTTCCTGTTGGTCCTGCAATCAGGGCAGCGCTTGGGCTCGTTCTGAAGTCCTTTCGACTGATAAAATTCCTGCTCTCCAATTGTGAATACGAAAGATCCGCCGCATTCAGCACAGGTAAGGTTCTTGTCCGTTAGGGCCATTGATGCCTCCTTGTTGATAATAACTATGCGCCATGGATACTGACGGGTCTGTTTGGCCCAGGACCTCTTGAAACATACGCTGGGAGTCTTAGTCCCGGCATTATGGTCTCCCTATTTAAGAGGCAGCCAGATTAAGACTCACCATCAACCAGGGTTTGCATACTCGCAATAGTGTAGATTATAATTTTCCACAAGTCAAGACTTATTTAAAGAAAAAGGATGGTTATATACCATTGGACTATGAATATGATAGGCAACCCATGGTGCGCAGCGTTATCAGCGTCGTTGCATGCCTTCTCATCGGGCTGACACTCATCTTTGCGGGCGGCGGTAAACTGGCCAACCTGGGCCAGATACCGGGACAGACAGAATTCCTCGACAGGTTCATCCCGGACTTCATCATGACCCCGGAATTTGCCCGCTTCATAGGCCTGGTCGTTATACCCTGGATCCTGCCCATCGCTGAAGTACTGATGGGGCTGCTGCTGGTCATCGGCCTCTGGCCCCGCTGCGTGGCCATCCTGGTTCTACCAATGGTGATGAGTTTTATGGCCAATAACGCGTACATGATCTCGCAGGGCCTCGACAAATACCCGGAATGCGAATGCTTCGGCGTCTGGGAGCAGTGGTTTGGGGGATTGACCCCGCTGCAGTCTATGTACTACGATATATCCCTCTTTATCCTGGCAGTCATAATAATAATTGTGCACCCGGGATCCTTCTTCGCACATCAATTCTGGATCAATAAAATAATGTCCAGGGACAAGGTATAACCCCCACCTTCCTCCCTCAAACAGGAGGTATTCTCATTATGCGTTCTAATTTGCGTTTACGCCTGGCGTTTGTATGCTCGCTTGGCTTAATCATCAGCGTTGCTCTATCCGGTTGCGGCGGTCAGGCCGATAACCAGCCGGTCCAGGCGCCCCCCGAACCAGTAAACAACTCCCCCGTTATCACAGGCATCCAGGCCGACCCAGAGGTGGTTCAGCCACTGGGTAAATCAAACATCACCTGCAGTGCAAGCGACCCTGACGGGGATGCGCTTACCTATCGCTGGACAGCCAGCGCGGGCACTATCGACAGCTCAGAGGCGGCTGTAACCTGGACAGCCCCAAAGGACCCCGGCATCTACAAGATTACCGTGGTCGTCAGCGACGGAAAGGGCGGGGCGGCCTTGGTGGACGCGGCTATCACCGTGCCCGAAAAACCCAACAACCCGCCGGTGATCACCGCACTGAAGTTCACCCGTCCGGGGCGCATGCCCATCACAGTTAAAACCAATCCATCCGAAGATGAGCTTCGGAAGATGCCTGAACTGATCATCCGCAAATACGAGACAGCGGACGTGGCCTGCCTTGCCGCAGATCCTAATGAC
Source organism: uncultured Dehalococcoidales bacterium (assembly GCA_964554375.1). Lineage (GTDB taxonomy): Bacteria > Chloroflexota > Dehalococcoidia > GIF9 > UBA5629 > CAIMUM01. Next base: position 2,423 of record CAZKOL010000025.1, read on the forward strand.
GATCAGCTGACCTACATCTGGAAAGCGAGCGGTGGGAAGATCGTTGGAAACGGGCCGAATATTCAGTGGCTGGCTGCCGGAGACCCGGGAACATACACCATTACATGCGAGATCTCTGACGGCAACGGTGGAGACGCCTACTTTACCATCACCATCAGCGTGCACTGCTGCAGCGGATAGCCTGCCGCATCAGATTTTCACCAGCCTGATATCCCCCCAGGCTCCCATTGAATTGCCTTTTATCACTACAATGCCCCTGATTCCTTTGATCCGCCGGCCGCGCTCAATGGCTGAGTCCATATCCTTCTCCGCCTTTAACATGTTGCCCACGGCTGTCGCCGCAGCATCCGCCAGCGCCGCAGATGGCGCGATGACAACCGCCGCGTCCGCCTGCCCCAGGCTGAGGGAAGGCCCGACGCTCCCGGAAGATGTACAAATGCCCAGCGGCGTCCGGTCCGGCTCGACCTCGATAGCAAGCTTGCCCGAGAATGCGGACTCACCGGCATATATACCGATCTTCCGCTTACTGCTGACCCTGAGGTAAATATCACCCCCGTTCTCCACAATTACCTCATCTGACCACTGAAGCAGCCTTTCCCCGACCATCGCAGCCACAGCTCCCGCCACCGCCGCCATCGGTCCGACATCCGCCAGCCGGGCTGCCTGCGCCATCCGTTGCACAATCTCCGGCGCATCTTTTTCGACCGGCAACGGCTCCAGGCTGTGCAGGAAGATGGGATGCTCCCGTATATATCGCTCCAGGGGGCCCCGCACTTCATTGATGGCTGCCACTGCTTCATCACTGAGGTTTTTTACCGCCCGTATGTAAAGGTCGGTTTCCTTTACCATGACCTGGAAAGAGACCAGGTCCCCGTCCTTTATATCGTGACGATAGGTGCGCTGCTCGTACATCAGGTTCTCACGGGCGCACCTGAAGGTACGCCCCTACATTGGCCTATTTTATTTTCTTACGTACCTGAAGGTACGCCCCTACCTTCGTAGGGGCGGGTTTTTAAACACGCCCGCTTAGAATTTCAGTTCCATGGCCCTAGGCGGGCAGGCCCTTACGCACAGTTCGCAAACTATGCACCTGGAATTATCGAAGAGGACCCTGCGAGTCTTCTCCTCAAGCGTGAACGCGCGTGTGGGGCACATGGTTATACATGCTCCGCAATGTGTGCATCTATCTTCGTTGCGCAGCACGTCCTGGCTGAGGGACTGTATCTCGAGTCCCGCCCCCTGCAGGTATTTTATGCCGCGGTCGTAGTCCTTCTGTTCGCCGGTCAACTCCATGATCATCAAGCCCTCTTCGCCCGGGGAGATGGAGGCTTTGAGAATATTGAAATCAAGCCCGAATTCCCTGATGAGGCCGCTGACGATAGGTTTGTCTATGGTCTGTTGAGGAAAATGCAATACGATCTTCTTCGCTATTTTCATATCTTTGCCTCCTTCAGGGCAACGGCCTTTCCTCGAGCGCTTTGAGCTTGATGCCGGATTCCACCCCGGGCAGGGGTGCGACAGGGTCGCTCAACAGGAACCGGCCGCTGCTGATCCATTGTTTGAGCGTAGATGCTATCTCTACTGCCCCAGGGTAGCTCGACAATGAGGCAGTCGGAACGTCTTTGCCATCCAGGTTTATCTTGCCCGATTTCAATTCGGCATAGCTGACCTCCGCCAGTATATCCGGCTTGCGGTTGGGGTAGGTGTCAGAATAGTCGACTACCGGCGCCAGAATATCTGCATCGGTCACCAGCGTGTACTGCAGTATCTCTTCGTTTAATATGGGGATCGGGACACCTATGCCGACAGTCAGCGTAGCGCCATAGCCGAGGAAACTGGTGCCCACCAGCCACCTGGGCATCATCTGTTTGAGATCGCCGATCACCGCCAGCGTACCCGCCCCACGCGTGGGAACGCCTTTCTCCGTACGAGGGGCAGACGGGTTGTGCTGCGTTCCATGCCATGCCACGTAGCCAACACCACCACCCAGGAATATGCGTGTCCCTATGCCAATTGTTTTATACAGGGGATCGTTCAACAGGGGCGCCAGTTGGCCTGCAGAGCAGAAATTGGCGTTTCCCATCCTGGGCTTGAGGACGCCCATATAAGTATAGATCATGCGGTTGCTGACATTGACGGCCACGTTGTAGTTCTGGTATGCATTGCGCAGGTTAAAAAGCGTGGCCTCATTGATGGTTTTGATGTTAATGAGGGTTTCCAGCTTTTTGCGCGGATAGCAGTCCGTGCCGTAGGCGCTGGCCACCAGCCGGACATCCTTTCCGGAAACAAGTTCCTCTATCACGTGGCCGCCCCCATAGTTAAACTCTCCGGGGTAAATCCTGTTCTTAGGGTCATCATCCGGCATGGCTGTGGCGCCCAGTATGATATCCGTAGCCGCTACTCCCGTGTAAGCCGGCACATCGTTGAGGTATACTTTGCCACCACCCACTTTTATCCTGGGTTTGGTATGGCCGAGGCTCATATAGGCGCTGGAGGAGCACATCGGACCGAAAGTCCCGGTGGTCACCACATCGATCTCTTTAGCTGCGGCTGCGACACCTTTCTTGCGGGCGATGCCGATCACTTCTTCAGCAGTGACCACGACCGCCTGGCCTTTTTTGATTTTCTCGTTGATCTCCGCGATCGTCCTGGCCATATCTCCCTCCTTAATAAAATTACAGGCCCGCACGGTGAAGCTGTTCCGGCTGCCTCAGCCGCAGCGGGCGGTAATTGACCTGACAGGTACGTTGACTAAATTCTAATGCCTGCCGTACTTTTCGTAAAATACGGTATCCGACATCTCTCTGCGCGGTGGGCCTTTAGACTCACCGGAGGGATAGCCGAGCGGTGTCATCTCAACTGAGACCACTCCGGCTGGCAGCTCGAGTATCGTATCCACCTTCTTCGAATCTGGTATGTAACCCACGTGCACCGTGCCCAGACCCAGCGCCCAAGCCGCCAGGGCCAGGTTCTGCATGGCGATGCCGACATCGAACATGAACCAGTCTCCTCTGTCTGTTGCCACATTACCTTTGTAATATCCCGATTTGCCCAGTTCCGCGCAGGCGACAATAACAACAGGAGCCTGCTTGATAGCCTCAGTAGAGGGGTTTCCCTTATTCAGACAGTCCGCCAGGCGAATTTTAATTTCCGGATCCCTCACGACCACGTAACGCGTGCACTGCGTGTTAGCCCAGGAGGGCGCCCAGCAGGCGGCTTCCAGCACCCTCTTAAGAACATCGTCGGGGACAGGTGTGTCTCTGTACTGGCGTACGCTGCGCCTGCTGTAAATGACTTCAAAAGTATCCATCCCGATATTTCTCCTGCCTGTTATTTACCTGCCTTCAACAGCGCGATAAGCTCCTCAGGCCGTGTTTCCTGTTGTTCGCCCGTCTCCATATTGCGCACCATCACGGTTCCCGCCTTCATCTCATCGCCGCCGATGATAGCCGCATACCTTACCCCCACAGCATTGGCATGTCTGAGCTGCGCTTTGAGACTGCGTTCCCCCGAAGACATCACCAGCGGAATACCTTCACCACGCAACGCCGCTGATAACTTAGTAGCCACCACCCTGGCATCCTTTCCCAGGCAGGCGACGAAAACGGCCGGTCTCTCTGCCGGAGGAACCTTTATACCCTGCGTCTTCAGGTTCAGGACAATGCGCTCCAGGCCGGCGGCAAAACCTATACCCGGCACAGGCTTTCCCCCTATCATAGCGATCAGATCGTCGTAACGTCCGCCACCACCAAGCGCACTTTGCGACCCACCCTCGGCAGGCTGGATTTCAAATACGGTTTTAGTATAGTAATCCAGCCCTCGTACAAGCCTGTGATTCAGTATGAATTTGATCCCCAGGGCAGTGAGGTAACCCTGCAGTGAATCGAAATGCTGCCCGCACTCCTGGCAAAGATAATCAGCGCTCCTGGGAGCCAGATCGGCCGCCGCCTGACAGGCGGGCTTTTTACAGTCCAGTAGCCGCAGCGGATTTTTCTCAAGCCTGACCCGGCAATCAGTACACAATTGCTCTTTCAGCGGCACATAATGTTCTATCAATTTCTGCAGGTGGTCCGGGCGGCACTTCTTACAACCGATGCTATTGACCTGCAATGAGAAATCCGTCAACCCCAGAGCGCCGAAAAAGCTGAGTGCCATATGAATTATTTCGGCATCCAGCACGGGTGATGGGTCGCCGATAGCCTCGTAGCCGAACTGGTGGTGCTGCCGGTAACGTCCCGCCTGCGGCCTTTCATAGCGGAAGATGTCGGCAAAGTAGAACAGCTTTACGGGCTGAGGAAGGTTGTCCATGCCGTGCTCTAAATAGGCGCGGCAAACGGGGGCGGTGCCCTCCGGCCTGAGCGCCATCTCATTATCGCTGCGATCCCTGAAGATATACATCTCCTTGTTGACGATATCCGTACCCTCGCCCACACTGCGCTGAAAAAGGCCTGCCTCCTCGAAAGCCGGGGTGCTGATGCGGTTGAAGCCGTACAGGCGGCATACCTCCAGCGCCCTGTCCTCGATGTAGCGCCAGTATGGCTGCTCCTCCGGCAGCGTATCGGTTGTGCCGCGCGGCGCTTTAAACAAAATGCCTGCTCTCCTTTTCAGCCACTATTATAGTACAGGCGGTCAAAGTGCTGTCTTCCCTCCATTCCTCAACCCCTTTTATCATCTATTTTTTAGTGGCAGCGTACCTGCACATGCAGGATACCGTCCTGGTTGCTTCCTTGAGCGAAGGAAATACGGGAAACCCCGCCTCCTCACACATCTTTTTCAATAAAACAGACAGCCGTCTCTCCAGTTCGTTATCCGTGTAGGGCTCCAGGGATATCGTGATCACTACCAGCCTGCCAGCTTCATCGCGTGCGTAGCGACAGCCTGCCAGGAAATCCTCGGCAATGGATCTTAGTTTTTCTTCCGCGCCCTGACCCCACATCAGGGTCATGAACCTGATTACGTCGAACTGCAATATAATGTTATGAATCTGCTTCTCACCCGATATAATGCGCAGCACATCCGACAACCTGCCCTCGCCCGAATACTTGTAAAACAGTTGCCAGGAATCGAGCGGGTTGCCTATCATGGTACCTGCGGCCGGGACAAACGTTCTCAATTCATCAATAGCCTTTTGGGAAAACTGTGGGACCTGAAGGCCAGCCTTTACGCACATGTCACTCTGAACCACGGCGAACCCGCCGGAATAAGTCACAATCGAGACTCCATTCCCCGACGGGATATTAGATGAGCTCATCGTTTTGGCTGTGTTAATAAGGTCGTCTACATCGTCAACCTGTACCACACCGCTCTGCTTGAACATGGTCGACCAGGTCTGTCCCGTACCTGCCAATGAACCCGTGTGTGATGACGCTACCCTTCCACCCGCCCCGGTTACTCCGCCTTTAAGCGCCACCAGCGGTTTTTTATCTGCCGCATACTCCAGCGCAGACCTCAACCGTTTCCCATCCTTGATACCTTCAATATAAAGGGCGATAACGCTGGTATCGGGGTCATCCGCCAGATATTCCAGAAAATCCGGGCAATCGAGATCAACGGCGTTCCCGTAGCTGACCATTTTGCTTATTTTCATATTCATGGTCCTGCCCGCATAGACAAACATCTGGGCGAAGGTGCCGCTCTGAGCGATGACGCCTATGCTCCCCTCCGCGTTAGTGGAAGCTGGATTAAACGACAGGCCCGATTTCGGGCAATACGAGCCCAGGCAGTTGGGCCCTATTATCCTTATTTTCCCCCTTGCCAGGTCTGCCAGCTCCTTTTCCAACCTGATACCCTCCGGCAGCCCGGTCTCGCTGAAACCCGATGTGAATATATGTACGCCTCTAACCCCTTTCCCGATGCAGTCGCCGACGGCGCCCAATACGAACTGAGCCGGGATGGCTATGACAGCGTAATCAATAGGGACGTCTATATCAAGAATACTGGCATATGACTTCCTGCCCAGCACCTCCTCGTAGTTGGGATTTACAAAATATAGATTGTCCCGCATCTTCGTTCCCAGCAGTGAATAGGTGTAATTGTCCTTTGACGATGCGCCTATGACCGCTGTATTACGGGGGAAAAATATGCTGTTCAACTCTTCAAATTTTGAGGTGCTCATGAACCTTCCTTCCTGTTGCCGCTTTGAAATACGGCTTATCAAGGATACATTTACAGCGGGTGAAGTTCAAATTTCAACGCCGTCCCTTGCCATATAAAATAGGATCCACCTGGTGGGACGGTGGATCCTATTGCTTCTATGTATGTCAGTTGTATTTAGATTTCCCGGGCGAGTATCTTCTCTTTAAGGATCTCGAACTCATCGCGGGTGAGGACGCAGGTATTGGCATCTTCGCCGATCTCGACTTTGTTCTCGAACACGGTTACTGCCGGGCAGCAAGAGCCTTCGCGGCACAGTTTTACAATTTTCATTTAAGTACCTCCAGATATTTGGTCATTGTCCTAACGGTTTGCCCCACCAGCAATCAGATTCTTACTGAATATCCGGCGCCGTTAGTCGGAAAATGATAATGCCTGAAGATACGGCATGTAGATGACAGAGGTCACATTACATACGGAAAACATTTGCCACGGGTTGCAGCCATGCTTTATCATACAGTTGACCGGTGGGCGCATGGATACTAATCCATTATTTGCAAAGGCCAGGGAGTACCTGCCTCCCGATAAACTGGCGATCGTGGAGGCTGCCTATGATTATGCCCTCAAGGCACATGACGGCCAGAAGCGCAAATCCGGCGCGCCCTTCCTGGAACACCCCCTCCAGACAGCCATGACTCTGGCCGATCTGCAGCTCGATGCCTCCACGCTGGCTGCCGCGCTGCTGCACGATGTACCTGAGGACTGCAATATACCGATCTCACAGCTGGAGAAGCAGTTCGGCCCTGATGTAAGCAAGCTGGTGGATGGGGTGACCAAATTGAGCAGGCTGGCATGGAGGCGCGACGTAGCGGTCAGCAGTCAGGAGACACAGGCGGAGAACCTGCGCAAGATGCTTATCGCCATGGCCGAGGACCTGCGTGTGGTCTTCATCAAGCTGGCGGACAGGCTGCACAATATGAATACGCTGCAGGCTTTACCAGCGGACAGGCGGCAGGCCATCGCACAGGAGACCCTGGAGATCTACGCCCCGCTGGCACACAGACTGGGCATGTGGGAGATAAAGTGGCAGCTTGAAGACCTGTCCTTCCACTACCTGCAGCCGGAAGAGTACCGCGAGATTGCGCGGATGGTGGCGATACGCCGGTCGCTGCGTGAGGGTTTTATCGATGACGCAGTCCGCGTGCTGCGCGACGAGATGGTCATTGCCGGCATCCAGGGTGACGTGCACGGCCGGCCCAAGCACATCTACAGCATCTTCAACAAGATACAGAAATACAAAGCCATCGGCAGGAGCTTCGGGGATATCCATGACCTTTTCGCGCTGCGCGTGCTGGTTAATACTGTATCCGACTGCTACAAGGTGCTGGGCATTATCCACAACACCTGGCACCCGATCACGGAAGAATTCAATGACTATATCGCCAATCCCAAGGATAACGGATACCAGTCTTTGCACACGACTGTGATGACCGGGGACGGCGCGTCCACGCCACTCGAAATACAGATCCGCACATACGAGATGCACCGGATGTCAGAGTACGGGGTTGCAGCGCACTGGCGCTACAAGGAAGGGGCCAAGCCGGACCTTAATTTCGAGGAGAAGATCTCCTGGCTGCGCCAGCTTATCGACTGGCAGAGCTCCCTGGACAGCGAGGAGTTCCTTACCTCATTGAAAGAGGATTTTTTCACCGACCAGGTCTTTGTATATACACCGCGGGGGGAGATCAGGCCTTTCCCGCGGGGCGCCACACCGCTGGATTTCGCCTATCGCATCCACACGGATCTCGGTCATCGCTGCATCGGCGCAAAGGTCAACGGCAAGCTGGTGCCTCTCAACTCCGAGCTTAAAAACGGCGATATAGTCGAGATCGTGGCCAGCAAGACGGAGAAAGCGCCAAGCCTGGACTGGATCAACATGGACCTGGGGTTCGTTAAGACCGCCCACGCCAAAGAGAAGATACGCGCCTGGTACAAAAAGCAGGAGCGGGCACAGAACATCGAGCACGGCAGGACCATCCTGGAAAAGGAGCTTAAACGGATGGGCATCGATGTAGCCAACTATGAGGACCTTGCCAAAGAACTGAACTTCGACACTGCGGATGACTTTCTGGCTGCCGTGGGCTACGGCGGCATTACACCTCACCAGATCACCATTAAACTGGCAGGAGAACCGGAAGAGGTCCCCTCGGCCAAACCCACGACCGCACCTACGCGTCATAAGGGCTCGGGAATAGAGGTGCTGGGCGTGGGTGACCTGCTTACCCACCTGGCTCAATGTTGCCATCCGGTGCCCGGTGATGATATTATCGGGTACATTACGCGTAGCCACGGCATCACCGTGCACCGCAAAAACTGCATAAACGTTATAAACGAGGAAGAACAGGAGCGGCTGATCAATGTTAGCTGGGGCCAGATGGAGGACGTTTACCCGGTTGATATCCAGGTAGAAGCCTTCGACCGGGTCGGGCTGCTGCGTGACATCACAACGGCCGTGGCCGAAGAGAAAATAAATATAACAAGTGTGAACACCCAGTATAATGACGACGTATTCACCATGTTCGCAACGATAGAGATAAAGAATATGACCCAACTGAACCACATATTAAACCGGCTGATGAGCCTGCGCGGCGTTATTAACGCCACCAAGGCCCATATTGCCAGGATGAATGTCAGCTCGTGATATCGAAGGAGGTAGTCACAATTGCCCAAGACTAAGACAGCGGAAAAATCAGCCAGATCTTCTGTAAGAAAAGCCGAACGCAATAAGGCTATTAGGAGCGGCACCAAGAGCAAGATCACTCGTGCGGAGAAACTTATAGCTTCCAAGAAAGGCGCGGAGGCCGGCGCGGCCGTGACGGAGGCCATAAGCTCCCTGGACAGGGCGGCCAAAAGGAAGGTTATACATGCCAATACCGCCGCCCGCAAGAAGTCACGCCTGATGAAGAAGCTCAACGCGTCAAACAAGAAATAACCTGCCCGGAGGAGGCTGGCGAGCGATGATCGATCTATTGCCCCATTTTCAAACTGTGGGTTCGGACCTGTACAACCGCGGCATGGTATCTGTGCACGGCGGAAATCTGAGCGTCAGACATGAAAATAGTCTTGTAATCACACGCAGCGGCAGCCGGCTGGGGTACCTGTCGGAGTCCGACCTGATAATGACCGGACTCGAGAAAGACGATGAAAACACACGCCTTGCCTCTTCGGAGCTACAGGTGCACCGCGCCATCTACCGGCAGGGTTTATTCAAGGCCATCGTGCACAGCCACCCGGTCCATGCCACAGCAGTATCCTCCCTTCGTCACATCATCCACCCTGAGGATGAGGGAGGGAAGCTCTTTATACCAGAGGCGCCTGTGATAGGCTTCGGTAAAGAGCCGCAGCCGGGCGGATCGGCGGAGGAGATAGCTGAAGCGCTGAAAACACATGCAGTAGTCATGGTCCACCGCCACGGAAGCTTCGCCAGGGGCATGACCCTTGAAGAAGCCTATGTAATCACGGAGCTGCTTGAGATCAGCTGCCGCATACTCTGCCTGGTAAAGAACCTAACAACCTGAAGACTTCATCGGCTCGCCACAATGGCGGCGCACACATAGAACATCAGCCGGGGGGTGTGGGCGGCGACGGCCTCCGGCCCTGCTTGAACCTCTCCAGCCCTTCGAACATCTCACTATCTCTGAAAAACGCGGCGTGGATCTGCTTTTCCCGCCGGATACCCCGCGGCAGATCGAGGGCCAACCCTTCGTAAGCCGCTCGGCGGTCGTTGATCAGGCTGGTCCAGGGGTAATCAGCTATCCTGTCGGCAAGCTCGACCGCCCGGTCAAGGGCCGCCCCGTCCGGCACGATCTCCTGGATCAAGCCCATGCGCAGCGCCTGCTCCGCGTTTATCATAACACCGGTCTCTATCAGGTAGAGTGCGTTGCCCAACCCCACAATGCGCGGCAGCCTTTGCGTACCGCCATCGATGAGCGGCACACCCCATCGGCGGTTGACCACCCCGAATTTTGCTCCGGCCGCTGCAATTCGGAAGTCGCACCAGCAGGCCAGCTCCAGACCTCCCGCCAGGCAGTAGCCATTGACTGCAGCAATGGCCGGTTTGTCTATGTCGGTAACCCGGCTGAAACCCATGGGACCGCTTCTGTCGGCGCCCCTTCTTTCTATCAGCCCCCTCGCTGATTTCAGGTCGGCGCCGGCACAGAAGGAAACGTCCCCCCAGCCTGTCAACACCATGACCCTGAGCTCTTTATCATATTTGAACTCATTGACGGCTGCTTCCAGCAGTCCGGCTGTTTCGGCGTCCACGGCATTGCGGGCCTCAGGCCGGTTTATCCTCACAATAAATATCTGCTGCCGCCTCTCCGTTTCAACTTTTGCCATAAAAATCTTCCTATTGGTAGCGCAGCGATTCCACAGGGTCCATGCTGGCCGCATGAAAGGCCGGATAAAGACCCGAAGTTATACCTATAAGCGTGGAGACGCCCAGGGCGATCAAAACGATATCGATCGAAAAGGGCGCCTGGACGGTATAACCCCCCAGGTTGACCCCGGTCACCATGAGCACGAACAGGAATGCGATGATGATCCCGATGGCTCCTCCCGAAATGCTGAGAATAGCGGATTCAACCAGGAACTGCTTCATGATATCCAGCCTCGTGGCCCCCACAGCTTTCCTTATGCCTATCTCGCGAGTGCGTTCTGTGACCGATACCAGCATGATATTCATGATACCTATTCCGCCGACTACCAGGGATATGGCGCCCACGCTGGCCAGAAAAACCTGGAAAACTTCCAGCGCCTGTTTCATCTGGTTGATTATGTCGCGCATATCCATGACGTAGAAATCGTTTTCCTCGCCCTCGCGGATATGGTGACGCTGCCTCAGAACCGATATAGTCTCATCCATGGCGCTGCCGATATGGTCAGAGGAAATTGCCCTCACGGCTATTGTCTGTACGGGCCGACCCTCCGTGGTGGTCTCTCCCATCAGCTTGGCCTGCATGGTGGTCAGCGGAATCATGATGAAGTCGTCTGCACCCGGTAAGAATCCCCCCTTGGCTTCCAGCATGCCCACAACTTCGAATATGCGACCGTCCACACGTATATTTTTGCCCAGCGGGTCCTCATCCTTAAACAGGTTTTCCCTGGCCGTGGCGCCCAGCACGGCCACACTCGACCCCGACATGACGTCTTTATCCGTTATATATGAACCACTCTCAATAGGGTAATCAATGATGCTGCGGATGTTGGGCACAACGCCCATTACATCCGTGCTGGCTTTTTCGTTGGCATAGGTGATGGTGGACATTTTTTCGACCATAGGGGACACGAGCGCCACTGAGGGCAGCCGGCTGGAGTTCTCCAGGGCAATGGCGTCCTCCATGGTCAGTTTGCGCGTTATACCGGATATCTGGTCGGTCATCTGTGAAGAGCTGGTAACATATATTGTCTCAGCCCCAAGGCTCTTGAAGATAGCCATCAGGTTAGCCTCGTGCCCACGTCCGAAAGAGATCAGGAACACCACCGAGCTCACGCCTATAACAATGCCCAGGATGGTCAGCCCGGATCGCATCTTATTTGCGCGCAGTATCTGCAGTGATACCTTGAGGCAATCTCTGAAACTCATTATCTATTATTATATGGCAAATTTATGTTGGAAACCTGCCAGGATTTCGCCGCGGCTTTACTCTGGCCCCGCTTTTACTCATGCTGTTATAATAGTCGGCAGTAAGATATAGAGCATTAAAGAAGTGAGGTGGCTATGAACATTCTTCTGATTATCGGTATCATCCTGCTGGTGTTGTGGCTTTTGGGTTTCATCGCCCTTCCCGGCCTCGGCTGGCTGATCAACCTGGCGCTGGTCATCGCGCTTATACTTATAATTATCTGGCTGCTCAAGAAGGTTTTCAAGCTGTTTTAAACAGGCGGCAGCTTCTCATCTTTGCCGCGTTGGCCACCGTATTTACGCTTCAATTCAAGTGTATAGCCTGTCTGTATAGCATCAAAACCGTACTTATCACGCACTCTGTCGATGGCACGGTTCAGCTTTTCCAGATGCTTTGTCTCGGCATCAAACAGGCTGAGCTGTGTTTCTCCGCCGGTGAAATTTGATACCTCAAGCCCAATAAGGCGGACCGGCTTGAAATTTTTGCCCAGTGTCGACTCCAGCAAACGCACAGCCGCCTGGAAAACGGCGTCGTCAAGATTAATAGCCTGCCTGGATGTTGAGCCTCGGTTAACAGTCTCGAAATCTGCGTATCTCAATTTGAGCGTCACCGTCCTCGCCATCTTATCCATGTCTCTCATCTCGGCGCCCAGTTTCTCCGCAAAGTAGCGAAGTGTAGCCTTGAGCACGGCCGAATCTACAGTATCTTTCTCAAAGGTAGTCTCACGACTGATCGACTTCGCCTCTCCTCTCGCTTCAACTGTGCTGCTGTCGATACCGCGGGCATGCTGTTGCAGCCATGCCATACCGTTCCCGAATCGTGATTTGAATAAACCGTCCGGCATATCCGCCAACTGGCCGATTGTCTCGATCCCCATAGCCCTGAGCACTTTGCCCGTCTTGTCCCCCACACCCGGCAGTTTCTGAACCGGCATAGCAGCAAGGAAATTCCTTTCCCGCCCGGGCAGCACTTCAACCAGGCCGTCCGGTTTACCGGCATCAGAAGCCACCTTGGCCACGACCTTGCACGGGGCAATGCCGATTGAAGCCACCAGGCCGGTCTCGCCCCTTACACGCTCCTTGATCTTCACAGCAAGCGCCCGCCAGGAGCCGTAGTTCTGGCAGCCGGTGACATCCAGGTACGCTTCATCGAGCCCGCCGGGTTCGATAGCGGGACTATAATCACCCAATATCTGCATGAACCTGTTTGAGAACTCGGAATATTTACGATAGTTACCGACCAGGAAAACAGCATCCGGGCAAAGCCGCTTTGCCCTTATCAGGGGCATTGCGGCGTGTACCCCGAACTTGCGTGCCTCGTAGGAAGCCGAAGCGACCACCCCACGTCCCTCCGGCCTGCCGCCAACTATCACCGGCTTACCACGCAAATCGGGATTAAGAACCTGCTCGACCGTGACAAAAAAAGCATCAAGATCTACGTGGAAAATCGTGCGCAAGGTTACTTTTCCGGCATCACCCATCTATAGCACCCGACCGCTGGTAAATTCAAATGCCGCGGAATATGTTGATGCTGTCGCGAAGTTCAAGCGCAACTTCGCGGGCCGCCTGCGCATAACCGGGTCCTTTTGAAGCGTAAAGCACCTGGCGGGCCGCCACGATTATGGCTTTCTCCTTTGCGGCATCTATGCCGTACTTGACGGACAGCTCAAGGTCACCGCCCTGTGCGCCTATGCCCGGGATAAGCAGGGGCATGTCCGGGCACAACTTCCTTATCTCCTTCAATTCGTCAGGATATGTGGCTCCCACCACCAGGCCGATGTTGCCTCCCCTGTTCCAGTCACCCGCGCGCAATGCAACTGACTGGTAGAACTTCATGCCGAAATTATCCACCAGGTCCTGGAAGTCGGAGGCGCTGTTGTTGGATGTGCGGCAGAGAACGAAGATGCCCTTGTTCTGGTAATCGAGGAACGGTTTTACTGAATCATAACCCATGTAAGGATTGACCGTAACCGCGTCGAATTTGTAGTAGTCAAAAAGCGCCTCCGCATAGGCGGCTGCAGTGTTGCCGATATCTCCTCTCTTGGCATCGCCTATGACCGGGATGTCACCGGAGATATATGCCACAGTTTTCTTCAAAGCCTGCAGCCCACGTATTCCCATGGCCTCATAGAAGGCCAGGTTGGGCTTATAACAGCAGACCAGGTCAGACGTCGCATCTATGATTGCCCGGTTGAACTCGAACACGTCTCTGACAGGCAGCTTAGACGGGTCAGGATCCAATCCCACGCACAGCAGGCTGCGATTGCGGCGCGAGGCATTGAGCAGACGGCTGACAAATTCCACGGCTTAATTATATAATAATTAACTGATGTATAGCCTGGCCTGGATAGTTGCGGGGCTGGTGCTCGGCTCCCTGCCTTTCTCCGTCTGGATCGGTAAAATATTCCTGCGCAAGGATATCAGGGAGTTCGGCGACGGCTCGCCCGGGGCCACCAATGTGGCACGGGCAGGCAGCAAATCTCTTTACGTGATCGCAGCGCTGCTGGACGCCTTCAAAGGCACTGTGCCTGTGTGGCTGGCCCAAGTTCTATCGGGAGTTACCGGCTGGGAGATGGCCGCCGTTGCAGTGGCGCCGGTAATGGGGCATGCCTTTTCCCCTTTCCTTAAATTCAGGGGCGGCATGGGTGTTGCCACCACTTTTGGTGTATGGCTGGGATTGACAGGCTGGCTGGCGCCGGTGATTATGGCGCTCTGCATCGGGTTCATGTTTATTATTCAGAAGAACTGGGTATGGGCCACCGTGGGCGGTATGCTCCTTTTCCTTATCTTACTGCTGTTTATCCCGGATCCTTTTATCAAAATGTACAGGGCGCCCCTCGTCTGTGCCGGCCTGGCACAAGACGCCATCCTAGCCATCAGGCGCTATTCCTATTTTAAAAGCTGGCCGGAGCCGCAGGCCTGGCTCGGCAAGGTATTGGGAAAACGATGATTGCCGGCGATCCACTGCTGCTGCCCAATATCCTGGTCGTCCTCTGTGTGCTTTACCTGGTGGTGGTAGGCGCCATTAATATGCGCAAGCTGCACAACCTGCGGGAATATCAGAAGAACAAGACCTTTCCCCGTATTTCCGTCCTGGTGCCGGCCAGGAACGAAGAGGATACCATCGGTCCCTGCGTCAGCTCGCTGCTGGCACAGGACTACCCGGATTTTCAGGTGATCGTGTTAAACGACAACTCCACTGACAGGACCGCTGCAATATTGAGTAAACTCGGGCAATGCGATAACAGGCTGATGATCATAAACGGCCAGCCGCTTCCGCCTGATTGGCTGGGCAAACACTGGGCCTGCCACCAGCTGTACCAGGCGGCCGACGGTGAACTGCTTATGTTCACCGATGCGGATACGGTTCACGCTCCGGACACACTGCGTTGCGCCTCGGCAGCCCTGCTGGAAGAGAGGGCGGATATGCTTTCCATTTTACCCAGGCATAACCTGGGTAGTCTGGCAGAGCAACTCATAATGCCAGTCTTTGCCCTGGGGGCCTTTGCCAACATACCCCTGTCTGCGCGCTTGAGGCCGGGAAACACCAAGGTGGTGTCTTCCAGCGGTAAACTGATGCTGTTCCAACGTCGTTCTTATGAATCGGCGGGGGGATTTCAGGGTATACGGCAGAGCGTTCTGGACGACCTGCAACTGGCAGAGAGAATATCTCTGCTCGGAATGCGTTATCGCGTATTCGACGGGACAGATAACGTTACCTGCCGCATGTACCATAACTGGACGGAAGTGCACCTGGGCCTGTCTAAAAACATATTCCCCTCCTACGGATATAACGTGCCGCTTTTTGTCTTCACCTGGCTGTGGATCAACTTCGTTTTCTGGGGGCCTATCATAGAGCTGGGAGTGCACAAGATACCCGATTATCCTCCAGTGTTGTCGCTGGGACTGGCGGCCATCTGCGTTATATCCTGCCTGGTCCTGTTTGCTTTCTACTACCAACGCTTCAAGTTCCCGCTGTATACGGTATTGCTCTACCCGGTGAGCGCATCTCTCATGACAGCCATTGCATTTTCGTCCATGTTCCTCACGTTATCGGGGAGGGCCACCTGGAAAGACCGAAAGATGCCGAGCCGCAAGATATCGTGAAAAAAGCCGAAGAGATAATTAATCCGTCTGATACACGAAATAGGACCGAGTGCATCAAATATTATTCTTAGAAATCCTGTTCTACATACAGTCCGCTATAGTGGCCAGCCTGGTGGTGCTGCTGATCATAGCGCTTGCCAATATGCGGTATCTGCGGCGCCTTTACAGCTACCCGGCGCCCCCTGCCTGGCCACGCTGCTCGGTGCTGGTCCCTGCCCGCAATGAAGAGGACAATATAGCCCGTTGCACGGGCGGTCTGCTGGCCCAGGATTACCCCGATTTCCAGGTCATCGTGCTGGACGATAACTCCACAGACCGGACCTGGCAAATACTTCAGGGATTAGCCGCCAATGACCCAAAACTCATGCTGATAAAGGGCAAGCCGCTGCCTGATGACTGGCTGGGCAAGCACTGGGCCTGCCACCAGCTTGCGCAGGTTGCGGACGGCGAACTGCTGGTTTATGTCGATGCCGACACTTCCCATGAACCGGGCATGTTGCGCGGCGCAGCGGCCTCCATGGCAGCCGAGAACACCTGCCTGATTTCGGCGCTGCCCCGGCAGATCGTCGTCTCGTGGTCCGAGATGCTGAGCATCCCGGCCTTTTACCTCGGCATGCTGTGCGGGGTGCCCCTGGAGCTTACCCGCCTCCAGCGTAATCCGCTGCTCTTCGCTATTCTCGGGCAGTTCCTGGTCTTCCGCAGAGATACTTACGATGCAGCCGGGGGCTATGCAGCGGTCAGGCACAACGTGGTCGACGATATCGCCATTGGCAGACGGGTGCACACCATGGGCCTGAAGTATAAACTGCTGGACGGCGACGGCCTGGTCTCCTGCAGGATGTACCGCAACTTCGACCAGGTCTGGAAAGGATTGACCAAGAGCACCTTCGCCACCTTTAATTTCGATCCCTATTTCCTGACATTGATGTATACGCTGGTGCTGATATTCTTTGTCAGCCCGCCGGTGGTGCTGGGAATAGGTCTGGCCCAACCGCAGGTGCCGATGGAGATCACGGCCATGGCTGGAATTGCCGTTTTCCTCAACCTGGTGCTCTGGACCGTCAGCCATCTGCGGTTCCATTTCCCGCTCTACCTCGTACTGATCTACCCCTTCAGCGCCATTTTTATGACGGTGGTCGCCTTAGCTTCAATGATTCTTACCATTCAGGGCAAGGCGCTCTGGAAGGGCCGCATTATGCCAAAGTTCGTCAAGCTCTGAAACAAGCCGCCCTGCTCCCGCTGTAAAAACACCGTTATTGCTATGCATCCAACTTCCCATCACCTGCGGCAATGCTATAATTCAATCTGGGATGAAATACCCTGACGCCGCCGCATACCTTGCCGGCCTCACTGATTACGAGATATCGCCGGCCGCCGCGTACAACGCCGCCAACTTCGACCTGCGCAGGGTTGAAATCCTGCTGCGGGAGATGGGCCAGCCGCACAGGGGAAGGAAAACGGTGCACATAGCAGGCACCAAGGGCAAGGGCAGTACGGCGGCGATGATATCCTCTATCCTGGTCTCGGCCGGCTACCGGACCGGGCTTTTCACATCCCCTCACCTGTACACGTGGCAGGAGAGGATCGCCGTCAATGGGCGCCCTGTGACCAAAAGGGATTTTGCCCGCCTCGCGGGCGCCGTCCAAAAGCGCATAGAGGCCATCAGCAGGGAAGCACGATTTGGTAAAATCACCACGTTCGAAGCGCTGACCGCTATGGCATTCCTGTATTTCAGGGACAAAGGCACAGCTTTCCAGGTGCTGGAAACAGGGATGGGAGGCAGGCTGGATGCCACCAACGTCGTTGACCCGGACGTGTGCATATTGACCTCAATCAGCTTCGACCACACGCAGGTGCTGGGCAATACCCTGGCAAAGATCGCCGCCGAAAAAGCGGGAATCATCAAGCCCGGGTGCACAGTAATCAGTGCCCCGCAGCAACCCGAAGCGCTGGCCGTGATCGCCGCACAATGCAGGTTGTCAGGCTGCAAACTGGTGCTGGCCGGAGAGGATATAAAGTGGAAGCGCCTGAGCGGGGACCTGAAGGGGCAGACGCTTTCAGTCAGGGGCAGGAATGACAGTTATAAACTTCATATCCCACTGCTGGGCGATCACCAATTGGAAAACGCCTGCCTGGCCGTTGCAGCCGCGGAGGCGCTTAGTCAGCAGGGCGCGGGTGTAACCGTCGACAATATAGTGCGTGGGCTGGACAGCGTTAAATGGCCGGCGCGCCTGCAGGTGCTCAGACAATCTCCCCTGCTCATTATAGACGGCGCACACAATACTTATTCCATGAAAGCTATGCTCGAATCTATCAGAAATTATTTCCCTTATAAAAAGCTGCACATCATTTTCGGATCGTCGGCTGACAAGGATATAGACGGCATGGCAGCGGTGCTGGCCGGATTTGCAGGTAGCGTAATTGTCACCAGTTCAGGCCACCCCAGGGCAGCAGCCGCTGAGCAACTGGCCCACATCTTCCGGCAGCGCGGTGTACCGGCGGATATCAGGCCGGATGCCCGGCAAGCCCTTTCGGCGGCATTGGCCGCCTGCGGTGACGACGACCTCGTGTTGGCCACCGGGTCACTATTTTTAGCAGCGGAAATAGGGAGGGCGTTTAAGGAGGGCAATTTTAGATAAACTGACCCTGCACCGTATCACGGCGCCGGGAAATAGCGCTGTAAATTAAGCCTGTCGAGAGGTGTCGGCCTCTACGGGTAGCATCCTGCCTAGCAGGCGCTGCAACGCCATGATGTGAACACATTGACCCCACTGTGAGAAGAAATGGCAGTTGCAGGACCATTTTCCGTCACTAAATGACAGACTGTGACTATCATTCTCACCACGAAAGTCGGCTGAGAAATTGTGAATGGTCACCCGCTCAGGCTCCTCTGCATAGCGTTTGGCTTTTTCGATCTTGCCGGCGAGACTGGGTTGCATCGGTCACCTCCGCCCAAAGTATATAACGACCGGTATCAAAAGTCTATTTATATTTAAGTGATTTTATACCACATTATATGCCGCTACTGGCCTGCCTGCGCCATTGTCCATTTCTTTCACCATATCGAAGTTTATCTGCTAAAATTGAATATCCAAGGAGTCTATGCAAGACAGACTGTTCTCAATCATCCAGAGGCTCAAGGCAGATTACATCGAGATCCGACTTGATGATAGCCAGTCGAGCCGTCTGGTCTATCGCGGCGAACGCCTGGAAGAGGCGGGGAAGACGGCCAGCACAGGCGGTTGTGTGCGTGCGCTGGTGAAGGGAGGCTGGGGCTTTTCCAGCTTCAATAGCCCGGACAGGCTGGCCGAAAGCGCAGCCATGGCAGTTGAGCAGGCCACACATGTCGGCAAAGGTCACAGCGAGTTCAGCCCTGCCCGGGCGGTTATAGATAAGGTTGAAGCAGAATATAAAAAGAATCCCCTGGAGGTCTCCCTTTCTTCCAAGAAATCGATACTGGATGAATACAACCGCATCATGCTTGAAACTCCGGGTATCCAGACTACCAGCATCGGCTATGGGGATGTCAAAAAAAAGGTCACCTTTGCCAGCTCTGACGGCTCTTACATCGAGCAAAGCCGCATCGACCTGAACCTGCGCCTTTCAGCCATTGCCAGTCGCAACGGCGATGTCCAGCAGGTTGGCCTCAGTATAGGCAGCAAGGGTGATTTCTCCACAGCGGAGGGTCTGCAGGAGAAGGTCAGGGGCATCGCCCAACGGGCCGTTGCCCTGCTCTCCGCCCCCGAAGCCAGGGGAGGCGCCTACACTGTAGTCCTTGACCCGGTACTGGCGGGCGTCTTCGTTCATGAGGCATTCGGACATCTTTCCGAGGCGGACCACATCTACGAGAACCCCCAGATGAGGGACTTGATGGTGTTGGGACGCAGATTCGGGGGTCAGCATCTAAATATTGTGGATGGCGCAGCCGTGCCGGGGCTGCGCGGCAGCTACAGATATGACGATGAGGGAACGCCGGCCAGCAAGACCTACCTGATCAAGGAAGGGGTGCTCAACAGCCGGCTTCATTCCCGTGAGAC
>CAZKOL010000025.1:22442-25404 GCA_964554375.1 uncultured Dehalococcoidales bacterium
AGACCTACCTGATCAAGGAAGGGGTGCTCAACAGCCGGCTTCATTCCCGTGAGACGGCAGCCCGGATGGGGGAGCAACCAACGGGCAACGCCCGCGCTATCAACTACACCTATCCCCCTATAGTGCGCATGACCAATACATATATTGAGCCGGGATCCACCACATTCGATGGCATGATCAGCGGGATCAGGGAAGGTGTTTACGCCAGGGACTGGTATGGCGGCACAACCAGCCTTGAGATGTTCACATTCTCAGCCGGGGAAGCTTACATGATCAGGAACGGGAAGATCGCGGAGATGATCAGGCCTGTAGTCCTCAGCGGCAATGTCTTCACGACACTGCACAACATAGACGCCATCGGCAATGATCTCGATATGAACCAGGGAGGGGGCTGCGGCAAGGCCGGCCAATCGCCACTGCCCGTCTCCAACGGCAGCCCGCACATCAGGATCCAGAACTGCCTGGTCGGGGGAAAATGAGTGGAAGAGATACTTGACATCGCCAGCAGGTCCGCAGAACGCGCCGAGGTGTTCCGGGTAACGTCCATCAGGACGCCGGTCCATTTCGAGGCCAACCGACTCAAACAGATCCAGACCAAGGAATCGGTCTCCGTCGCCCTGCGCCTTGTCAAGAACGGCAAAATGGGCTTTGCCCAGGCCAGCGGCAATATACCGCCCGCCGATCTGGTCAGCATGGCTCTAGAAACAAGCCAGTTCGGTTTCCCGGCGGACTTCGATTTCCCCCCCCTGCGATCCTTTGTAGACGTTGAGGTGTTCGACCCGCAGGTCGAAAGTATAGGAATCGACAGCATGATCAGCCTCGGCCAGGCCGTAATCGACGCGGTATGTGCCAATACGGCAGGAATCCTCTGTGAGGGCAGCATATCCCGCGGCACGGCCACGTTTGAAATCGCCAGTACCGGCGGCGGGCGCGCATCCTGTAAGCGCACTAATTTCAGTATAAGCATGGATGGTATGCTGGTCAGGGACGGTGACATATTGTACGTCGGTGATATCCGCAGCTCCTGCCGCCCCATCATGGACGCTTCGCCGGTTGCCGGAGAAATTATCAGGCAACTCGACCTGGCCGGGAGCAACGCCCCCCTGAAGTCCGGAACCATGCCGGTGATATTCACACCTTTCGGTGTGGCCGGCTCGCTGCTGGCGCCCCTCATCTCCGCATTCAACGGCAAGACCGTGTTGGACGGCGCCTCACCTATTAAAGACAAAAAAGATATGGTTATATTTGACAGCAAACTATTTTTATCTGATGACCCCACTATACCCTACCAGCCGGGAAGCACACCATTCGACGACGAGGGAATGCCGGCAAGGCGCAATGCGCTCATCGACCGGGGAAAGGTCGCGCAATTCTATTATGACCTGCACACCGCAGCTCTGTCCGGATCGTCAAGCACAGGCAATGGCAGCCGTAGCGGCGGCATGCCCTCCCCATCGATCCATGCACTCGTGATCGAAGGCGGGAAGGTTTCCCAGGCGGACATGGTAAAAGATATGAAAGACGGGCTGATCATTGAGCAGATGATGGGCGCCGAACAGGGCAATATACTCAATGGGGATTTCAGCGGCAATGTGCTGTTGGGCTATAAGGTGGATAATGGTGAAATAATCGGCAGAATCAAGAACACGATGGTCTCCGGCAACGTCTATCAGTTGTTAAAAGAGATCTCAGCCATCGGCAGCGACTCCCGCTGGATAGCCGGGTACGTGAATACGCCGAGTATCTATTGCCCTGCCATCGCCGTCTCCGCCAAATAAGGAAATGAAAAAACTGGTCAATTTTCACAAGGAACCACGACCCCGAGCCTGCGACCTGCTGGCAGCGTGGCCGGGCATAGGCAACCTGTCCCTCATCGTGACGCGCTACCTGAGGGAGAAGCTGGCCGCCGAGGAGATCGGGGAGATCGAGCCCTTCACCTTCTTCGACCCTATCGGGGTGATGGTCAAAGACAACATCGTCGAGACACCGCAGTTCCCGGAAGGCAAGTTCTTCTACTGGCACAACACTGCCGGCAAAAAGGACATCCTCTTTTTCATCAGCGACGAGCAACCCTCATATAAAGGATACGACCTCGCCAACTTTATTCTTGATGTAGCCAAGAAATTTAAAGTCCAGCGCGTCTACACTTTTGCAGCGGCCATTGCCAAGATCCACCACACCGAGCAGCCCAGGGTGTGGGGAGTAGCCACGGATACATCACTGGTTGAATTCCTTAAAAAGTTTGACGTAGTGCTGCGCGGCCGCCTGCAAATAGCGGGCTTGAACGGTCTTCTGCTGGGAGTTGCCAAGGAGCGGGCACTGGAAGGCATTTGCCTGCTGGGGGAAGTTCCCTCTTATACTACCCGCATTCCCAATCCCAAGGCTGCATTGGCCGTTTTGACGGTCCTTCTACAGGTGCTGGAAATTGAGATCGATCTGAGCGAACTCGCCAAAATAGCCGAGGAGTCGGACCAACAGATGAAACGTCTGGCGGCACAGGCTATGGGTGAATATATCGACCGCTACACCCGGCCGGTTTGGCCGCCGCCGGAGGATGAGGGTGAATTCGAGGACGAGGAGGAAGAGGAGGAGGAATGAGCGAACCTCAACGTTGCCTGAGCGATATCATCGGGGAAGTACTGTATTCGGGCGGGGATATCAGGTATTTAGACCTGCCCAGGCTATCTGATCTGAATGATGATGAAATGCCTCAATTCAAGAAAGGCTGGAGCAACGCCACCCTGGAAAGGCGGGAACTGCTGATATCAAGATTGTGTAGTCTGGGGGAGGATGACGCCAGGCTGGATTTTACACGGATATTTAAATTCTGCCTTAATGATCCTGACACAGGTATTCGCATCAAGGCCCTCGGAGGGCTGGAGCTTGAAAATAAATACAATTTCGCCCTGCCGGTAATCAGGACGCTTAAAACGGATGAATCGCCCGAGGTCAGGAAGGCCGC
>CAZKOL010000026.1:0-22801 GCA_964554375.1 uncultured Dehalococcoidales bacterium
CGGAAGCCTACGTAATCATATTGGGAGACACGTCTCCACTGTCACCGGCATTGTTCGACTACGGCGTAGATGCCATATCGGGCACACGGGTAATCGACCCCGGTCTGGCGCTGCTTTGTGTCAGCCAGGGAGCAAACTTCAGGCAAATAAAGGGCATTGAACTACTTACGATGAGAAGGGACAGTTAGAGGATATGCGGTATATTAAGTAGTCCCACGAGTTGCCCAACAGGTTACCAAGACGAATCATCTTGAGCATCAGGTGAATGGCATCTGTTTTTTCAACGCCGTACGCCTGTTGCAATCTTCGGACAGCTTCGGGGTCGGGATGGGCATCGGATTCAGCCCAATGCTGCGCATAAATTACGGCCACAGCCTCCTCTTCCGGACAGTTGGCAACATCTCCTGATAGTAGCCGGCTGATCTCTTCTGGAGTAATCCCACTTCTCAATGCTTGCCTGGCATGGTGGTAGGAACAATAACGGCAGCCATTTACCGCGGTGACAGTCAGCATGAGCCTTTCCTGGAAGGCAGCAGATATTAATTTCCTTTTCGTTACTTCCTTCAACCGGTTCATGTTTCTGATTGGAAAACACAAGTC
The DNA here is from genome assembly GCA_964554375.1 of uncultured Dehalococcoidales bacterium. Classification (GTDB taxonomy): domain Bacteria; phylum Chloroflexota; class Dehalococcoidia; order GIF9; family UBA5629; genus CAIMUM01. The sequence continues at coordinate 601 of CAZKOL010000026.1, forward strand.
GCTGAAGAGATCGTTCAGGTTCTTATATGTTCTTTTATTGAATTTCATGACTGGAAACTCGCCAATGCCAACCTTTCTGGGGACAACAACATATCTACCGGGTGCTTACACAACCGGGGTATTGCTCTGCGCTTCCTGTCAGGTTTCCCAGTTATTTTAGCTCGAGGTTTCAGGATGTATTAAAGAGGGCGCCAGAAGGCGTCATCACGCTCAGTTGAAGAATTCGAGGAAACTATATAGCTCTCCCGGATCGGCGCCACTTACTATGATATCTCCATTGGAGGCTGCCTTTTGAGGATCGAGCTTTCCCAGGACTATATTCTTCCACACCAGGGATTCAGCGGTGAGGGTGAATTCTGGATTATCCGGGATCTGCGGCTGAACCTCTAAGATACCTCGGCGAAGGTTCATGGTGTAGTCAGCAGGCTCCGTAGTGTTAGTCACGTCAGTCAAATGGAGGCCGACGACGATATTCTCGTCCAGGGATTTAGAAGCGTTTAGACCAACAGCCATGATTCCGAATAGAGTATCCATGGGCATGGGGGAAACAAGGGCATCGTCGATATTACTGAAGTCGGGGATCGGAATGCTTACCTGTCCCGTCTCGTCAAGGTACTCGGACAAGATGTAGTTGCGCGTTTGAGCGTTGTACGTTTCTTCAGCCAGCGAAATCATTGCCGAGTTCTTCACCGCGCGCGCTCCAGTATGGTCCGGATTGAGCACGAGTACATCATCAGCGAGTATCAGCGCCCATTTCAGTTTACCTTCATCCAGGGCTTTCTGGGCTTTGGCTGCAAGTTGCTCTACCCCACCAGCCAACTCGGCCATTTCCTGTGCCTCTTCATTCAAGGATATGGGGAACAGATCTCTGGATTTGCCCGTATACCAGCCCATGTATTGCAGGAAAATCTGGAAAATATCTCGATCCATTTGACCAAAATATTCCTGCAAATAAGGCTCATTGGCAAGGTGAGGCGGCAGCTTGACGACTTCAATGATTTCCTTGGGAGTCAACCCCTTGTTCATGTTTTGTACCGTCTGGTCATGAACAAACTGGAGCCCGTCACGATAGTTGGTGAGTGTGCGGCTAATATTCTCCGCACCGACCAGTGGCTTGCCGCCATGGATTAATACCATATATTCAGCATTCAGACTTCTCATCCTATCTATGCTCTTTAGGTAATCCAGCGGGTTCCGGAACGAAGCGCCACGCATTGTTGTGATAGCAGGAAAAGACTTATAGAAGTCACCTATTTGCACCAGGACCTTCTTCTGCGGCAACCACACGCAGATTATGTCAGAGGTCTCACCAGGTACGTGTAGTAGAACGAGATCCACCCCGGCAATATTTGTCTCCAGTTTATCCTGAACAGTTTTGGTTGGCGGCAGGTAACCCGAGGGGCCTGGAATCGAGAAAGGGAAAATACCGCCATTGACAAAGTAGCCAGGGTCCTGCTGGAACTTTAAACCCATGTATTTAATTGCTCGATAAGCCTTAATGGGGAAGATCAAACTGTATACGGCACCCGGTGGGCTGAAGAGGTTCTTAGCAAGACTCTCATGAGCGATAATCTCCGGCGAGTCATTGCCGGCGAAGACTGCAGCTCCGTGGATATGACAGTCATGATAGTGCGTATAGATAATCGCCTTCACCGGCTTTTTGGAGAAGATATTATCCAGCTGCTCGTTATACGCTGCTTTTACTATTTTTGCAGCCGTTTCACTCTCCGCGGGGTCAATAACGATCAGCCCGTCGGTTCCCTCTATCAAGACCGGATTGGCTCGAGCGTAGCCGACAGCGACATAAACCCCATCTGTCACCTCACAAATATTCTGCTCAAAATCTTTGGAGAGTTCGACCAGCTTGGAGTTGGCGGGGACTACCGCCGGTTCGAAGCCCGTCTCTGGTTTGGAGACTACCGCTGGTTCAGAGACAGGTGCGCTACAGGCTACCAGGAAGATGATACACGCTGCCATTGCAAGAAACGTCATTGTTTTCATTTTTCCCTCCTCAATATTATGGTTAAGCCCGCGCGAATTTACCTATTGAGCGAATACTCGGAAAGCGGGGAAAAACGTCCATTACCACCACTGTGAGTAGGCTTATAACGGAGCGATATTGGCGCGTCAATGCGCTTTCCCAAGGTTTAGCAGCTCCTCGACTTGTAGTCCCGCCACCGTTTCAGCATATACCTTACGCCGGTTTCTTTCAACCGGCCGGGCGGTCGGACTCATTTATTTTCCCGATGCCCCTGCGAACTACCGATAGTACCATCGAGCTATTGACAATGCTGAAACTGGAGTATAATCTTGTTAAAAATCACCGAGGTAGGAGATATGAAGAGACTTTGTTTTGCGCTTATAGTAGGCATACTGCTTATTACTGCATGCACCACCCCGGCGCAGCCAGCTAAACTGCGCGTTATGACGGAGGAATATCCTCCTTTCAATTATACCGATGCCAGCGGTAACCTGGTGGGCTCCTCCACCGGGATAGTTAAGGCGATAATCAACAAGCTGGGGGAGGATATCAAGATTGAGGTGCTGCCCTGGGCACAGGCCTATGAAACGGTTATGCTGGAGCCCGATACGGCACTCTATTCCATGGCCAGGATATCGGAGCGGGAAAACACCTTCATGTGGGTGGGCCCCATCGGTTCTTATGAGAACTGGCTCTACGCTAAAAAAGGCTCAAATACACGGGTAAGCAGCCTGGACGAGGCCAAGACGGTAACAGGCATCGCCGTGGTGAAAGATGAAGCCGGCCAGCAGAAGCTTGCACAAGAGGGATTCATTAACTTTGTATATACCGATTCAACCGCCGACGGCCTCAAGAAGCTGGTGGCAGGAGAGGTAGACCTCTGGCTGGGAACGGGGGCTGATGTGGAGCTGGTGGCCAAGCAGGCCGGCGTCGACCCGTCTGAGATCGAGGCGGTCGTCTTTGTACATAAGGTCGACCTGTATATCGCTTTTAATAAGAACACGCCTTATGCGACCGTCCTCGCATGGCAGAAGGCGCTGGATTCACTGGCAAAGTAACCCCGATCCCCGGCGGTATCCTGGCGGCGATCATATGGCGCCGGGGCTTTAAAAACCAGTAACGAAAAAATATAGCGCTGCCCATTTTATATCTTATACGCGTGTAATCGCGCCGTATAACCTGGCGGATCTCCAGATTCCGCAGCAGGTTTTTTTGCCTGCAACATTTTTGCATCCGTTGCGTTATCAATTAAACTGTGTTACATGCCTGATCTTATGAAACCATATAGTTCAGTGACACCGGATCAGTTGCGATCGGAAGAGGAACTGGTAAAACGCGCCCAGCACACCCCTGAAGCCTTCGGTGAGCTGTACGAGATCTATTACCAGCGCATCTTCAACTATGCTTTAAAACGCACGGTCAACGTACAGCTTGCGCTTGACATAACATCCGTCACCTTTCTCAAGGCCTTCTCTCAGATCAAAAAGTACCGCTGGCGGGATATTCCCTTCGCTGCCTGGCTTTACCGCATAGCCGGCAATGAGATCAATGATCATTACCGCCGGGAGGGGGGAAGGCGGGTGTCCAGCATCGAGACTATTAAAGAGCTGGCTGACACCAGCGACTATGCCGATGAGGTGAACCAGGCGGAGGAGGAGCTGAGCCGTCGCGAGGAATTCATGCTGCTGCACAGGAAAATCTCCGAGCTGCCCTTTATTTACCAGGAGGTTATAGCCCTCAAGTATTTTGAAAAGAAGAAGATACGCGAGATGGTGAAGATACTGGGCAAGAAAGAGGGCACCATAAAATCGCTTATACACAGGGGAGTTGAAAAACTCAGGGAAAAAATGCAGTGATGCAACTTTTTTTGCTAAAGGACATTATATTATTGGACGGAAGCAGGATACCATGAGAAAGGAAGCTCTCATAAGGAAACTGGAAAAAACCGACCTGCCGGATATACTCATAGCCGGCCACAGGGACAGCCTGCGGAGGGTGCTGCTTCAGGGCGACTATGCCGGCAGTATGGCTGCGGACAAATCGACGGCCGGCTACCCCGGGAATATATTTAATAGCCTGCTGAACTGGCTGCGGGCCCCGGCCTGGAGAATGGCCGTAGCCAGCGGCCTGGCGCTCATTATCGTGGCCGCCGTGCTTTCCCTGGCCATTTACCTGGCTGCCCCTTCACCTTCGGTCGTAGCTGCGGACGTGGTTAGAAAGGACCCGGGTATACAGCAGCGCTTGAACGGCAGCGGGGAGATCATCATAGTACGCGTGGATGTGAGGGACGGCATGGCCAGCGTGCTCTGCGGGCGCTGCATGGGTGATTTTATCGAAGCTGACGTTGATATGAATGTGAAGGCGGTTGTCAGTACAAGGCGCTACGAGGGCTTATATATGCCCGAGCTTGACCCCGATATGCGCGAACAGGCTGTTAAAATCGCCGTGTCTGAGCCGAGGTTAAAAAGCGTTATGGACAGGGGGGGGAGTGTGGGTAGGGTATATCCAATTTTCTCATCCATCTCCAATATGTCGATCATAGGCGGCGCCATCCTGAAAATCACCCCCGCCGCTTCACAGGCCATTGTGCCGGTGCAACTCGACGGTCAAATGTGGCTGGTGCAGGTGAACCTTCAGGAAAATCGCGTCGAGCGCATCATAGAACCCCAGGCGGGCAGCGCTTATTATTACGAGATACTCTACAGACCACAGAACCTTTAGTCTTTTTATCGAGACATAATATCAGGAGGCTTACACATGTTCTTGTCCAAAATATTAAATAGCTGGCGCTACAAAAGCAGTCTATTTGCCGCATCCCTTATTATTGCCGTGCTGCTGGTCACCGGCTGCAGTGCGGCTGCCCCTGCCAACCTGTCCGATCAGAAGCAGTTGAACCTGCCGTCTTCGTCTTCGGCAGTGCAGGCAACTCCCCTTTTCGATGAGGCCGGGACCGTTTCGCTTTATGAAAGGTGCATACCCGCCGTGGTGCAGGTAGAGTCTGAGACAGCGATCTCATCTAAATTCCTCGGTCCCTTCGGCCTGGATATCCCCAGGATGAGGGGACAGGGATCGGGTTTCATTATCGATACTGAGGGTCATATCCTCACCAATAACCACGTGGTGGACCAGGCCTCCACCGTCAGGGTCGTGCTGAGCGATGGAACCCAGCTACAGGGTAAGGTCATCGGCGCGGACCGCAACAATGATGTGGCGCTGCTGCAAATCGATGCTTCCAGGATACCGGCCCTCACATACCTGACGCTGGCCGATTCCAGCTCGGTCAAGCCCGGCCAGATGGCCTTGGCCCTGGGATCGCCCTACGGGCTGCAGGGTTCTATCACCGTCGGCGTCATCAGCGGAATAGGCAGGTCCATACCGGGCGCCACCAGCCGCAACATGACGGATATCATACAGACGGACGCAGCGATCAACCCGGGCAATTCAGGTGGCCCCCTGCTCAATTCCCGCGGCGAGGTGATCGGCATTAACACAGCCATAGAGGCTGCGGCCAACGGTGTGGGCTTCGCCGTCCCCATCAACACAGCTAAAAAAGCGCTGCCTGAGCTGCTCAAGGGCAGCACCATCAGGACTCCCTGGCTCGGCATAGAGGGCATGGCGGTCAGCCAGGAACTGGCGGATCAACTGGGACTCAAAGTAACAAAGGGCGTCTACATAGTCGGCGTCATGACCGGCAGCCCCGCCGAGAAGGTCGGGCTGGTGGAAAGCGGCAGGAATGAGCAGGGCGAGCCTTCGGCAGGAGGAGATATCATTACGGCGGTGGACGGCGCCGCGGTAGCCAGGGTTGACGATATCCTCTCATATTTCAACGGCAAGAAGCCGGGTGACCGCGTAACACTCTCGGTGCAGAGGGGTGATCAGAATATCTCCGTCCCGGTAGAGCTGGGTGAATGGCCTGACGTACTACCTGGATATTATGAGTTCAACCAGGGCGACGGCCGGGAACAGTCGCCCGGGCCGGACCAGAACCAGTACGAGTTCAAATTCGGGCCTTTCGAGTTCCGTACAAAGTAGGAAGTCCTTTAAGTACCTGTCATTGCGAGGAGCCGCAGGCGACGCGGCAATCTTGTGTCCCCGCATGACAGCGCAAGATTGCTTCGCTACGCTCGCAATGACGAGGTGGAAAAAGCTCGCAATTAAGGAATGGGAAAGGGCGCACCTGAAGGTGCGGCTCTTACAGGAATTTCTGCATCCAGATGACGTCGAAATCCCTGCCGAACTTCTGCCCGATGCGCTGGAAGCGGCCGCACTCCTTGAACCCTTGCTTGAAGTGGAAATTGAGGCTCACTTCATTAAGCGATGATATGTTGGCCAGCACGGTTTCGACACCGGCGGCCCTGGCATCCGCGACTATAATATCCATGAAACGCGCGCCCAGGCCCCTGCGCTCATGTTCGGGAATGATGAAATACGTGATCTCCCCGGCCTTTTTAAATGCTTCGGCAACCTGGTGGTGCCTGAGCAGGGCAAAGCCCACCACCTCCTTGCCCGGCGATTCCGCCACGTAGAAAGCGCCCCCACGGCTGATATTTTTGAGCAGGTCGAATATCTCCGGCCCCACCTTTTTATCGGGGTAAGCGGCGAAGCTGTTCTCGACGAAGTAGTTAAAGACGCCCACGACGGCATTGCGGTCATCGTCCTTTACGTGTCTTATGGCATAGTCCGGCATAGATTAATACCTTATATGTGGAGTATGCATTAAATCAGTATCCGCTCAGGTCTCTCCACCGCTGAAGCGTTTTTATCTTCCCTGGCCAGCCACGAGAATATGAAGGCGCCAATGCACATGGCTGCGCCCACGAAGCAGGCGGCGCTGAAACCCATCAGCAGTACGTTTGCCGGCACGCCCGCAACGGCCTGCTCGGTGCTCAAATCGGCCGAGGGGATGAAAGCCGAAAACACGGTTTCATAGATTGCCACTCCCAGTACCATTCCCAGGTTTTGCATAGCCCTCGATGCCGCCGACGCCTCTCCCTGGTTGGCGGTGGGTATGGAGCTCAGCATAGTGCTGTTATTAGGCGAGACAAAGGTGCCCATGGATACGCCTATCCAGGCGAGATAGACTATCATAGGGATAAGGGAGTGAAGGCCGAGCAACAGCGCCAGGAAAATAAGCGCCGCCGTGGCCGAAACCATTCCGGCGCAGCACAGCAGCCGTCTGCCGATGCGGTCGGACAACCGTCCCATGTAGAGGCTGGTTATGATATAAACGATTGATCCGATGAGGAAGATGGAGCCGATCATACTGGCTGAAAGGCCCTGTACCATCGTCAGGTAAAAGGGAAAGAGGAAGTTGCCGCCGGAATACATGCCCCATGCAGCCAGCGCAGCGAATGACCCATAGGCGAAACTGGCGTACTTGTAAAGCGACAGGTCCAGCAGAGGGTCGCGGCATTTCTTCTCCCATTGTATGAATGCTATAAAGAGTATGGCTGAGAGGGTGAATGAGCTCCAGATTCCCCAGTGGTCCCAGCCAAGCTGCTGGCCTCGGTTGATCGCCAGCACCAGGAGCGACAGCGCCAGGAAACTTAATACTGCTCCGGCAATATCAAAGGGTGTACGCTTGCTGCCTGCTTCCGGGTGCACGCGGTCGTTGGGCATTACCTTCATTGCCACAATTATCGCAGCTATGCCGACCGGCACATTGAACCAGAATATCCAGTGCCAGTCCAGGTACTGCGTGATGAAGCCTCCCATAGGCGCGCCTATGATAACGCCCAGTCCGGCCCCGGTTGACGTTATGCCGAATGCCCAGCCGCGCTTGCCTGGCGGTATGTACCTGATAATCATAGCCATCCCCACAGCGTAAAGCATGGCGGCGCCCAGCCCCTGTATGCAGCGCGCGCCCGAAATCAGGTATATGGTGGGGGCAAGCCCGCTCAGCAATGAACCGAAGGCAAAGAAGGCGAATCCGGCCACAAAGACGATTTTAAACCCCGTTCTCTCTCCGATCTTGCCGAAGATAAGCAGCGTGCTGGTGATGACCAGCAGGTATACCAGCGTGATGAGGACTGCGTCGGTGGGGCTGGAGTTGAAGTCGGCTGCAATGGTGGGCAGGGCTACGTTGACTATATATGTGTCCAGTGCAGCCATAAAGGCCGCGAATGCCACGCTTATGACTATCCAGAGCTGACGTCGACTGTCCTGCACAATAAAGTCACTCATTCACGACCTCTCAAAAATGCCTGCCGGCGCTTTTGACACAGATTATAACAGAAGGGCATCTTTAGAGTGATGCCCTTCTGTTCGGTTTATCAGCCTTTTCGATTTATTTGGCCGGCTGTGGGGGCGCCGGGTTTACCAGGTCGCCGGTCATCTTGGCGGGGATCTCCTTGACCAGTTCATCCACCGTCCAGAAGCCCTCGGCCTTGTTGATTTCTTTAATAATCTGCGGCTCGGAGTACAGGCCGACCTGGTTGAGGTTGATGAAAATAGTCTTGCCGTTGATGTTGGCGGCCTCGTCGGAGCAGAGGAAAACCACTACCGGGGCGATGTTCTCCGGCTTGGAGGCGAACATCTGGCTGATCATTGCCTCGAACTGTGCCTTGTCCGTGATGCCCGCGGCTGCAGCCCTCTTCTCCCAGGCGGCCTTGAGCTCGGGGGTCACCGTCATGCGCGTGGCTGCGTTGGGTCGTATGGCATTGCAGGTTACGCCGTATTTACCCATGTCCAGCGCCACAGAGCGGGTGAAACCGACGATGCCCTCCTTGGCTGCGCTGTAGTTGGTCTGGCCCATGTTGCCCAGGCCCGCGATGGAGGAGGTGTTGATGATGCGTCCCCACCGTTGCTGGCGCATGTAGGGTGATGCCGCCCTGGCGCAGTAAAAATGGCCGTATAGATGTATCTTGAGGATGATATCCCACTCTTCCTCAGTCATGTTGAAAAGCATGCGGTCGCGCAGGATGCCCGCGTTGTTGACCAGGATATCGATGCGGCCGAATTTATCGATGGCGGTCTTAACGATGTTCTCGCCGCCCGCCCAGGTGGCCACGGAGTCGAAATTGGGTACGGCCTCGCCGCCCAGCTTCTTGATCTCCTGGCAGACTTCCTCCGCCGGGCTGGCCGAAGCCCCGGAACCATCCGAAGCTGCGCCGAGGTCGTTGACAACAACCCTGGCGCCCTCTGCCGCCAGCGCCATGGCCTCCGCGCGGCCAATGCCGCGTCCTGAGCCTGTGACGATTGCTACCTTGCCCTTTAGCCTGTTACCCATATTGAATCACACTCCTTTTTTTAATAATTGCGAGCAAAACCCTGAATATTGTACAACAACAGTGCCGTGGCTGCATGTCGATACGCCGGGTAAAACCGTGGACTTAAGGATAACTATTGTCTGTGCTGCCTGAGGGTTGAGGCAATCTCCTGTGCGGACAGCTTTTTAAATTTTCCCTCCACCAGATCACCCAGCCTGAGGTTTCCCATCCTGACGCGCTTCAGTGCCGTGACTGTATATCCTATGTGCGCGAACATCCTCCTGACCTGGCGGTTGCGGCCCTCGTGGATGGTGACGCTGTAATTATAGGGCGGGTCATACCCGATCTCTTTCACCTTTGCAGGCGCCGTCATTCCATCGTCCAGAGGCACGCCTTTTTCCAGCAGTTCTCTTTCCTGTTGAGTGAGCGTACCATCTATATGTACAAGGTACTCCTTGCCCAGCTCGAAGCGGGGGTGTGTCAGGCGGTAGGTGAGGTTGCCGTCATTTGTCAGCAGCAGCAGCCCGGTGGTATCGTGGTCAAGCCTGCCCACAGGATAAAGGCCCAGGCCGCGGTATTCATCAGGGAGGATATCGAGGACAGTCCGCCTGCCGCGGTCATCGCTGGTAGTGCTCAACAGGTTCAGGGGCTTGTTCAACATGATGACTATTTTAGCCCTGGCATGGAAAGCAACAGGTTTGCCATCGAATGTGATCTTATCCGCCTGAGGGTAGACCGGCATGGTATAGCTCTCGGCCTGCCGGCCGTTGACGGCGACGCGGCCGATTTTAATGGCGCCGACTACCTGACGCCTGGCGCCCAGGCCGGCTTCAACAAGGTATCTGAGCAGGGGAATGGGTTCCACGCCGGTTATTGTAGCATGTACCCTGCAGGGGCGGACATTTATATCCGCCCGCCTGCCGATCGGATTAACACAAAGCAACAGCAGTCGCCCAACAGGCCGGGCAGGTATGGGTGGTTTGGCTGCTGTGCTAAAATATAAAAAGCATAGTCGTTTACAGGATAGGTATGAAAAGTAGGTGTTTTCACATACTGGCATTGGCAGTCATGGCGGCCTCACTGCTTCTGCCTTCGGCAGCTTGCCAGTCGACAGGCCCTGATGCGGGAAGTGTAATCCAGCAGGCTTACAACGGCGTCCGTGAGTGGTTTATCATGCAGGGCGCCGGCGACCGCATAGAGAAAATACGCAAGGGGGACGGCGTGATACTGGTGCTGGATGAGAATAATGTCCCGGTGCGGGGGGCCCGCGTATACTACGAACAGCAGAGCCATGACTTCCTTTTCGGCACCAGCCTGGCCCTGCTGGCCAAGAACGGTCCCACAGCGGTCAACCAGTCTTGGGCTGCGGCCGGCAGCGCGCTTTTCAACTACGGTACGGCGCCCTTTAACTGGGATAGCTACGAGGCGACCCAGGGGCAGACATCGGCCACCATGCTCAAGATGATCGCCGAATGGACTGAAAAGCGCGGGATAACGCTAAAAGGGCATCCTCTCATCCGGGCAGATTCGCTGCCGTCCTGGGCGCCCATTGCGGCCGATGATATGCAGAAAGCGCAGGAAAAGCGCGTCAAGGAGACTGTTGGTGAATTCTGTGGCAAAATCGACTACTGGGATGTTGTGGATGAGCCCACCATGGGCGCGGGGGTTAACAACCCGCTGGGCAACTGGATGGCCGCGCGAACGCCGGTCACAGTCTGCGCCGATGCCCTGGCCTGGGCCAGGTCGGCATGTCCTGCAGCTAACCTCATAATCGACGATTTCCGCACCGACCAGGATTTCCGCGACCTGCTCCAGGGTATCATACGCCAGAAAGGGAAATTCGATGCCATAGGCATACAATCGCATATGCACCGCGGCAACTGGCCGCTGTATCAGGTCTGGGATACCTGCGAACGTTTCAAGGATTTCGAAGTGCCCATACATTTCAGCGAAGTTACCGTGCTGAGCGGAAGTCCCAAGACAGGTATATCGTCCGAGCAACCGTCTGAATGGCCTACTACGCCGGAAGGGGAGATAGCGCAGGCCGATTACGCGGAGAAGTTCTATACAATGCTCTTCAGCCACCCCTCGGTGCAGGCCATAACCTGGTGGGACCTCTCAGATTACGGCGCCTGGCAGGGGGCTCCCGCCGGGCTGCTGCGCCAGGATATGACTAAAAAGCCGGCCTATAACCGCCTGCTCGACCTTATACGCAATAAGTGGTGGTCGCGCGGCAACGCTTACACGGGGGACGATGGCACTGCCAGGGTACGCGTATTCTATGGTACATACAAGGTCATTATCGAGAAAGAAGGCAAGAGGGTTGAATCCAGCCTGCATATAGCCAGCGGGCTGGATAACAAGCTCAAGGTGAACCTGGCGGGATACAGACAGCCGCCGCCCACGCCGCTCTACGAAATGATCTGGCCGTACGTTTTGGCTGCAGCCGTGATTACGCTGATCGTGTTGATCGGGCGCTGGATCGCCAGGATCAGGCGGCGCATTTAAATACTGCGGGAAAGAGGTGAAGCGATGGAGACGATTGAAGCAATCATGACGCGACGCAGTATCAGGAAGTATACCGATAACCGCGTTCCGCAGGAGGTGGTGGAGCAGCTATTGAGAGCGGGGATGTTCGCTCCGTCGGCGGCCAACGAGCAGCCGTGGCATTTCGTGGTCATCACCGACCGCAAGACCCTGGCCCAGGTGCCGGCCTTTCATTCGCATGCGCACATGCTGAAGGAGGCGGCGCTGGCCATACTGGTATGCGACGACAGTGGCCTTGAGCTGGTGAAAGGCAGGGGTATACTGGACTGCTCGGCGGCAACTCAGAATATCCTGCTGGCTGCCCATGACCTGGGTTTGGGGGCGGTCTGGGTGGGCATTTTCCCCGTGGAGGAGCGGATGAATGGGATGAGGAAGCTGCTCAATATGCCCACCAGGGTGGTGCCTATCTCACTTGTTTCCATAGGCTATCCGGACGAGAGGCCGCGCATGGAGGACAGGTACAAATCCGAGCGCGTCCACTATGAGCGGTGGATGGGCCCTGCGGATAGCGGGAAGGATAAGGTTAAGAAAAGCAAGAAGTAGGTATTCTGCGGGGCCTGTGTTTAGCAAACTGAAGCGGATTTAGTATAATAAATGGTCTTGCGGGCCTGTAGCTCAATTGGGAGAGCGCCTGATTTGCATTCAGGAGGTCGGGAGTTCGAATCTCCCCAGGTCCACCACGCTGTACCGAAGAAAGAACCCGCAATTTATCCTCCGTTAGTCCTTGTGGTGGAAGTGGATCTGTATATGTTAATGCCGCGTCATTTCCTGTCATCTTTATTTCTTTGACTGCCGCTTTGGGACAATTTTCTCATATAATATTTTCTCCCCTTGTATTCAGTCTCAATGAGCTTACCATCTTTTATTAATTCTTTGACGACGTCCCAGCCAGCATTAGCTTTTTTCACTAATTCTGTGATGGCATCTTCTCTCATCGGATGAACCGAGGTGATACTAAGTAGATCGTTTTCAATATTGCCGGTGAAAGCGAAGGCATTTCCTTCATAGCCGATTAAATATTCTACATTGATTAATCTATCCGTGAAGATTTGGTATGCTAAATTGATAGTTTCCTCGCTGGCAGCATTTATCGTATTTTTTGCAGGTGGTCTTATGGGAATAGCCAGATAGGACCTGTCTGGGTTTAGCTCAGTTAGAAAGTTGGCTATCCTTTCAAGCTCTTGGCTGTTATCATTGATACCCTGGATAAGCATGCTCTCAGTTACTAGCTCCCCCCTAAAAATACGTCTGAAATCGAGAATGCCATCCAGAATTTTATCCAGGTTCAATAATTTATGTGGTCGGTCGATTTGGCGCCAGATTTCTTTAGTTACAGCATCTACTTTTAATGACACCCAGTCGGCCTTTTGCAAATCTTGCCTAACATCTTCGTGCCAGATGAGAGATGCATTGGTAATAACTGCAATTTTTATGCCAAAAGATCGTAGGAGCCCAATTTCTTTGCCTAGATTGACATCCAAGGTGGACTCTCCGTCAGGGACAAAAGCCAGGTAGTCAATTATCTCCCCATTTTTTTTAGATTGTTTAAGTTTATCATGAACTTTGTCAGCTATTTCTGCTGGTTCATAGAAGTTTTTCCGCTCAACGCTCATATTCATAGTCTTTCCAAGCTGGCAATAAACACAGGAATAACTACATGTCTTGGGAGGAATGTTATTTACTCCCAGACTACGACCTAGTCGTCTGGATGGAACTGGCCCATATGTGATGAAATCTACCATTATTCTGCCTACATATGATTTATTTTTCCCACCACCGCTGGCAACATTGTCATCCCCGTTAATGAACGTGCTCACATAGCAAATAAATTAAACTTGCTTTGCCATGATCAGGCAAAGATAAAAATATGTTCAATTGTATCGTCATAATCTTCTAACCTGCTCGACTTAATTCCCATGTTGCTCAATGTTTTTCAGAAAATCGTGAATTGCTACTTCAAATGACTTAGGATTATCTCCGGGAATACTATGCCCTGCCCCCGCTGGTCCACCGCAAGAAGACGATACTCATTCATCATGTTGCGGGCAAAAAAGTCCCAGTAATGGGCATGGCTGCAAAGCCCGTGCGCCAGTACTATTGGGACAGATTCTTTATTACCCCAATCCAAATAGTGAATGCTAACGTCATTCAACTTGATTAGCTTGTCTTCCGGCTGAGATAAATTTTCCATAAAGAAACTCCAGACTAGTACCTCACTTTAAATATTATAAGTTCAGCTCGAGCCCGACTCCGCAGGCTACGTACTTATCAGGGTAAAGAAGACTTAAATCCGCCTTATGCTGAGTGCAGTGGCACGGGCATATCAGGGATATATCTTTTAACTGTTCGAAATTATGGAAACCATGCAGGCCACCGATAATACCGTAAACCTTGCCGTGACGGGAGGCAGCATCAAGTATTGCTCGTACTCCCGGGTGAGAACAACCTACTATCACAACTATACCATTGCCAGTTTTTATGGCCAGAGACTGCTCTATACCTTGCAGCTCCCCCGTTGTGAAAACCTCCTGACATATAAGGCCAGGAGCAGCAACAATGTTTATCTTTTTCCCAGGCAATCTTCCCGAAAAAGATGCCGGAACATAAATTTCAGCATTCTTATTCATCTCAAGAACGCGCTTGAGCCCGCCCGTATGGTCACCATGATCATGGGATACAACGATTATTCCTATCCGCCGGGGATCGATACCCAGCATCGTCATGTTAAACAACAGTGCCATCCCGTCATCACCGGTATCAAACAGAACAGGAGGAGAATCATTGACCTCTATCAGCGCCGAGAATCCCCAGCCAGTTTTTAAATCAGGCTTACCCTGGCAATTATCATAGACAATTGTAATTTTCACTCAGTCGTCACCCCTTTAACCGAGGCCTCCATAAACGGCTCGCTATTGCCTTTTGCCGGGGATTACGCCAATCTCTCTAACCTAAGTTTCATGGTTTCAGTCCGCATGGCGAATACCTTCTAATCGGAGATTGGGCCCAGATAGCCCAGTCTTGCGCCAGATAATATTTTTCTATTTTCTCATTCAATTGACGTTCAATTTATAAATCCTAATTCACAGCATTGATAGATACTCATCAGCATATTTCCCATTTATGGCGCCATTGAACATATCCCCTTTCCGCACTTTTTCCAGTGCTAAATACTCACTTGCTGCCATACCAGCTAAAGCGCCGCTAGCTGTACAAGAAATGAGATGTCGGTCAGTGCCAGCGGCTTCACCACACGCAAATATTCCTTGCTTGCTGGTCATCATTTTTTCATTGACCATAATAGAGTTCCTGTTAATTTCCAATCCAGCTTCCCGTGCCACTCGTACATTCGGCTCTGTTCCAACACAGATGACTACCCAATCCACAGCTATCTCCTTTTTGTCCCCGGTTCCGTTATTTATTGTCAAAACAGTATCAACCTTGCCATTTCCTCTTACTTCCCTGACCTCAGTACTGTATAAAATCTCTACGCCTTCTTTTTCAAGTTTTTTAACCATGTTGGGATATGCTCTAAGCGCCTCTCTTCGATGTGCGAGGCCAACCCACGTGGTGCCCGCAGCTCTGGCTAAAAGGGCGCTCTTGGCTGTGGAATTGCCGCCACCAACTATCAGTACCCGCTTTCCTGTAAACTGGCTAACATCTCTCTTAGCATAATAAGACACGCCTTTCCCGATGAATTTATCCTCACCTAATATACCAAGCTTTTGCATTGTACTGCCTGTAGCCATGATAATTACCTTGCCTTTATACCGATCCGTCTCCGTAACCACGATTCTCTCATCAGCATCGATGTTTACCACATTTTCCTTTTTTAGCTCTGCTCCAACACCTTGAGGAGGGGATAATGTAGCCTGTTTTTCAAGGTTGTTTACAAGAATAGATCCATCGCCTGGCAGAAAACCAGGATAATTTGACACCGTGGAAGCGATGGTAGCTTGTCCGCCTACCCAATTAGACTCTAAAACAAGTGTGTTCCATCCATCCAGCTTTGTAAATATTGCTGCTGATAATCCAGCGGGTCCTGCTCCGATTATGACCACGTCTCGTTCTTCCATATTATTTCCTCCTAACCTTTGATAAACCTTAAACACCCGTACTAGCAGGCTAAAATGCCATGGCTTTCTCCAAATCAAATAACAACCACTCTATAGACATCTGCGTTTTTCCTCTAATTGAAAAGAAACAGAAATATTTTACTTTTCTTTCTATAGGGTACGAGGATTGGGTTCTTCTTTCAATCTTATTAAAAAATATCCTTTCCACCTATTAAAGCATACGGGCTTTCTTTTAGCTAGCTGCTCAGCAGGGGCGGGAAAAATCCACTGGTAAGATAGGCTGGTCTGGATCAATCAGGTGTTTTTTTGAATTTTTAGCTAACCTGCTCGCTTTATTGCCTCTCGGCCAATACTGAAACTATGCTAATCCCAGCAGCCTTGCAGAATTCTCCCCCAGGATCTTTCTCTCGAAATCAGCAGGAAGATTGATGGCCTTTAGGGCACTCAATGTATCTTTGAAGCTGTTGAGGGGATAGTCCGAGGCAAAGAGTACTTTGTGTTCTGCCCCATAGCTCGCGTAGGCCTCCCAGGGGAACTGCTTGTACAGCTTGATGTTGGCTGAGATGTCTACGTACACATTCGCGTGCCTGACCACCAGTGACCATGCATCCCAGAACCATGGAACGCCCCAGTGACCCAAAACGATCTTTAGATCGGGATACTTCAGGGCGACCGGCTCCACAAGCATGGGGTGGCCCAGGCGGGCATCTGAGTCAGGGTGGGACAGTTGATGCGCTGTGTGAGTCCAGACAGGGATATTTAATTCCAATGCTTTCTCCCAGAGCGGGTAATGTTTCGGATCGGAAAAATCAAAATGCTGGACGGGCGGCACGAGTTTCAGCCCACGGCATCCTAAATTGGTAACGGCGTCGGATAACATGTCTACTGCGACTCGTCCCATAGATGGGTCGACGCTTGCAAACGGGATAAACCTGTCAGGATGAGCCAGAGCCATATGCGCCACATCTTCATTGGTAACGAGCTTAACGCCATAGTGGGTGGTGAGGTCCATGGCTACTATGCAGGCTTTATCAATCCCAGCCTCATTCATATCATGGAGGATATCTCCAATGCTAACTTGCGTGCTCAGATATGTGAACATCTTTTCCATAAGGTCGCGTTTTTGGGGATCACTGCGGGCAAACATTCGCCTTCTTGCCTCTACTGCATTGGGTGTTACCGTGGCCTCCTTGCAGAAAGGGTGAATATGAATATCAATAATCATAGCAGACCTCCGCTTCGATAATGTCTTTGATAGTAGCATAGTCCTCTGAAGTAGTACACCGTTCCAGTGGGATGCGGTGATGAGGCCAAGCAAATATCGGGGACTAACCGTGCATTGCCAGACTATAAAGGTTCAGCCTATCGTACACTTAGGTCCACCACAGCGCATGATGGGCCGGTAAATCACCAGAAACCCCACGGGGCCTTGACAAAAGAAAATCAATGCGATATATTGTTAGTAAGTACTTAGTAATAAGCATAATGGCAAGTGAATGCCTGGGCACGCCGGGATTAGCGGCCGAGCGCGCTTTTTAATAGCAGAAATAATTAGTAAGTAGTTACTAAATTTAAGGAGGTATCGGTATTATGATTAAAAAACAGGCAAATCGATCGATTAAAGGAAGGAGTAATTATGGGCACAACATTTAAGAGAAAAAATCATTTCGATAACCTGCATACATCTCGCTTGTCTTTCTGGATGATAAGCCTGATGCACGACAATCCGTTGCTTCCGCATCTTAAAAATCCCTACAGGCTGCTGGAAGCGGCAGGATTGAGCCGGGGGCAGAAAGTGATGGAAGTTGGGTGTGGTCCGGGCTTCTTCACAATCCCGGCAGCGAAAATAGTGGGAGATGCGGGCATTGTCTACGCAACGGATGTTAACCCGTTGGCCATTAAAAGGGTAGAGCAAAAGATACGCAGCCAGGGAATACAGAATGTTAAACCGATGCTGATAAATGCTGCGTCCAGCGGATTACAGGATAGTAGTATTGATCTATCCTTTGTTTTCGGCCTCCGCTACATTTCTGGAGGCCTCAGTCACGTGCTATCTGAGATGCACCGTATCCTCAAACCGGGAGGGCTACTGTCTTTTGAAAAAACAACAGGCTCCGCCGCCGGCTTAATAGTGGACGTTGAAAAAGCCGGATTCGTCAGCAGTGAGAGAAAAGGCCGGATTTTCATATTTGTTAAAAAGCATAATACCTGAGATTAATTAAGGCTTATCTTTCATAGCAATCGGTTTTCTGTTTGTATGTTTCGCGCCCTATTATGCTACAAAGGACTTGCCCGGGAGAAATGAGTTTGGCAGCATTTATCGGGAAACTACCTATAATGAATCCGAACGTATACAAAAAGAATTGGGCGGCGTAAGTACGGAACCTCATTTTTTCAGCGGACCCTGGCGCATAAGCCCGGTGGCATCCGAATAACTTACGCCGGCCTGTTTTACGGGGAAACGTCAATTTCCTTCAACTTCAAATCGATGAATGTATCTATGCCGAAATGTGCCGCCTGCCTCAGGTCATCCAGAGCCTCTTGCCTCGTTTTACCTGCGCCCATAGCTATGGGTTCCCAGACTACATAGTAATCCTGAGTTATCTCATCTAACTCTATGTGGATTTCGTTTTGCCTTGCCACAGTCATATGCCTCCACACTTTATTCTTCCAATATGGCCTTGATCTCCACCGAAGCGTGGGAAACCACCTCACGTATGCGCTGCATTTTATCGGGCGCTATATGACGTGCCCGGTAGTGCACAGTGCTCGCCAGTTCACCGAATTCACGCATCATCTGAGTAAAAACAGCAATATTTTCAGGATTCCAGTGATACCTCATATGGTGTTTAACCTTATCGGTGAAGTCTTTTTGCTCAGTTAAAAATTTACGACCCTCTTCAGTTATGGTATAAATTTTTTTCCCATCTCGCTCCGCGGCGCTTGCATAGCCCATCTCCTCGAGCATTTGTAATGTTGGGTAGACTACACCGGGGCTCGGCGTATAAAATCCATGTGAGCGCTCCTCAAGGGCGCGTATAACTTCATACCCGTACCTGGGCTTGTCTTTCAGCAGATCAAGGACCACATATTTCAGGTCCCCCTTGCTAAAAGGACTTTCATGACCGAAGCCCCGGGAAAATCGCCCGCGTCCAAAAAAACGGTCTCTAAACATATCCATTACCTCATGTATTTTCTGATATATAGTATTATCACGATATATCTAGATATATTATAGACAACGCTATCGATAGTTGTCAAGCAATCAAATTTGCTGCTCCCCGTTATGACGGGCGGGTTGCCAAGCGGGTAAAATGGCTAAAAATGAGAAAAGCGGTCACAGGAACAGCCTCAGCACCTGGTATACCGGTATAGCTATGGCAAAAGACAAAACCGTTTGAAAAACAAGTATGAGCGCCGGCCATTTCCAGCCTCCGGTCTCCTGCCGGATGGCGGCAATTGTAGCCACGCACGGTATGAACAGCACCTGTACCACCAGGAAGGCTACCGCTGCAGCCGGGGTCAAAATCGCCTTCAGTTGCTGAGTGAAATCGCCGCTGCTGCCGCTCAGCATTACGCCCAGGGTGGCGATGGTGTTTTCCTTTGCCACGAAGCTGGATAGAAGCGCTACCATCATCTGCCAGTTGAGTCCCATCAATCGCCCCAAAGGCTCGAGCCATTTTCCGATATCCGCCAGTACGCTGTCGTTGATGTTTCCGTTAGGGATTATAGACAGCAGCCACACCAGGATGGAAACGGCGAGTATAACGGTGCCGGCGCGCTTTATAAAAGCCAGTATGTTCTGCCAGGTAACCATGCCGATAAGTTTAAGATCGGGCACATGGTAAAGCGGCAATTCCATGATCAATGCGCTGCTCTTCCCGCGTATAACGAACTTGTTGAGTATCAGGCCGACTATAGCCAGGATTAATAAACTGAGTATGATCATTCCGATTGATATCAGTACTGCTGCGCTGCCGAAGAATGCAGCGGCAATGATGGCTATTACGGCCATTCTGCCTGTGCAGGGTATGAGCGGTGTTAGCAGTATTGTGAGCAGGCGGGCGCGCGGCGAGTCTATAATGCGTGTTCCGAAGATCGCGGGCACGTTGCAGCCGAAGCCCAGCACCAGCGGCAGGCACGACTTGCCGTGCAGCCCGAGCGCGTGCATAAACCTGTCGGTCACAAAAGCGGCCCGCGACGTATAGCCGGTATCTTCCAGGAAAGCCCATGCTGCAAAGAAGAAGAAAAGTATGGGGATAAATGTGAGCACCGTCCCGGCGCCGCTCAGGACGCCGTCGGCCAGAAAGCCCTGCAGCCATTGCGGCATATATGAAAGGGTGTATATAAAATCCCGCGTCCTCTCAATCAAATTGACATCGAGGAATTGCTGTACAGGGACGCCGATACTGAAGACCAGCCAGTACATGGCGCCCAGAACGGCTATAAGCATGAAGATGCCTAATACGGGATGCGTGGCAGCGCGGTCGATTTTCTCCGTTAGAGAGACCTGGCCTACGCGGCGTTTTTGCTGCGCCACGGCCATCATCCTTTCAACCCACGCATAGCGAAGCGTGGCTATAGTGACGGCCGCCGACTCGTGTTCTCTTAAATAAGAGTCGAGCGCAGGCCAGCGTTCCGCCGGCATACGCGCCTTGATCAACTTGTTGATCTGCTCGTCCCCCTCGAGCAGCTTCATGGCCGTCCAATGCTTCGGGTACCGGGCGGTTATGCCGTCCTCAAGCAGACTATCGACGTGGTCTATCACGCCCGTTATCTCACTGCCGTACTCGATATGCTTTACATTACGCAGGCCGGCGGCCGTGCCGCACTCCTGTTCGATCTGGATAACCAGCTCGCGGAGGCCCCGGTTGGCGCGGGCTACGATCGGTACGACCGGTATATTCAGCGTCCGTGACAAAGCTTCGGAGTCGATTTTCATACCCTGTTGCTCGGCCACGTCAAGCATGTTCAGGGCAATTACCAGGCGCGGGGCAAGCTCTATGAGCTCAGCTACCAGGTACAGATTTCGTTCCAGGCTGGCCGCATTGAGGACAGCCACCACAACATCGGGGTTTTCATGTACCAGGTAGTCCCGGGCTATCTGTTCCTCCACCGAATTGGCGGTAAGGCTGTATGTGCCGGGCAGATCGATGATGTTCATCGTCAGTTCGCCCTGGCGAAATACACCGGTTTTATGTTCAACTGTTTTGCCCGGCCAGTTACCGACATGTTGAGAAAGGCCGGTCAGCAGGTTGAAAATAGTGCTTTTACCCACGTTGGGCGCGCCGGCCAGGGCGACAGTAATTTCCCTCGTTTTCGTGCTTTCTCTCACGAGGCCTTCTTTCGCACTACCGATATTTTTTCAGCAAGCTGCCTGCCGATTGCCACCTCGGTGTCATGCACCCTTACCAGCACCGGGCCGCGGCGATAATTTTCTACCATTTTAATGATGCTGCCCGGAGTGAAGCCCAATGACAGGCACCTTCCCAGGGACCCTCGCCCGCCCCCGCAGACCTTGATCACCGCAAATTCACCGGGTGGCAGCTCGCCCAGGGCAATTTCGGCTTCGTCGATGGGAAGCGATATCACGGGCGCCGGCTCGGCTGTAAGCACAGAGGATGTCGCACTGTCCAGCGTAATTTTTGCATTTTGCAATTCGATATCCAGCGAGCCGTCCTTGTTTTTTTTCAATACGTCGACAACTACGCCCGGCCGCAGTCCCAACTTCTCAATACCTCTCAACAACCTGGGGTCCTCATTCTCGATAGCCAGTATGCGTACCTTTTGCGGCGGGCGAAACTCAGATAGCAGCGTGGTTTTTTCCGGCTTGATATTGCCCTTTTCATCCGGTATGGAATGCCCGTGCGGGCAGGTATCGATGCCGCTTAGTATGCCGGATAACCCCTTTTCCATGTCGGGAGAGGTTGCATGTTCCAGGCGGCAGGCTTCTGCGTGAACTTTGTCCCACTTCATGCCCAGCACATCCGTAAGGAATCTCTCCCACAGCCGATGACGTCTTATTACTGCCAGCGCCATCTTTTCACCCGTACTCGTAAGCGCTGCTCCCCTCCTCGACCTGTAGTCGATCAGGCCTTTGTTTTCCAGGGTACGCAGCATGTCTGTGACTGCAGGCTGTGATACCCTCAGGTCAGCCGCCAGGGACGAAGTGGAAACCGGGGTTTCCTTGCCTTGCCTCTTGTATATAGCCTCCAGGTATTCCTCTATCCGTTCACTTTCCATTTTAAAATCTCCAGATAATCAGGCCAGGCTAATTAAGCTGGCTTAATTATTACATAAAAGACGGGCATGTGCAAATGGTGGAAAACTCACGTGGTCTGAATATTGTGATCTTGACAGGATGATCGAAGATGTCTAGACTCATACCTCAA
>CAZKOL010000027.1:0-22682 GCA_964554375.1 uncultured Dehalococcoidales bacterium
TTGTCGCGTTTTTCAATAGTTGCTTCAAATGTCCTGTTCATAATGTATTCCTCAATACGTATCCAAGTATACAATGGGCATTGACTTGAAGTCTAACCAACATGCCAGGCCGGGCTCGCCGGTATATTCGAGAGAAGCCTACTATATTTTCCTGTCCGAATGATGGATAATCCCAATGCACGGTGTCAGGTATAGAAAAAACCTATCCAGCTTAAGCACCTGCTGAAACGTCCTGAAGGGGAGTTACCTGAGAAGCCCGTAATCTGCTACCACAACTTCCCGTATCAGGCGGGGAGCTGGAACCATCCCAGAAGAGTGGTGGCCAAAGTGGAGTGGCACCAGGGAGAGCTATTCCCACGAGTGGGCTTCATCGTTACCAATTTGTCCGCTAAAGCCAAGGGCGTAGTGCACTTCTACAACGGGCGGGGGACTGCGGAGCAATGGATTAAGGAAGGCAAGTATGCCCTGAACTGGACCCGCCTCTCCTGCCACCGGTTTGTGGCTAACCAGGTACGGCTCCAGCTATTCATTATGGCCTACAACCTGGGGAACTTCCTGCGCCGGCTGGTTTTGCCCAAGCCAATCAAGGACTGGTCATTGCGCAGTCTTCAGGCAAAGCTGATCAAAATGGGTGGACGGATGGTGCGCCATGCCCGGCGGATCATCTTCCAGCTATCTGAAGTGGCGATATCCAGGGAGATATTTGCTGCTCTCCTGGTGCGGGTAAACCGGTTACGCCTGGCTCCTGGCTAGCACACTGAGGGTATACAGGCAGCCAGATGAAAAAGATAGGGGGAGTATCGTCTTTTTTCGGGAGGAAAGCTACTTCTGGGTTGCAAACAGGTGTTTTGGGGTGCCGGAGTTGAACTCCCGGGATTCTATGGGTTGTCCGGGGGTTCTGAGCAAGGTTTGACATACGAATGCAACGGGTATACATTAGCCCTGTTAAAGTGCCTAAGAAAACAACAGATAGCAAAGGCATTTTATAGCAAATATGGGAGGTGAAAGGTGAAATCCAGATGGATCAAAACACTGGTTGTCTCATTAAGCGTCATCGTATGCCTTGCTATCGCTTCGGTTATATCTTTCCAAGTGTTCTTCAAATTACCCCAGCCATCCTACTCAGGTACAGAGAAATTGGATGGTCTTACAGCACAGGTTGAGGTGAGGACTGACGAACATGGTATTCCTCACATTTTTGCGCAGAATGAAGAGGACCTGTTCTTTGCACAAGGCTATATAACTGCCAGGGAAAGAATGTTCCAAATGGACATAACACGCCTTGCGGGCAGAGGAGAGCTTTCCACATTACTGGGAGAAGCAACGGTCAACACTGATAAATATTTCAAGACACTGGGCTTATACCGTACTGCTGAAGCTGAGTATGCAAACCTCTCTTCTGAAGACAAATCCGCAATTGATGCTTATACTCGTGGAGTAAATGCTTATATTAATAAAGTTAAGTATCTTCCTTGCGAATACGTCATACTCGGTGTAAAACCCCAGCTTTGGAAGCCCCAGGATAGTCTTGTAGCAGGCATTTTAATGATCTGGCGCCTCAATATGCCAAACCAATTTAAACTTTATTATAATCAAATCGCCCTCATAGCTGGGAATGATAAATTGAATTATCTACTTCCCTCGCTGCCACAATTCGCACCGACAATATCCACAAATACAGAAACGAAGGTATCGGGTGCGCTCCGGGAGCCGGTCACGGCAGAACCATTTGAATACGTATCTAACGCAAGTGAGTTTTACTCGCCAGTTCTAATGAATATCCGTTTCAGTAGCTGGTATATATTCTCAGGCTCACGAACAACAACTGGGAAACCAGTTTTTGCCGGTAGCCCGGATCTTGAAGCTGCCATCCCGTCACTTTTTTATTTGGTACATTTGAAGGGCGGAGCTTATGATGTCATCGGCGGTTCAATAGCTGGCGTGCCAGGAGTTAATGCTCTGGGATTCAATGGACACTTTGCCTGGAGTATTACCAATGGCACTGGAGACAACCTTGATTACTTTATTGAGAAACTAAATCCGGATAACCCAAACCAGTACATGACTGAAGACGGCTATAAGAATTTCGTCACAGTTGAAGAAACTTTGAAGATCAAGACAAAAGATGGGATTAAAGAAGAGAAATTACCGGTTAAAATATCCAGGCATGGCCCGATTATATCGGATATAATGCCCGGTGCACCCCAAAACTGCGCTATGATGTGGGCCGGTCAGGGATATACTGGCATAACACAAAGTGTACTGGCACTCGATAAAGCAAAAAATTTCGATGAATTTCACGAGGCATTCGGCATTGAGCGTGGTGCCAGCTTAACCATAGGTTATGCTGACGTAGATGGGAATATAGGTTATCAATGGATCGCCACTCTTCCTATTAGAAAGGCTGGCGATAACCCAATACCAAGGCCGGGAGAAAAAGGTGAATACGACTTGGTCGGTTACTTGCCATTTGAAGATCATCCTTATGATTACAACCCTGAAAAAGGCTATTTCGCATCGTTCAATAATATGCCAAAACGTGCGGATTACTATGGGAATTCATATTTTCTATTTGAGAGGGCTCTTCGTTTTGAAGATATAGCTAATAGTAAAGATAAATTCAGCGTGGAAGAAATAAGGAACATGCAGCTTGACACGGTCTCCATGGCGGCTAAGAGATGGGTACCCCATATACTAAGGGTTTGCAACGGAGTGGAGGAATTAAAACCATATATATCGCTTTTCAATAACTGGAATTATACTATTGACATCGATTCGTCGGCCGCCACTCTCTGGAACATTTTCTATGCCAATTTAATGAGAAATACGCTCGAAGATGATATCGGGAAAAAGTGTCTAGATGACTTCTTTAAAGGCAATAGTGTTTACTTACCCGATCAATGGCTCACCAATGCCATTGACGACAATAATCATTTCCTTTGGGATGATAACAGTACACCGAATGTTAAAGAGACACGTGACGACATGATTTTGAAAAGTATGAAAACCACTGTGGCGGAATTATCCGTAAAACTTGGTAATGATCCACAAAACTGGGCATGGGGTAAGGTACATACCATGACAATCAAACATACCCTTGGAGATGTAGTACCGTTTTTGAACTTGAAGCCCATCCCGTACCCAGGGGACGATTTCACCATCAATGCCGGCTGGTGGGATAGAAACAATCCTTGCGACATGAGAAACGGTGGCGCAATACGAATAGTGGTTGATATGTCCAACCTTGACAACATGACTCTGATAAGCCCCGCCGGTCAATCCGGGCACTATTTAAGCCCTTACTATAGTGATCAGGTGGAAACCTGGGTTAAAGGTAAGCAGATACCTGCCCATTATACTGATGCAAAAGAACTTAAGCAGTTGTTAGTGCTGGAGCCATAGAAGGCATACTAAATACGTGAGTTTGCTTCTCGGTGAGGCAACAATGGCTGTTATGTGGCTCCTACCGTGCTATTTTTAATAGCTTATAAAATCCCGCCTTCTATGACCCCATCCTAATTATTCTTAGGCTTAATAGGCTTGAGATGTCAAGAGGGACTCCGTCCCTCGTTGGCTGCCTTATTAGTAATAGGTTTTTCCGACTTAATAAGTAACCTATCGGTTAAAAAGCATCGTATTTGAGAAGGCATGAAATTGCATAAAGAAATAGCTCATAAATTATGAATTTGAAATTGTCAAAATCCGAACTATTCCAGGAGGTTATACCTTTTGGAGGGTACATAAACGGGATCATGTTTTCAAAAAAACGCTGAAGTTGCTGAGTTACGGTAGTGGGGTTTCTATATTGGGCAATAGCAAAAAATATTTCTATGGCCTCATTTCTATATGGTATAAACTCTATAAATAGTCTAAAGAAATCAATCCCGCGACTAACAAGCTTATGACAAAACATGCCTTGCAAATTATTATAAACCATCTTGGATATCTGTACGTGTTTATATGGGTACATTGCCATAATAAATGCTTCAGAAAAGCCTTGCCGGACGTCCCACCTCAGTGTACTACACTTCGCCACAGCCCCTACCTTTGTTGGGGAGCGTCATGGCGAGCGGCAAGGGAAAAAATAAGGACGGACAACGTGTAAATTATTATAGCCGTTGGACTCTTATTGCCAATGCTGCTGAATGGGGGATAAGGTTAGGTAGAACAGAGCATTGCAAATATTATTTCCTTTTATCAAGTTTATGCCAGGAATGGAAACTAATGATACTTTCGGGGTCCAGTTTTGTCTCGTGTATAATCATGGCGACCAGGATTATCGGATTATTCTCATGTAGCCAATTCAAATCGCATTCGCTCGACAATCAAGAAATTTTGGGGAAATATTTATCCGTTATGTTCTGAACTTCCTCAAGCCACTCCACTCTTTGCGCTGGGGTGCTGGTGACGATAACCCCGAAGTTCTTCCGGTAGAAGTTGTTAACACCGCAAAGGCCGAAAATGCAGTTTTTCCATATCGCCTCCAGAGGGTCGCCGAACACCGCCCGTTCTCTTTCCTGAGGCGTATTCGATGTGGTGAACACGATCGCGACCTTTGCCTTCAGCAGTCCTTTGGGCACACCTTCGCCGCTGTCTCCTTCGCAAAACTCGTAAGCCACCCCGGGGCGAATAACCCTGTCTATCCACCCCTTCAATATGGCGGGAGGCTGGCCCCACCAGTTGGGATGGATAACGATGATGCCGTCCGCCGAAACAATCTCAGCTGTATGCTTGGAAACGACTGGCGATAACAGTGGATCTCTTAGGATTTCAGAAGAAGGCAGGACGGGTTGGAACTCTTCTTTATAGAGGTCGTGAAAAATGAGGTCATGCCCATTTCCCCGCAAAGTCTTTACGACCGTCTCAGCAACGGCATGGTTAAAGCTCCCTTGATCGGGATGCCCGAGGATTATCGATATTTTCATTGTCCAAAAACCATCATTAAAGAGATGTCGCCCTCCGCCCTGTATTTCCCGTCCATGAACGCTTTGGCGCCGTCGGCCTTGCCTTCGATTATATCAGCCCATACCTCGAAGGGGGCATCTACAACGCACTCGGCTTTCTCGGATTTACCCTGGAACGCCTTTAAATCCCCTTTTTCGATGCTGAAATAGCATTCGCCCGGACATTCCCCGGACAGATTGAACTGTAGCTTGCCCGTCTTCCCGGCGGCTTTCTGCGGATTAAAGGCCATTGAAAGCATCGCCATCAGCGTCTCAATGGAGTTGGGACGCAAGCCGTCGCCCTTTCTGGATGCCGCGGCCATGGTCGTCTTCTTATCGATCATGGTCTGCCAGGCAAGGTTGGACATGACGTTGATCATATCAGGGTTTGTGATCGGCTGTGTTATGCGCTCCATCGTCTCCCCGCTGATCGATTTGTTCTTCACGATCTCCACGCCGGCCTGTTCCATAGCTGCCAGTATACCCGACAGCCGGCCGGAATGAATTATGGCTTCAGCAGCCGGGCGGTAGATCTCAGCAAGCAGCGCACCGGACCTGCCGTAGGTCTTTTTTGCCCAGAACGACAGCGCATCGAACACCGACATCTCGGGAAATCCGGCCACGGATATCAGAACGATGGCAGGATGTTTATCGCGGAGAGGATGCGTTGTGGCCTCTCCCTCAGGCTGCAGGAAAGGCAGCAGCACCGGCAACGTTCGCTCGATAAATGTCTTCATCTGAGCGTTAACCTGGTAATGGAAAAGCGGCGATGCTAAAACAACAATATCGGACTGAATGAATTTGGGGAGCAGTTCTCTGGACATATCATCTTTGTGCGCGCAGATGCCGGGCGTCCTGGTCCAGCAACTGAAACAACCGATGCAATAGTTGATCTTTTTCCGCTTCAGGTTGACGACTTCCACCTCCGCGCCTGCGTCGCGCATGCCCTTGACGAAATGATCGAGCAATATCTCCGTTTTACTCTGCCCGCCGCTGCGGGCGCTGGAATTAAGCGCCAGTACCTTCATTTTTGCCTCCCTTTACTCTTTTTGCACCTTCGATGACAAAATATCCAGCTTCATGCAGCAGCTCTTCAAAATAACGCTCATCCTCCCCTGCCAGGGCGCCGCTGTTGGCGAGAGAGGCCAGCCCGTGAACAAACACCCACATCTTGGTCAGGATGCCTTCCAGCCGGCTTTCATCGAGGCCGTGCAGTAGCGGATCGGTCTTCATTTTGGGAATCAGCGTCTTTAAGATGATGTCCCTCATGGTCGCAGCGGCGTTATCCTGCAATGCTTTGCCCCTACGCTCAGCGGAAAGAAATCTAAACAGCTTCTTTTCATTTCTGGCAAAAAGCACATAGCCCAGTCCCATATCGTAAAAGGGCTCTCCGCTACGTGCGGTTGTCTGATATTGCAGCAGCAATTCAATAGTCTTTTTCTCAAGATCTACATCCACTTTTTTCATGGATTTGAGATATGAATATACCGGCATGGTGGAGCAATGCAGCTCCGCCGCGATGGCGCGCGCCGTAAGTTTTTCACGCCCCCTGCTCCTGACGATCTTGAAGGCGGCGTCGATCAATTTTTCCCTGCTGAACGAAGTTGTCGGCGGCACTCGGTTTCTCCGGTTATCCTTATATAACAGATGTAATATAACATATGTTATATACCTTGTCAACAGTATTTTATTGAGGTCTGATTTCGATAAATATTCAGGATTGGAAAGGGCTATTGCAATGGCTTTACAAGTGCGATAAAATAAAGTTGATTCGATGTAAATGAATCCCGCACAGGAGGGTGCAATATGAAAGGTAAATGTGTCTACTGGAAGACATGCAGGATGTACCAAAATTGTGTGGTCTGTAACGAGATGGAAGGATTTGCCTACGGGCAGCGTGCAGGTGGCTGCTACAGGGATATCTCTAAGTACGGGGAAAAGAGCAGGTATTGTAACATAACCGACAAACCCGAGCGCGAGAAAGAGCTGATCATGCGCCCGACATAAAAAGTAGTCTACCCCTTTTTCATTTAGCGCTTAATTCTATAACAGTTACCCTCATTTATTCATAGATCTTGTCGATGACCGTTCGGTATTTCTCAATCTTCCACGCGCATATTGACTTTCAGCGTATATAATAGCCTGCCCGCACGCACCATCCATGCGCCTTATTCTATTATATGGATCGCGGAAAACCTTCAATTATGATTCTTTCTTGAACCCCTTGAACGGATCAGCCCATTGTTTGACCGAAGCTGCGAGCTCTTTATGCGTCTTGGAGTACTCCTCAAGAGAAATACCCTTGAGCGTCGCATCGATCGCCTGTCTGAAGGCCTTCCCGCCGGCTACCGGCCCCAACGGGTGAGCATGAATGCCTCCTCCCGAACCTATGACTATATCGTTCCCCAGTTCCTGCATGACCTTGGGTACCATGGTGGGTGTTATGCCACCGGACGCCATCGGCCAGGTCGGCTTGAGATTGTACAGCGGATATGTGAGATTCCTGGCCGCCGCATCGAATTTCTCCGTAATGAACGATGCCTTACCATAAGGGGCCGGGATGACTACTATATCTGCGCCGGCCAGCCTGGGTAATTTGCCCAGGACCAGGTGTGAGCTAAGGCCATGGTAGGGTGACATATACAGGGCGCCGGCTACATCCATATGCGCAAGTATCGGCACGTTTATCTTGGGGTCTTCGGCTAAAGCCTGCATGACCGGCAGGCCGACTGCTATGTAATTGATCATAATGGCATTAGCGCCCAGCTCAATTGCGCGGCGGGCATTTTCGAAAATCTTCGGCACACTGTCAGATATATTAACCGTATATAAGGTATGCTCGCCCGTCTCTTCATATACCTGCTTCTCTATCTGCATATAACGTTTCACACGGCCCACCACCGAGTTAAAGGAGGCATCAGCGATCAATTCATCATCCTTAACAATGTCGCAGCCGCCGGTGGCAGCCAGCTTGAAAAGCTCAGCGCCCACTTCCAGCGGATAGCCGGTGCACGGTTTAACCATATTGTTCAGAAGCGGCCGCTTTTTCACACCGAGCAACTTCCTGACTCCCTCGATACCGAATTTCGGCCCCTTAAAACCGGCTACATATTTTTTGGGAAACCTGATATCTACGAGTTTGATCTTGCCTCCCATGGAGATGTTCCCTACTACTGCCGTAAGCATCATGGGGATCTGCTGCCCGATATTCACCTCGGGAAAGGCTATCTGCACCATCCAGTTTCTATCCTGTACCCCCGCCGGGACCTCGAATTCGTAATCGGGTAACTCATACACACCGATTACTTTGGCTACATGGTTTCTCCGCACTTCAGGTGTCTCTCCTGGTACGGCGACCCAGGTACCCGTGCTCTGCTCGATCGCCAGCAGCGGGGCCAGCTTCGGTACCGGAAATATCGCGGGATAGGTTACTGTATACGTCCCGATGACGTAATCGTCATAATCTATCCCATCGGGAAGCGCCACGGGCTGACTTAATAATTCGTCCGGTTTCATTTATTCCTCCTTACAAGCCTGAACTATACAGTGTCAAGATTATAAATGGTCAATCTTGACGTTGTCAAGATTAAACGTTAATATTTTCACATGCCGGTCAAGAAATATCATCATGGTGACCTGAAGAACGCCCTGATCAAGGCGGGAATCGAAATCCTTGCCAAAGAGGGTGTTCAAGGACTGAGCCTGCGTAAGGTTGCCCTGAAGGCAGGCGTCAGTCATACGGCGCCCTACTCACACTTTACCGACAAGCAGTCGCTTATAGCTGCTATCTCGACGGAAGGCTTACGCATAATATGTGAGCATACGGAGGACGTGATCAGGCGTTACAGGGGAAAACCCGTCCGGCAGCTGATCGAAGCCGGTTGGGCATATATTCAGTTTGCGCTCAGCGATTCGGCCCATTTCAAAGTGACATTATCCAGCGTACTTGAGAGAGAGAAGGATTATTCGGAGTATGTCGAGTTGTCCTCTAAATGTTTCTCTCAACTCGTTTGTATAGTCGAGAACTGCCAGGCCGCGGGTCTGCTGCGGCCCGGGCCCCCGGACGTGGAGGCCATCAACGTTTGGAGCATAGTTCACGGTTTCGTGTCTCTTTATCTGGAAGGGCAGTTTTACCACACCATCCTGGAACGCTTTACGGTGCGGGACCTGATGATCTCTTCGCTCGGACACATTACGCTGGTTGACCTGACCCCCAGTACGTACGCAAAGATTTCGGCATCGCAAAGATATGCATATCAGCCGGTGAGCATAACGTAGCGGTAAAGCCGCCGCTCGGCTCAGGCACGCCCGGTAGAAGGCAGGATGTCAATCACTCCTACCCTGGTTGAGTCTCTTACACGTTCCTTTAATCCGATAATCCGAGCCAATACTGCGATTCCGCAGTTGCATGATGCATTATGCATGGCACAGGATAATAAAGAGCAGGTGGAGATATGATATTATTCGACATGATTCTTAAGCCACTGATTACAAGATGCTCTTAAGTTTTCATCATATTAGTGGATCAGGAATCGGCACTTGATAGGCAACTTAAATGAGCCGAGCCAGTTGGTAAGGAGCCGTATATGAGCAACAGCAAAAAAGAATGGCGGGAGACGACGCTGGCAAGGGCGCAAAAGAATTTATCCGTGCGGCGCGAGCGATGTGAAAACAGCTCCGGGATAGAGATCGATCCGCTCTATACGCCGGAGGATATATCCGGCTTCGATTATCAGTCGTCCCTGGGATATCCGGGCGAGTATCCCTTTACACGCGGGATCCAGCCCGCTATGTACCGCGGCAGGCTCTGGACAATGCGCCAGTATGCAGGTTTCGCCACGGCGGAAGAATCCAACCGCAGGTACCGCTATCTTCTGGAGCAGGGACAGACCGGCCTCAGCATAGCATTCGACCTGCCAACACAGATCGGCTACGATTCCGACCACCCTCTGGCCCTGGGAGAAGTCGGCAAGGTCGGAGTGGCCATCGATACGCTGGAAGATATGGAGGCGCTTTTCAGGGATATACCCCTGGATAAGGTCAGCACTTCCATGACCATCAATTCGACGGCCCCTATCCTGCTTTGCATGTACATCGCGCTTGCCAGGAAGCAGGGTGTGGATACAGCCGGTCTGGAAGGCACGATACAAAACGACGTCCTCAAGGAGTATATCGCCAGGGGCACTTACATCTTCCCTCCCGCGCCATCCATGCGCCTGGTAACGGATATATTCGCTTATTGCAATAATAATCTGCCC
This sequence comes from uncultured Dehalococcoidales bacterium, assembly GCA_964554375.1. GTDB lineage: Bacteria > Chloroflexota > Dehalococcoidia > GIF9 > UBA5629 > CAIMUM01. Next base: position 10,202 of record CAZKOL010000027.1, read on the forward strand.
CGCTGGAACACTATCAGCGTCAGCGGCTACCACATTCGGGAAGCAGGGTCCACGGCCGCGCAGGAAGTAGCCTTCACACTGTCCAACGGCATCGCCTATGTAGAGGCCGCCATTAAGGCGGGGCTGGACGTAGACAAGTTCGCCGGCCGGATATCCTTCTTTTTCGATAGCCATAACGACCTGTTTGAGGAAGTGGCCAAGTTCAGATCGGCGCGGCGGCTCTGGGCCAGAATAATGAAGGAAAGGTTCAAGGCCGGGGATCCGCGATCTATGATGCTGCGGTTCCATACGCAAACAGCCGGATGCACGCTTACAGCCCAGCAGCCGTACAATAACGTCGTCAGGGTGACCATCCAGGCGCTGGCCGCTGTCCTGGGAGGCACGCAGTCGCTTCATACCAACTCGTTCGACGAGGCTTACGCCACACCTTCGGAGGAGGCGGTAACCATCGCGCTGCGTACACAGCAACTGCTGGCGTATGAAAGCTCTGTGGGCGACGTGGTCGATCCCCTGGGCGGCGCCTACTACGTGGAATCCCTGACCGATTCGTTGGAAGGGAAAGCCGCCGGCTATATCGACAGGATCGATAAGCTGGGGGGCGCAGTAGCGGCCATCGAGCAGGGGTATCAGCAACGGGAGATACAGGAAAACTCCTACAGGCAGCAAATGGCTATTGATAATGGTCAGACCGTTGTCGTGGGAGTCAACAAGTTCATCTCGTCGACGGCGAAAATAACGGGATTGACCAGGGTCGATCCCGAAAAAGAGAGACTGCAGAAAAGGCGCCTCGCAACCGTTAAAAGAAACCGGGATGATGAACGGTGTAAACGGGCGCTGGACGGCCTGGCAGAGGTTGCGCGCAGCCGGGACAATACGACGCCCGCCATACTCGATTGCGTCGAGGCCTATGCCAGTATCGGTGAGATATGCGATGTGCTGCGTAGCGTATTCGGGACGCAGAAAGAATTCCTGATTTTTTAGCTGCGACCCGGGATATACCGTGGTCGAGTAACATTAAGTCGTGGTCTATGCCATGAGAACAGCATCGATAATTTTAAGTGGGGAGCGTTAAAAATATGGCCAAACTTGATCTGGAACTAAATGAAAAAATAGCCCTGGTGACGATGGGCGAATCTGACAATAGGCTTAACCCGGGCATGGTCAAATCACTGCTCGAGATGCTTGATAAGGTGGAGAAGGAAACCGGGGCGCTGACGCTGGTGGTAAAGTCCGGGCATTCCCACATATGGACCAACGGCTTCGACATCGACTGGATACGCGGCAGCCTGGAGAAGGGCGATAAGGCAGCGGTTAAAGAGTTCCTGGTGATGGACCTGGCACTGAGAAGACGGTTGCTCACCTATCCCCTGATAACCATAGCTGCGATGAACGGTCACTGCTTTGGCGGCGGGGCCGTCCTCTCCTGCTGCTTCGATTTCCGCTTCATGCGGTCGGACAGGGGTTTCTTTTGCATCCCTGTGATCGACCTGGGTATCCCCATACTGCCGGGCACCCGGGCGCTGCTGACAGGTGTGCTGCCCGCGCACATCGTTGACCAGCTGGTTCTGGCCGGCCGTCGCCTGACCGGTGTAGAATGCACCGCCGCCCACGTGGTTTCAGCCGCCTACAACAACGACGAACTGATGGATAAGGTCATGGACTTTGCCGGGGGACTGAACAAGGGCAGGGAAATAGTGGGGGAGATGAAGAAGACGCTGAACGGCCCCATAGTGAGACTTTTTGAAGAAGATGCTGAAGAGCTTAAAGAAGGGCAGCTGCTGGTATAGAATGCACGGCGATGGTCAATGTGCTATGCCTGCCATCCCGTAAATGCTGTTGTTGAGCAGGACCATTTCGCGCGCATATTCGTCTTTATTTAGTTTATCCAGGTAAGCTAAATCCCCGTCTTTCTGTTTAAGCTCCGGAAGTATCGCCTCAGGCCTGGTACCTCTGCTGATCTCCGATTTAATCACCTCATACCAGAGTAAGAGTTTTTCTTGGTAGAGCTTGAGCCGTGCCAGCCCGTTGTCGTAGCAACCGAAGTGCCCGTAGCATATCCTGTCCGGCCTGAGATCGATCAGCCTCTCTAAGGAGGCCATGGTCTCTTCCAGCTTGAAGGGGGGTGGAGTGGCGGGCCTGATAACGCCGTTTACACATACACCGGCAGCTTCACCCGCTATCAGTGTGCGCGTTGAGCTGTCAAACAGGCTCAGATGGTGCACCGCATGGCCCGGAGTCAGGTATACCTCCAGGATTGCGCCGCCCCCCAGGTCGAGCTGCATGCGGTCGGCGGCGTCTATTATCCGGCTTTCAGGCACCGGCTCGATCGGGCCGTATTTCAACGCCAGCTCCCCCAGTGTTTTCAGGCTGGCGTTCCACAACATGGTCGGATCCACCAGGTGTGGTCGGGCACGGCTGTGGGCGAGTACCACCGCGTTGGGAAGCTCCTTTATGACGGCGCCGGTACCTCCGGCATGATCGATGTGTACGTGCGTGAGCAGAATATAATCGATGTCCTGCTGCCGCACGCCGGCTTTTTCCAACGCTGAGAGAAGGCCGGGTTTGGCCGATGCGGGTCCGGGATCAATCACTGCGTTCTTAGAGCCGAGCGCCAGGTAACTCCCGATAAACCCGCTATAGCCGGGTATCGGAAGCTGCGGATCCAACAGTTTCAGATTTGAGGTTATATCAATTACTTCGATCTCGGCGCTCCTCCACGACTGTTCCTGACAACTATACCATAAGACACCTGCGGATTGCCGACCGAAAGCCTTGAACGGCTATGCAACTTAATGCCACAGATTATTATAATCACAATTGTCTGCCTTGAATTATCCCTGCTTTACGGATACCATGTTGTGGGAGGTGACAGGCCGCTATGGAATTTCCACAAAAAGGTTTACCCTTCGACGAGTTAAAGAGTGATTTAGCTGCGCTTAAATCCAATGACATGAACTGGAAGAGCGCGCGAGCTTTCAGCATGGTCTTCAGGGCCTCGGAGGATGTCAGCAAGGTGGTGGAGAACGCCCTGAGCATGTTCGTATTCGAGAACGGGCTCAGCCCCTTCGCATTCCCCAGCCTGCTGCGCATGGAGACCGAGGTCGTGGCCATGACCGCTGACCTGCTCCACGGCGGTGACACCGCCGCGGGAAACATGACCTCAGGTGGCACCGAGAGCATCATCATGGCGGTCAAAGCGGCCAGGGATTACGCCCGGGAAAAGCGCCCGCAGGTGAAAGAGCCGGAGATGATCATACCCCGCTCGGCGCACCCTGCCTTCAACAAGGCCGCCTATTACCTCGGTCTGAAAACCGTGGCCGTGCCCACCAGCGAATCGTCCGAGGTCGACCTTGACGCCTTCGGGAAAGCATTTAACTCCAATACAATTTTCGCCATGGGTTCCGCCTTCTCCTACCCTCACGGTGTCATCGATCCCATTGAAAAAATGGCCGCTATAGCGGATAAAAAGGGCGTCTGGTTTCACGTGGACTCATGCGTGGGGGGGTTCATCCTGCCTTTCCTGGAGAGGCTGGGCTACCCTATCCCTCCCTTCGATTTCCGCGTGCCGGGCGTATGGTCCATGTCCGCCGACATCCACAAGTACGGATACGTGTCCAAGGGCGCTTCCACCATCACATACAGAAACGGGGAGCTGAGAAAATACCAGCTATTCGTGTATACGGACTGGAACGGAGGTGTTTATGCGACGCCGGCCATCTCGGGGGCGCGCTCGGGTGGCCCCGTAGCCGCCGCATGGTCGGTGATGAGGTTCCTGGGCTGGGAAGGCTACATGCGCCTGGCCAAGGACGCCATGGAGGCGACACGTCTGCTGATGGAAGGCGTCCGCCGCATACCGGGCCTGCGCATTATCGGGGACCCGCCCGCCACCACCTTCGCCGTCGGCAGCGACACGCTGAACGTCTACGCGCTGGGAGATGCTATGAAGGTGCGCGGCTGGCACATCGACAGTCAGCACATGCCGCCCACCCTGCACTTCACCGTGTCCCCCATGCACCTGAAGATCGTCGATCCCTTCCTCAAGGACCTGGCGAGGGCGGTAAAAGAGGTCTCCCTCTTGAAGCAGGAAGATATATCCGGTGAGGCTGCGATCTACGGCATGATCGGCTCGCTGCCCGACCGGGCGCAGGCCAAGGAGATGACCACGCAGTACTTCAACGACCTCTACCGCGCCAAATAGCCGTGCCCGTACCCTTTGCCTGGATCGATATCGCGATACTGTCGCTGATCCTGGTGCTGGCCCACTCGGTGGAAACCTACCTGGGGTTCGGTTCGACCATCATCGCCCTGTCCCTGGGGATTTTCCTCTTTCCGATTGAAACGCTGCTGCCGGCGCTGGTGACCATCGGCAGCTTGCAAAGCGTCTGGCTGATCATACGCTGGCACAGCCATATACGCTGGAAAGTAATACTGGTCGGCATACTTCCCATGGCAGCCATAGGCCTGGCCGCCGGCATATTGCTGAGAGGCTATGCAAGTGAGACTTTGCTGGTCGCGCTGCTGGGGCTTTTTATGGTAGTCACATCCACGCTCGAACTTATCGCCCTCTACCACAGCGATGCCAGGCGGGAACCGCTAAGGCGGCTGGTCGCCGCGCCCGTTATCTTCATCGGCGGTCTGTTCCAGGGTCTGCTTGCCTCGGGAGGGCCTCCCATTGTCTACTACGCCGGCAGGGAGATCGACGACCCCGCCCAGTTCCGCTCCACACTGTCCGTGCTCTGGCTGATACTTAACCTGGCACTGCTTATCAGCATGTGGGCCGGCGGCCAGGCCGGAGTCCTCACGCTGGAGCTGGCGGCCCTGCTGCTGCCGGGATTTATCGCCGGGGTGGTGATCGGCAGCTTTATCAAGATGAAATCAAAAGCCTTCAAGGCGGCCACCTGGGCCATGCTGCTGATAATAGGCATAGTGCAGCTCGTACGCGTTTACCTGCAGGTACGCGGTAATATCTTGTAAATGGTACGTGGATTGTTGTAATATGCTCAAAGCATTTGAATATTCGCAGAGGAGGAGGTTAGATGGCTGTATTTCAATCCACGGAGAAGATGTACGAGGTGCTGGGCGAGCTGTTTAATACCCTGGTCAACGATCCAACGGTGGGACCCAAATTTATCGAGGCCGACATCGTCATCAAGTTCACCATAGATCACCCGGACGGCTTTATCTGGTTGACACGGGAGGGGAAGGTGATCTGCGGCCCGGCCGACATCAAGCCGACCATCGAGATGTGGCTGAGTGGGGACACCTGCCACCAGTTCTGGCTGCAGCAGGTCACGATGCCGGTGGGCCTGGCCAAGGGGCTGCTGAAGGCCAAGGGACCCCTGCCCAAGGTGCTCAAGCTGCTGCCCATGCTCAAGCCGGCCTATGCGGCCTATCCTGGAATCGCTAAAAAATACGGGCTGGCGATATAGCTCTTTTAAAGGAGGTAGCGGATGAGCGTAGAGAGAAGCATCAAGCAATACGAGGAGGACAGGCGCCAGGCCGCCAGGACCGCGGCGCGCCTGCTGCTGGCAAGCGCCACCACATCTCCCCGGGTGGGTGGTGTGGGAGAGTGTACCATCCAGATCATCGACGATGAGTGCGACATCGAGGACCTGTGCCAGGCCACCGAGCAGATGTCGGGCGAAAACGAGAAGTGGGATTTCTTCAAGAGGGACGCCATGATGCTGCGTGACGCCGACGCTGTGCTCATTGTCACGTCGATACGCTGCCTGACCGATCCCGCCGATATCAACTGCAACATGTGCGGCCATCTGACCTGTGAGTATCAACGCAAGGCGCCCAAGCTGGAGCCACAACCGGGCATAGCCTATACCGGGCCGCTCTGCCTCTTTCGCGCCAACAACATATCCTATGCCATCGAGGCCATCGTCTCAACGGCCAGGAACATGGGCATCGATTACGGCGTATACTGGTCGGCCGGCGCCGCAGCCATGCGCATGAAGATAGTGCCCAAAAACACGGGGTTCTGCCTGGCAGTCGGTATCTCTGTTACTGAAAAAAGCCCGTTCCGCGATATACCCAAGGAGTATGCGGATATCAACGAGACGACCATGAACGACCGCATTATCAAGCGCCTCTGGCCGCAGTTCAGGTCGATCTACAGTTAGGCAGAGCCGCTGCAGGGAGAAGATAAAATGGCAACCGAAATGAATGAATTGCTGACCAATGGCCTGGACCGCGCGGTGGAACTGATGGTGGTGGCGGCGCATAACAGCTTCCGCTTCGGAGGCCGGAACACGGTCAAAATAGCGCGCCTGACCACCGAAGACCAGCAGGAGATCGCCCAGTTCTGCTACTCGCTGGGCGACATGTCCCCCCTGGCTGCCCGGGACGGCAGGTTCCTGATGGAGCTGATCAAGGAGCCCTGCGCCCTGATGATGTTCGGCGACAGGCGGAAATCCGATCTCAATTTCAACTGCGGCGCCTGCGGATACAAGACCTGCGCCGAGATGAACCGCGCCGAGGAGGTCGAGTCGCTGACCGCGCGCGGGCCGAGCTGCCAGTTCAAGGCCATCAACCTCAATATCGCTGCCGGCGCGGCGGCGTCTATGGCCTGGCGGCTGGGGCTGTACTGCCGCGTATTCAGCACACTGGGGTTCGCCTCGTTCGCACTGAATAAGATGGAGAACGTGGATATGGCCGTCACGGTATCGGTCAGCGTGGCCAAAAACGACCCCTACTTCGACCGTCACCAGTACTGGACGGACGAGCACTGGAAGGAGACCTTCAACAAGGAGTTCCCCACCTTTACCAGGGGTTTCATCGGCGCCATCGAGCAGGAATGATGTCCGGCAAGGAGGCTGAGTCATGGGAAGCAAGGCGCATCTCAACCAGGTTATAGCTTCGCACCTGGTGGAAATCAGGGCCGAGGAGTCGCCTGACAGGGAGGTCTTCGTCTTTGAAAGGGGTGAACACGGGGAGGATATTCTCACCTACCGCAAGCTGTATGAAAACTCCAACAAGATCGCCGGCCTTTTCACTAAAAAGGGCATCGGCAGCGGAGATAACTTCGCCGTACTGATGCGCAATCATCCCGAGTTCGTCTACTCCATGCTGGCCGGGACCACCACGGGCGCGGTCATGGTCCCCATCGACCCGCGCAACAGGGGTGAGAGCCTCAAGTACATGCTCAACAACTCCCAGTCCAAAGCGGTGATCGTCTCCGGGGAATGTCTGGAACAGCTCGAAGAGGTGTTGAAGGATGTTCCCTCGGTCAATCATGTCATGGCCGTGTACTTGCCGGAACAGGATATCCCCGTCTCCTCGAAGTACGAATCCTTGAACGAGACCCTGGAGGCAGCGACCTGGGAGACGGTCGAGCAGAAGATCTTCGACGTGCGGCACCCCATGCAGATCGTCTACACCTCGGGCACTACGGGCAAGCCCAAGGGCGTCATGGTGCGCAACAACCGCACGGGCATGTATAACATACTCACCAGCCTGGTCTGGAGGTATAAGAAGGACGATGTGCTTTACACGGGACTTTCCCTCACTCACGGCAACGCCCAATCGGTGACCTTTTTCCCGGCCCTCAGCCTGGGCATCAAGGCCGTTATCAGCCCGCGCTTCACCAAGAGCCGCATCTGGGATATCTGCCACAAATACAGCTGCACCTCTTTTTCGCTGCTGGGCGGAATGATGGCGGCCATCTACAACGAGCCCGCCAGGCCGGACGACGCGCAGAACCCGGTGCGCGTCGTGCTCAGCGCCGGCACGCCTCCGGCTATCTGGGACGACTTCGAAAAGAGGTTCGACGTTAAGATACTTGAATGGTACGGCTCGGTCGAGGGCGGTTTCGCCTATAAGCCGGTCGGCCAGGGGCCGGTGGGATCGTTCGGCAAGACCATTCCCGGAATCATGGAGTTAAGGGTCGTCGACGAGGGCGACAACGACCTCCCGGCCGGCGCCACGGGCGAGTTGATCTGCCGCATGACCAAGGGGGAGACAAAGGTCGATTACCTGGGGCTTCCCGACGCATCGAAGGAAAAAACCAGGGGCGGCTGGCTGAGGACGGCAGATATGGTGCACAAGGATAAGGACGGCTGGCTGTTTTTCGATTACAGGAAGGGCACGGAACTGCGGCGCTCCGGCGACTTCATCCAGCCGGATTACGTGGAGATGGTGATCGGCAAACAGCCCCAGGTCAGCGAGGTATGTGTATACGGGATACCCGCCGCCTCGGGCGCGCCCGGGGAGAGCGACCTGGTAGCGTCCGTCGAGTTGTTCGAGGGGCAGTCCATCGAGCCGATGTCGTTTTTCAGAGCCTTGCAGAAGGAGCTGCAGCCGAATTTCATGCCCTCCTACCTGCAGGTAGTCGCAACTCTTCCTAAGACCATCACGGAGAAGCCGCTGGCGAGGGAGCTCAGGGAGTCTTTCGAGCGCGGCGAAGGGACGATCTATAAGCTTGCAGATTACATATAGAAGTGTATTTTATTAAAGGCAGGAGGCAGATATGGGTTACCGCGAGCTGGACCTGGATTTACCGGAATTTCACCTCAACCTGAAGGACGAGTTGCACAAGTTCGCCGTCGAGGTGGTGCGGCCTGCGGCCCTGGCGCTGGACAAGCTGCCGCCGCAAAAGGTGATCGAGAAGGGTTCGCTCTTCTGGCAGACCATGGCCAGGATGTATGAGAACGGCTACCATACCATCTACGTCTCCGACGAATACGGGGGCATGGGGCTGGATGCGCTGGGCATACACATATTCTGGGAGGAGATAGCCTACGGCGGTGTCGGCTTCGCCGTGTCGCTGGGCTGCTCCTGCTTCGCGGCCTTTTACGCCGAGATGATCTGCACCGACCCGCTGATAGAAAAATTCATACTGCCCTTCGTCAATTGCAAGGATGCCTCGGTGATGAGCTGCTGGGGCATAACCGAGCCGGAGCACGGCTCGGACATACTGATGCCGGGAACAGCTCACTTTTGCGACAGCAAGGTCACGCAGCAGTTGAAGGCCACAAAAAAAGGCGGCGATTGGATACTCAACGGCCAGAAATCGGCCTGGATCTCCAACGGACCCGTGGCCACCAACTGCGCCCTCTTCGTCAACCTCGACCCCGCCATGGGCATGGCAGGCGGCGGCATCTGCCTGATCGACCTGGACCAGCCCGGGGTAAGCCGCGGCAAGCCGCTGGACAAGATGGGGCAGCGCGAGCTGCCGCAGGGCGAGATATTCTTCGACAACGTCGTCTGCCCGGGCGATCAGATGATCATAGACCAGCAGAGCTACGAGGCCATGACCGAGCTTACGCTGGCCCATGCCAACATGAGCATGGGCGCCTATTTCACCGGCCTGGCGCAGTCCGCCTACGACCTGGCCCTGCAGTACAGCACGGAGCGTGTACAGGGAGGCAGGCGGCTGTGCGAGCACGCCTGGGTGCAGGCCAAATTATTCGACATGTTCACCACAGTGGAGGCCTGCCGCTCCTTCTCGCGCAACGTCATGGTCTACAACATGAACAATACCCCGGCCTCGCTGCAGCATTCCATCGCCTCCAAGGTGTTTTGCACTAACGGCGCCTACAAGGTGGCCAGCGATGCCGTGCAGATTTTCGGCGGCCTTGGCCTGAGCAAAGAGCTGCCCATCGAGAAGCTGTTTCGCGATGCGCGCGCCGGCCTGATTGAAGACGGCTCCAACGACTCCCTCTCTATCGCCGCCGGAAATATAATAGTCAAGGAGGTCTACCATCCATGAGAGATGTTTTCATCATCGGCGTCGGCATGATACGCTTCGGCAAGTATCCCGATCAAAGCGTGAGGACCATGGCAGAGGAGGCCACGCGTCTCGCCCTGGATGATGCAGGCCTCAGCAAAGAAGACCTGCAGGCGGTTTTTTTCTCCAACTCCTTCTGGGGGATGTTCGCCAACCAGCATTCCATACGCGGGCAGGTCATCATGCGCGGCATGGGCATCGACAAGATACCCGTGACCAACGTGGAAAACGCCTGCGCCGGCGGGTCTACGGCGCTTCACCTGGCTGCAACCGGCATCAGCGCCGGCATGTACGATGTGGCGCTGGCGTTGGGCTCTGAAAAGATCAGCAATCCCGACAAGGCGCTGTCGCTCTCCGCTTACGCGTCCTGCATGGACGTGGAGAATTTCGAGAAGCACATACACATGATCACCAGCCTCAACGAGGTGATAAAGATAGAGATGCCGGAGGATGCATCCGCCCCGGGCGAGGGCAGGAGCATCTTTATGGACGCCTACGCCATGGGGGCCAGGTGGCACATGAATAAATTCGGCTCCACGCAGCGCCAGCTCGCGGTAATTTGCTCGAAGAACCACCTGCATGGCTCATTGAATCCTCTGGCGCAATACCAGCAGAGAATGACGGTGGAGGAGGTGCAGGACGATAAGCCGGTGGCCTATCCGCTGACCAGGGCCATGTGCTCACCCGTGGGAGACGGCGCGGCGGCGGCCATAGTGTGCTCGGAAAGATACCTGAAAAAGCTGGCTGACGCCCGTCCGGTCAGGATACGCGCATCCGTGCTGGGACAGGGCAGCGAGAGGTCGCTGGATGGCGTGGATATAGGCGAGCGACTATCGGTGCAGGCCTACGATTTTGCAGGCCTGGGTCCCGCTGATATCAGCGTGGCCGAGCTTCACGACGCCACGGCCTGGGGAGAGCTGCACCAGGCCGAGGTCATGGGCTTCTGCCCAATGGGGGAAGGTGGCCCGTATGCGGAGTCGGGGGCGACAGTGATCGGCGGCAGCAAACCCATCAACACCAGCGGCGGGCTGGAGTGCCGCGGGCATCCCATCGGCGCATCGGGACTGGCCCAGATATACGAGCTGGCCTTGCAGCTGCGCGGCGACGCGGGCCAGAGGCAGGTCGAGAATGCGCGTATCGGGCTGGCCGAGAACGGCGGCGGCAACATCGGGGTCGAGGAGGCCGCCATGTGCGTGCACATACTGGAGAAGGTAGGCCGTTTAATCTAAGCCAAACCTGTTTGAAGCAGAGTGTCGCCATTGGAAAAGATCTTCATCACGGGCGTGTCCGGTTACATCGGGCAGAAGCTGCTGGGAAATAGCGGGCTATTCCTTTACAAATACACCACGCGTGAGACATTCATGGATTTTGCACAGGCCTTCAAATAGCGCAGGATTAAGACCGGATGAGCGAGGTAATCGAGATGACCGACGGCGGCACAGCGTATATGAAAAAGCCCGGAGGCGTGATCTTATATTATTCCGGCTCCGGCAATACCAGGCTGACCTGCCGCTATATCGCCGCCAATGTGAGGAGCATCGACCTGGAGCTGGTCAATATGGTCGGCGGCCGCATCCCGGACCTGCAGGACTGCGCAATAGTCGGGTTTGCCACCTTTACAGATTTTCTCGGACCTCCGCAGCTTGTCAAGACATTCCTGGAGAAATTGCCTGTCCAGGACAATAGGCCGGCCTTTGTGTTCAACACCTACGGCTTCATCAACGGCAAGACGCTCAAGGACATGGCAAAACTGGTGGCGGAGCGCGGATTTAAGGTGGTAGCGGGCCACTCGCTGCATACCCCGGAGAGCTATCCACCCATGATAGCGGGGGGCCGTGGCAACGAGCAGGCGCCCAACGAAAAAGAGCTCAGGGCATTCAAGCGCTTTGTGGCTGAACTGGACGCAACCTGTGAGAAAATCAGCCGGAAGGAGGAAGTGGCCGGCCGCAAGATCTCCATCGGTCTGCTGTACAGCCTGCTGCCCGAGTTCTCCCGCACCCGGTCAAAGAACGATATGGGAACCAAGTACGTGGATGCGGAGCTATGTAAGGAATGTCATACCTGCGAAAAACTATGCCCGTACAGGGCCATAAAGCTGGACCCCAAGCCCGTCTTCGACATGGATAAATGCTTCGGCTGCTGGAGCTGTTTCAACCACTGCCCCAACAAGGCCATTTATACCAAAAAGTTCCGCGGTGTAGGCCATTATCCCAAGCCAATAGATAGACTGAAGGAAAAGCTCGCCGTGTAGGCTGCGCTATTTGCCTACGAAGTAAGGCAGCGCCTTCAATGTCATTTTATTCTTCTCAAAGTATACCTCGAGTATATTCCCTGATGGTGTGAGGAATATGGTCAAGACATTTCCTTCCGATGAGCTCAGGGCCAGCCAGTGGTTATCCCTGGCATAGGAAAGCACGTCCGCAGGGGTGCTCAGTTTAGTCATGGGTTACCTCCTTAGTTTAAAGACGCTCCGGGCTATTTAACCCGCTCCCATTGCAGGGGCGCCACGGCGGCCACACTACCAGCAGCGCCGCCACTGCGATCAGTATACCGCGCGCCCACCTGTTCATTTCGTAATCCCCCGTGTTAAAAACTCAGCGGTTATGACGCCGGCTGTACCAGATGTAACGGTTGATCGCGCGCGCAGCCCTTGAGATAGAGGGGTAAACCGGCAGCTCCAGCGCTGCGAAGCAGGCTCTCGCCTCCTCCTCAAGCCTCCGGGCCTGTGCCGTGGCCGAATTATGCAGC
>CAZKOL010000028.1:0-22663 GCA_964554375.1 uncultured Dehalococcoidales bacterium
TACTGTAGCGAATGTGACAGAGGAAGGCTAGGTTCAGAGTATAAGCCATGGAGTGCCTCTAAGGTACGGCGCTTTCTTGAGGATAGATGCGGCCTTTCGCTGGATGCTCCCGTACAGGGGCGAACGGTAGAAAGTCATGATGGAGTACTCGACTTCTGGCGCACACTCATTGAATCCGGCAGGCTCAAAATACCATTTGAAGTGATACATATAGATGCTCACCCCGACCTGTGGGTAGGGTCCGAGATGTATCTCACATCGGAGTTTCTACATGTTTGCCCGGAACGTGGGCTGGCGATGCTCAAGAAAAAGCACGTTCATTCAGGTAACTACTTAACTTTTGCTATTGCCTATGGATGGGTAGGCTCTCTTGTATGGATTCCTCTCCTCAAGCACTTGAAAGATCTTCCCGAATGGGATGGTGATGCAAGGGCCGGTTTAATACAGCTCAAGAAGAGAAAAGGTGAAAGCTCTTACATCCGAGACTTACCTGTGCTAGAAAAGGAACCCGGTGTTCCCTTCAAGATATTACCCTGGCATGAGTTCAAAACAAATGAAACATTTGACTACATTGCGTTGAGCAAATCGCCAGACTTCACTCCGCCTGAAAGTGACGGATTGATCATCGTCATTGAAGGGTACATGAAACAAATATGATTTAACTTTTATTTCAATATAGTTGAAATTTCGCGAAACTGGAAATGGGCTGCCTATGTTAGTTGTTGTTATGCAACACGGATTGTCTGACAGGTAGTAGTGCGCTCAAGGCCTTCAACTTTATGGAAATGCCCGGTGATAAGCTTGCCTATGGATTCCAGGGACTCTCCTTCCACCACAGCAATGATATCATAGGGGCCCATCACAACATCCACGGATTTAACGCCGTCAATCTTTTTCAGCCCCTTGAGAACTTCCTTAGTCTCACCTATTCTGGTTGTGACCAGTACAAAAGCTACAACCGCCATATCGCCACCTCCTTATTTTCAGACTCAAACCCACGGTGTTATCATTATACGCGGTTAAAGCCGTCCGCGATCTTACACGTAAACATCGTAACAGGGCAGTTTCTCCTTTATGCCCTTGAACTTGAAATCCCGCACAATCGCGTGAAATTTACCGGGCATGCCGATTATTAATACTCCGGCGGTCGGCATAGCATCGTGTGTCAAGGCCTTTTCTTTCTCGATCACCGATCCTGTTTCAGAATCGTAAATATTCCAGTAGGCGACTGTCTTTTTCTTTTTCATAAATACAGAACCATTAAGAACATCTTAGTACTGCACTACGGTTTATGTTAAATAATTGGGGACGAAGATACGCGGCAGTCATGTCTTGAATAAACAGGCTTTGGCGCGGGCAATAAATGCTGCAGGCTGTTCCAAATCTTTCGACAGCTTGAACACAAGGCTGCAACCGGGGAAATCGATGCCGCAATCTATGAATAAGGTTTCCTGTTTCTCAACGATCTCTGTATTCGGGATCCATTTCGAACTCTCTCGCCAGAACTCGATGAGATTCAAATCGGCCACCTTGAGCAGTTCTGATTCATTCATATTTCACCCCAGCCGCTTTAAACTTCCCCAAAGAATAAAGCGTAAGTATATGGCGATGATAGTGTGAAGCCAATTCGCTGTCACCGATCAATGAATTGTAAATGTAACTATAATGGTAAAATCGATATATGTTGATTGAGGTACGCATAGGGCCCGGGAAACGGAAGCTGACGCAGTCTATTCTTCAGATCAACCGGCTAAGTGGGACGCCGATGGATAAGATGCATAGAGTTCCGCATATCTCCCTGTACGGCGGTTTCTCGGCTGACTACAGGCAAGTGGACCGTGTTAAGGAGGTATTGCTGTCCGTCGGCAGGAAATATTCGTTCCTGCCCTACCTCATCGACAGTTTTCGCTGGATAAACGGCAGGCACGGCAGGGTCATTTATTTCAACATCATCCCGTCGCCTGAGTTCCAGAAGTTCCGGCAGGAGCTGGCCCAGCGGCTGCTCCGGATAGTGCCCGAAACCAAGCCTTTTGATAAAGAAGAAGATTTCCTGTTTCATTCCACACTGGCCTATAAGCTGGACAGCAGGGAGTTCGAACGGATATGGTCTTACGTGTGCGCCGACAGGTCGTTAGCAAAGAAATTTTCGACTCATACGGCGGATGCTGAAGATCACCACATGCGGTATTTTTATTTACCGCTGAATGCCTTGAGAGTTACCTTCCTGAACGATCAATCCAAAATAGTCTGTGAGTATGATTTTCTTCAACAGAGGTTGCTTTCCCGATCGGAATCCCTGAGTTCGGACGAATGGGGCAGAACATTGAAGCTGTTCAGGATTGTAAAGGGCATCGAGGGCGCCCGACCCGGGGCTGATAGGACGCCGCCCTATGTTATCAGCGACCTGCACCTGGACCATTTAAATATCATCGAGTATTGCGCGAGGCCCTTTGTTGCCTCAAATGTAGATGAAATGAATAGCGTTCTCGTAGATAACTGGAACAACATCGTCGGCAATGATGACGTTTATTTTCTCGGTGAACTCTCTTTCGGACAGGGCTCGAGATCGGCAGGTTACTGGCTGAGTAGACTGAGAGGAAAGAAGCATTTTATCAGGGGTTGGCATGATGCGGATGCGCGGGATACAGACAAATACAAGGTGGTAAAATGCGGCAGGTACACTTTCCTGCTTACCCATGACCCCGACCGGCTGCCTATCGACTGGACCGGCTGGGTAATACACGGCCACAAGCACAACAACGACATGCAGAACTATTGTTTCATCAATGGTGACAGGAAGACGATCAACGTGAGCGCGGAGCTGGTCAACTACAGGCCAGTGAGCCTCGACTTCCTGGCCTCATTGAAGCTGAACTCTATTAAAAGAATGGACACTATAGACAGCAGCCCGGTGATGAGATAGTTGCAACCTGTTGAATTCATGCAGGGAGCGGAGTCTATACTTTGCCCGATCTTTCTATTATCATCTCCTCGCCCGGCAAATCAGTGGAATTCTATTCAAGTTGTACGCTGAATGGCCTTGCCCGTCACCGGGTCGAAGGCGTACATATTGGCCATGTTGAAGACCACCTCGATATCCTGTCCCGGCCGGGGCACGGCCCGGGCATCCACTCTGGCTAAAAACTGTTTTCCCCCGTTCAGCAGGTAGAGGTAATACTCATGGCCCATCAACTCAGTCACATCCACCCTCGCCCGCACCGGCGCAGCCGTTGTTCCCGGTGGCATGTACTCCGGAACATGGATATGCTCGGGTCGCATGCCCATGATGATTTTCTTCCCTGAATAAGGGAGCAACTCCGATGTCCTCGTCGCAGGCACGCCCGCGCTGAAGCCGTCCGCATCCAGGTACATCCCGTCCCGGTCGTTCCTGACCATAACCTCAAAGAAGTTCATTGCCGGGCTGCCGATAAATCCGGCTATAAACACGCTGTCCGGCCTATCGTAAAGCTCCTGGGGCCGGCCGACCTGTTGCAGAACACCCTCGTTCATCACGGCTATGCGGTCGGCCATGGTCATTGCCTCAACCTGGTCATGCGTGACATAGATGAAGGTGGTCCCCAGTCTCCTGTGCAGCTTGCTCAGCTCGGCGCGGGTCTGGACGCGCAGCTTGGCATCGAGATTGGACAGGGGTTCATCGAAGAGGAAGACAGCCGGATCACGCACTATGGCGCGGCCCAGGGCTACCCGCTGCCGCTGGCCGCCTGATAGCTGCCTCGGCTTGCGCCTGAGCAAATCTTCGATGCCCAGCGTGTGCGCTGCCTCTTTCACGCGGCGCTCTATCTCGGCTTTGGGTACCTTGCGCAGGCTCAGGCCGAAGGCCATGTTGTCATGCACCGACATATGCGGATACAGGGCGTAGGACTGGAAGACCATGGCCACGTCCCTGTCCCTGGGCGGCACGTCGTTGACCATGCGGTCCCCGATAAAGATGTACCCCTCGTCGAGCTCCTCCAGGCCGGAGAGCAGCCGCAGCACGGTGGACTTGCCACAGCCGGAAGGGCCGACCAGGACCAGGAATTCCTTATCGGAGACTTCCAGGCTGAGGTCGTTGACCGCGACCACATCGCCGAAACGCCTGGTTACATGCTCAAAACGTACTTCAGCCATACCTTGCTCTCAAAAAGGCGCCGATCTCACTCTAATCAATTTTACGCCAATTCCCAGTAACTACTTTAACCTTTCACTGCTCCGGTCAGTATGCCCTGCACGAAGTAGCGCTGCAGTGCAAAGAAAATGACCAGCGGCAGTATCATGGAGATGAAAGCCGCCGAGGTCAGCAGTTGCCATTGCGCGCCGTAGGAACTGACCAGGTTGGTGATCGTCACCGTCATCGGCGCTTTGCCCGGGTCCTGCAGAATGACCAGGGCCACCAGGAGGTCGTTCCAGACCCAGAGGAACTGGAAAATGGCCAGGGAGGCGAGAGCCGGCACGGATAACGGCAATACCAACCGGAAGAAGACACGCATATTAGAGGCGCCGTCGAGATAAGCTGATTCAAGGAGCTCCCTGGGCAGCGCCACAAAGAAATTGCGCAGTAGAAAGATGGCGAAGGGCAGGCCATAGGCGGTATGGGCCAGCCAGATAGCGGGGAAAGTGCCGGCTATCTTCAGATCGGTCAACAGCCGCAGTACCGGAATCAAGGTCATCTGGACAGGCACAATCAGCAAAGCAACGACAAGGATGAACAGGATATCCCGCCCGGGGAAACGCATCCAGGCGAAGGCAAAGGCGGCAAATGCGGCCACCAGGATGGGAATAACGGTGCCGGGGATGGCGATAATCAGGCTGTTGATAAAACCGGCCCCCATCCGGCTCTGAGTGATGACCTGTTGATAGTTCTCAAGCGTGAATTCAAAGGGTGGCTGGAATGCTGTCCACCAACCCGAGTTCGCCACCGCCGCGGCATCCCGCAGGGAGCTTGTCAGCAGGCCGAAGGCCGGAGTCATCCAGAGCAGCGCTATGCCGACAAGAAAAAAGTGCAAAGGAAAGCGGGACAAAAGAATTTTTAGCCTGGAGGCAAAATCCTCAAATCCGGCCCGGGGCTTCATCAGCTCTTTCTTCACCGGGTTTCCCCCTGGCTGCGGAAACGGCGGATGGTAATAAATATAATAGGCAGAAGGGCCACCATGAGGATAACCGCCATGGCAGCCGCCCGGCCGAAATCATGGTAATTAAACATCTCCTTGAACATCAGGGTAGCCACGACATCGGTGCCGAAATTACCGGCCGTCATCACCCATACCATATCGAAATTTTTCAGCGCTTGAATGACCAGGGTAGTCGCTACTACCGCGATGGTCGGGCTGAGCATGGGCAGGATAATGCGCCGGAATATCTGCCATTCACTGGCCCCGTCCACCCGGGCAGCCTCTATAACTTCAGTTGAAATTCCCTTCAATCCGGCCGACAGCACTACCATGGCAAAACCGGTCCACATCCAGATTCCAACCGCAATCAGTGCAAAGTTGTTCGTATGAAGCGGCGCCGGCAGCAGCAGGTCGATATAGGGAAGGGGCTGTTGCACCAGCCAGGCCGTGGGGTCCAGGCCGAGGTTGGTGGCAACGGCATTGACCAGGCCGATCTGGGTAAATCCTTCAGGCCGGAAGGTGTACATAAACCGCCAGATTACCGCCGCCGCGACAAAGGAGATGGCCATGGGAATGAAAATAGCTGCCTTGGCTACAGCCTCATAGCGGACACGATTGGTCAACACAGCAAAAATTAAACCGAGGCCGACTGTAAGAACGGTAAAGAAAACCAGCCAAAGGGCATTGTTCAGCAGAGCTGTCTGAGCGGCGCTATTGGTGAAAACGTACTGGTAATTAGCTGCGCCGGCACAGGCGCTGGAATCCCTGTTCATGAAGCTGATAAGAAGGGTATCGATGACGGGATAGATGAGAAACACCGCCATAAACAGGAATGACGGCAATAACCAGAGCCAGGGTATGAGACGTCCGCGCCTGTTAATCGATTTCCCTCCTGGTCCCGAGCGGAGCCATCCTGCCATAGGTCAGGGTAGCCTCACTCGGGTATCAAACCGGCCTGTCCATAGGCCTCAACCGCTCTGGACTCGATATCGGTAAGGCTGCTGTCCAGTTTATCCGGGTTTTGCAGGTAATTCAGCGTCCCTTCCCAGAAAGACTTCTGCACCGCTGATGGCATGCTGTCGTCGGCGTCGAAACGAAAGATGGTGGCCCCGGTCAGCTGCTCGGCGGCCTTGCGGGACAGGGCATCGGGGTAGGCGTCCAGGTCGACCAGTTTGTTCACAGAGGTAAATCCACCCCGCTTGACCCAGATCTCCTGCGCTCCGGCTGAGGTCAGATAGTTCACGAAGGAGCGTGTGGCCGGGGTGTCTTTGAAAACAACCACAATGTCGGCGCCGCCGGTAACCGCTCCGGCATAGCGTGAATCAATGGCAGGGAAGGGGAAGAAAGCATAGTCTTCACCGGCCACCAGACCGGGGTACTGGTCCGCGATAAACTCCTGTGTAAAGGACCCCAGACAGTACATGGCCGCCTTCGGCGGATCCTCAAAGGGTAGATATGACGCATCGATAAAACCCGTGGCCAGAGCACCGATAGCGCCGCCGGGAACATAGCCGGGGGTAAACACTATCCGGCCAAACTTTTCCCAGGCGGATTTAATCCTGGGATCTGTCCAGGGGATTTCATGGTTAATCCACTGGTCGTAGACTTTACCCCCCGACTCATGGAGCAGGATTTCACCGATCCAGTCGGTAGCCGGCCAGCCGCTGGCCTCACCGCTCTCTAATCCTACCGACCACGGATATGCGGGAGTCTTACCTTCGGTAACGATGCGGTCGGAAAAGGCTATTAAATCATCCCAGGTAGCGGGCTCTTTCCAGCCGTTGGCTGCGAATACTCGGGGATTGTACCAGATTGTGCCCTTGCCGGCGGCCTTCATGAAGATGCCGTAAAGCCTGCCATTTACGCTGCCGAGGTCAAGCCACCCCTGCGCGTATTCCCTGCGCATTCTGTTCATATCCAGGAAGGAGTCAAGGGCTATCAGTTTGCCGTCTCCGGCCAGCTCAACCATCTGACCGGGATTGGGCAAAATGACCACATCCGGCGGGTTACCGGCTTCGACCCGCGTCGTTAAAATGGCCATAAGGTCCCTGGTGCCGGTGAACTCCATGACGCCGCCCGTTTTTTCATGCCACGGCGCTACCATGGCCTGAAAGCTGGCCATCTCCTCCCCTCCCCAGACACCGAGCACTTCAACTCTGCCGATCCCTTCCTCAGGCGGTGGGGCAGCGCACCCTGCCGGGATGACAGTGACGAGAAGTACCAACGCTACGCAAAACAGGGACTTTCCACGCGCACTCAGGTCGCACCTCCTCTGGTTCTATTCCGGGCTTTCCACCGTTGGCTTTTTAATGTAATAGCTCCTTCCGACTTTGTCAATTAAATGTGGTGGTATCGCCGGTGAATGGGTTGAACAGGTAGCAGTCTATGATGGCAGCGGATAACCGCTGAATTCACCGGGCCTGCTTTCATCGTCAAAGATGTCTTCGATTTTAACGTTGAAAAGCCTGGCGATCCTGAATGCCAGTGGCATTGTATTGGCATTCAGATGTCATCTTATGCAAACGAAGGGGGGTCGAAGGTCATGAAAAAGGGAAAAAGCGAATCCGCCCTGATTTCAGAGGACGATTTTTCAGCCGTGGGAAGGATACCCTATAAACCGCCCAGCGTTGCAGGAAAAGAGATGGACCTGGAGAAATTCTATAAGAACTTGCAGGCTGTAAGGAAACTCTATACGGATGCGGGTAAGAAGGGGATAAGCTAAATGAGGCAAGGAAGAAAAAGTAGTTCTTTTAGGGCGCTATGCAGTAGACATGGATGTGATTTATACGCTTACTATGCTGCCAGCCCCATAGCCGTGCACGGCTATGGGGCTGGCGGAGGTTGCAGCCAGGTTCAGTTTGTCCGCAGTGCTGTAACCTATTTTCCGAATAGAGTTTTATACAGGGGTACTTCGGGCAGCTTGTGGTCCTTGTACTTTAACTTGATCGCGGATTTGTCAATCTTGCCCACGCTGGTTTTCGGGATCTCTTCCACGAAAAGGATTTGATCAGGCAACCACCAGCCGGGTACACTGGGCTGTATGAATATAAGGATTTCCTCTTCAGTGATATCCCCCTTGTTCGCTGCCTGGGGAACGACAAGTGCCAGCGGTCGTTCACCCCACTTCGGATGAGGTATGCCGACCACAGCCGTCTCAGCTACCTTGGGATGCGCGAAAATATTGGCGCCAAGCTCAATCGTGGAAATGAATTCTCCGCCTGTCTTGATCAGGTCCTTTTTACGATCCATGATGGTCATGTACCCTTCGGCATCAATCGTTATTAAATCGCCGCTGCGGAACCAGCCATCTTTGGTCCACAGAGTTTTAGATTCTTCTTCCATCGCATAGTGATTGCGTAAAACGGAGCCGCCTTTCAGACACAGTTCTCCGATGGTTGTACCGTCCCACGGGATCTCTTTATCCTTGTCATCAAGTCCCTTAACCTGGACCAGCGGAAGCGGCAGCCCCTGCTTTTTCATCAGCTCATAGCGCTCATCTTTTGAGAGTTTAAAGTATGGTTTGGGCCTGCTGGAGGTTCCGTGCGGGCCGTTCATTTCCGTCATGCCGAATACATGCAGCGGTTTAATGCCCATCTCCTCGAAATCTTTCTGCAGAGAGACCGGTGGCGCGGTACCCGCCAAAAATATGCGGTTCAGGCTGCTCAGGTCATATGTAATACCCTTGGCTTTCTGCATTTTCATGAAGTTCAATGCCATAGTCCACACCTCGGGTGTCCCACCTGTACAGGTCACCTTCTCCTGTTGAATCAGTTTCATCACCAGGTCGGGATCAAACATCGGGCCTATGAAGACCTGCTTCATCCCCAGTAGCCATCCGGCGAAGTGATAGAACCAGAAACCGTGATATGAAGGAATTACGTGCAAGATAGTGTCATACTGTGTGAATGCATGAGAATCTGTCTGGCACTGTCCCAGTATCTGGAGATAGCATCCTCTGTGGGAGAAAACACAGGCCTTGGGGGTTCCGGTGGTTCCGGTAGTGCATTGATGGAAAGCTGCTTCATACTCGTTAGTGTCAAATAACGCATCAAGGTCTAGGGTCGATGATGTGGATTTACACAGTTCGGAAAAGGAGTAGACAGGATTCAGTGTGGTCTCGACCTTGTCAGGTATGATGATATAATGCTTGATCGTCTTCAATTGCGGCGCCATCTTCTCAAACAGGGGCACCAGTAACCTGTCGACGATCGCAATGCTATCCTCCATGCGGTTGATGCCTTTCATGATGTAATCGACTGAAAAGCGCGGATTGGTGCTGTTCACAACGCCACCCGCCAACAGGATGGCCATATGGCTCTCGAATACTTCAACTATATTGGTCCCACATACGGTAACCCGGCCCCCTGGTTTCAGCCCCAGGTTCTTTAACGCGTTAGCCATACTGCAGGCCCGCTTATACAGGTCTGCATAGGTATACCTTTGCACGCCCTTATCGTAAGTTTGAAAGACTATCTCCTGTTTCGGGAAATAACGGATACCACGCTCTATGATCTTATACAGATTGAGCTGCCACTCCATAGATGATCCCTGAAATGCCATTTTATTCGCCATGACCTCACGCCTCCTTAATAATCTTAATTTTTTATAGTGACTTCGTCCTGCAACCTCATCTTGAGGACCTCGACGGTGCCCTGCACAAAGTCATCAACCACTTCTTTAGCGCTCCTGATCTTTTTTATCAGGCCTACTCCCTGTCCCGAGCCAACAAAGATCAGCTCTGGCTTGTTCCTCTCAAGCGAGTAAAAGAAATCCCTGACCAGATAGTTTTGATAAGGCATGGGCAGGGTGCGCAGCCCCGCCTTCTCCCAGCTTTCCGTGAACGGGTTGCGCAAAGTGCGCGCTGTTTTACCCGTATAAATTTTGGAGATTCGAGCACTCTCTTCATCGGCTTCCACAAGCTTCTGTTTGCCCAGTTCAGTGATTGGAGACTCGAAGGTGGCCTCGAAGGCGGTGCCTATCCATACTCCAACAGCTCCCATGGCCAGGGCAGCAGCGAGCTGGCTTCCGATCACTATGCCTCCGGCGGCTACTACAGGGACCGGGCTGACGGCGGCAACAATCGCAGGTAATAACGACATGAGCCCGATCCTGCCGGTGTGTCCGCCGGCCTCATGTCCCTGTGCTATTATCAGGTCCGCGCCCATCCTGGCCAGCCTGGCAGCCTGCCTGACGTTGCCCACCAGGCACATTACTTTCATCTCCTTGGCATGAGCTTCGGGGATGATCCAGTCCGGCGTCCCCAGGCCTAGGGCTATTATCTTAATGCCTTCATCGACCACGATCTTCCACTGCTGCATGGCCAGGTCTTCATCGAAAATCTTAACCTCGGGGCCCTTTTCGTGCGGTACCTTGTATTGCTCATACCATCCGTCTATAAAACCGGTTAGATCGGCCGGCAGTTTAGCCTGGATCTCGGATACTGTGCCGTCGATCGCCGGTCCGGCCGGAAATATCAGGTCTACTCCGAATGGTTTCTTGGTCAAGCTTTTGGCGTCTCTGATCTCGTGGCGTAATTGTGCTGCGCTCATGGTTCCACCGCCGATCGTACCCAGGCCTCCGGCGTTGGAAACCGCGGCACACAATTTTCCGGTGGATACCGTGTAATCCCTGATAACGTCACCCATCCCGGCCAATATGATGGGATACTCGATATCAAATAAATCGCATAGTTTGGTTCGCAATAACGCTTTAGTCATAATATTACTTCAACTGGTTATCTTCTCGATTTACTGCTTCCTCCTTATCAGCGAACTTGCTTCGGCCTCCATAGCCGGTTCACCCTTCTGGTTTTTCACGGTCCATTTACAGGTGACGACACCCCTCTCAGGGCTTTTAGTTTCCCGTTTGTTTACTATTTCCTCCTCAAGGTGGATGGTATCCCCGATCCTTGTTGGATTCATGAACTTCAGGCTGGATATACCCAGGAAGGCTATGATGGTATCCTCGGTATCTCGCAGGCTGCCGCCCCTGGCCGTGAGGCCGGAGGCTATCGCCAGTACCAGCAGGCCGTGCGCTATGCGGCCGCCGAATATTTTCTTGGCGTATTCCTCATCGGTGTGAAGCGGGTTCCAGTCCGAAGAGATGCCTGCAAAATTTATGATGTCGGCTGCTTCTACTGTCCTTGCCGGCGTCGTCCAGTGGTCCCCGACATTTATATCCTCAAAATATTTTCCCATTTGATACTTTCTCCTTGACGAATTAATTTGCTTAGGTATTGCCTGCCTGCATATTTTTTATTGTTGATTTCGCTCAGGTCAGCCTGTCTTTGGGTAAGTGCCTCTCTTCCGGGCCGGCATATTCATAGACCATGGCTAGCTGATAGACCAAGCCCATGCCGGTCTTCTCTTTCAACTCCTCATATGTGTGCGCGCATATTCCGGGGAGGTATGACAGTACCGCGATTATGTCGATTATGTCCTCGTCGAAATTCATTTCGCACATGATGGCGGCCATCATGCCATCAACGTTTATCACCAGGTTTTTCTTGCCCAGCTTCTGCAGATATTTTTGATGTATGAGCTCGAAAAGCTTGAGCTTATCCCCGATGAACCCGGTTTGAACTGCGATCTCCCTCAGCCTCGCCGCCCTGATATCCACGTCCTTGAAAAGCGGATGGCCTACGCCCAGCAGCCTTTTCCTGTTGGCAACATAATCGTCAACGATCTTGTCGGCCGCCTGCTCCGGTGACAGGTTTTGCTCCTTCATCATCCTGTAGGCGCCGTTGATGAAGCGCGCCGATTCCTTGGGCGATCCTGTGACGACGCCGATACTCAGGATGCCGGCACAGAGGCCCTTGATCGGATCGGGATTGCCCGCGCATACAATCCTGGCCGGCGGGCTTGCCGCGCTTACCAGTCCGTGATCCGTTATGGCTAAGAGCAGGGCATTCAGCATCCTGGCTGTATTTTTGTCAGGTAGTTCACCCTTAAGGCATAGGTATATCATTTCCCCATAGCTGATATTTCCTATCAGCTCCTCTAACGGGTAACCCCGTACCAGTATCTTTCCCGGGAGAAGGTTGGTTATGCTCGTCTTCAATTTATTTGACGGTAGGGATCCTGTTTCTGCACTGCTCATAAATTACCTCCTGTCGATATATTTTTGAACCACCCGTGACTGTACTAAACGATAGTCAAAGCGATATTTAAATTAGAGCCCCATAAGACCTCCTATTATATTTTTCATAATTTCGGATGCGCCTCCTCCCAGGGTTCCTATCCTGATGTCCCGGTATAGCCTTGAAATGATAAGGTCATCGTCCACAACGGACCCTCCGAAAACCTGGGCGGCACTGCTCACCAGTTCTTGAGCTGCGTCTGTGGCAAATAGCTTTGCCATGTAGCACATCTTTTTTGTAGTGGCGCTCTGCTTTCCCTCCTCGCCCTCGCAGAACATCTCGACGGCCCTGTACATTAGCTGCCTGGCGGCCTCCAGGTTGACCGCTATGTCTACCAATCGATGAGCTATGACCTGGAATCTGGATATCGGCTTGCCGAAGGCATTTCTCTCCCTCGCGTAGAGCACTGCCTCATCCAGCGCGACCTGGGCGGAACCCACCGCTGTTGCAGCCAGCGACAACCTCTCCCTTTCAAAGCCTATCATCTGGTTATAGAAACCCCTGTTTTCTTCGTCCAGGCGGTTCTCCACGGGAACGCGGACATCGTCCAGGTATATCGTCCCGGTATCTCCGCTTCTTAACGCCATTTTCCTGATGGGCACCGCCTTGAATCCCGGCGTAGATGTCTCGACGATCAGCATGGTAAGTCCCCGGTACCCCGAATCAGCCTCTCCGGTCCTGACCAGCATAATTCCGAAGTCGCCTTTCATAGCGTTAGTTGAGAACTGCTTGCTGCCGTTCACGATATAGTGATTACCTGATCTTATCGCCGTAGTCTTGATGGCAGCGACATCGGATCCGCAGTGTGGTTCCGTAACCCAGACCCCTGCCAGTTTCTCTCCTTTTATCGCAGGGGCCAGGTATCGCTCTTTCTGTTCAGCGGTTCCCAACCGTGCAAGATGAGGAAGGGACATATCAGTATGTGCGGTGATGCTGATGGGGATGCCCATACCGGTTGACCGGGCCAGCTCCTCGTGGAAAACCAGGGACATGGTCCAGTCCTCTCCCGCGCCGCCGCAGTCCTCGGGAAATGTGATGCCCAGACACCCCAAATCGCCCAATTTCGGCATCAGCTCTGCCGGAAAATACTCATCCCTTTCCCACTTGCCTATATGCGGGTTGATCTCCGTATCTACAAAACGTTTTACGTTTTTCCTGAAGATCTCGTGTTTCTCACCAAAGATACTCATCTTACCAGCCCTTTTGCTACGCAGGATTTGGATGCGCTGTCCCGTGTAAGTACTGTAGCCCGGTTGCAAATATATACAATGTTTACTAAAATTAAAATAAAGTGAGTGTTAATAAGTATATAAGCCTGATTCTACCTCTACAAACCCATAGTAAACATTGTTTACATTTAGCTAGGTTAGCACATAGTTTATATGCTTGTCAATACCTGATAAGCCATCCTATTGATTTGACAAGATTTTTTAAATATGAATAAACTTAACGGCTAAAAATCAGTCTGTATAAAATATCATTGTTTTTGTATCGGGAATACGAGATGAATCGAACAAAACGCAAGAATCCGCACGGGATAACCAGAGAAAGAATCATTGAAGCTGCCATTTCTGTTTTTAATAACGTTGACTTCACCACGGCTACCATCCGTGATATAGCCAGGGCGTCGGGCATATCTCCAGCGAGCATCTACAAGCATTTCACGAGCAAGGAGGACATGTTAGACGCTATCACCGTGGAGAAGATCAGGCAGATGGATAACGAGCTGCGGAATCACCTCGTCGGTATCAAGGGTGTGATCAATAAAATAAGGAAGATGACCTGGTTTTACCTTGATTTCTATGATCATAACAAGCCCATTGCCTGGACCCTGTATATCAGCACATCGCCCACTATCTGGAAAAAATCGAGGAGGGCATGGGAGACAGCCGTGCTGACCGGCAGATTATTCACGGCCATAATAAAAGAAGGACAGAAATCGGGCGACATCAGCCCGGACTTAAATATCCGCGTGGCGGAAATGATGTATTTCGGCGCGCTGAGACACATATGCATATTTTCATTGCTGGGGACTAAGTCGGAATCGGTCACCTGCATGTCAGATATGGCCGACGATTTGACAGAGATGATCTACGGGGCGATGAAGTCTGCGGATAAAAAGCAGGAAGCGTTCATATGTCCTTACTCTGCAAAAGTATCGAAGATACGCCCTGCCAGAAAGAAAGGCGCCAAATTATAAATTTCATCAGGGTGCTTTGTGTTTAGAACCAGGATCACCGAGAAATTAGGCATTCGCTACCCCATCATTCAGGGTTCTATGCTCTACTTGAGCCTGGCTGATTTTGTCTCGGCGATCAGCAATGCCGGGGCACTGGGAACACTGAACTCGGTATGTCTCGGTACAAAGGAAGAGCTCAAACGCGAAATCAGGAAGACAAAAATGCTGACCGGCAATCCGTTCGCTGTGCAGCTGGTCTATCTTCCGGCGGCAAGGGAAATACCGAACGACCAGTTCATTGAGGCCATAATCGAAGAAGGGGTTAAAATCACTGAGACCGTTGGCCCTGTACAACCGGCGGTCATCAGCCGTCTTCACGAAGCCGGCATCACGTGCCTCCATAAGGCAACTACCGTGAAGCATGCCCTTGCGGCTGAAAGGGCGGGCGCCGATGCTGTAGCTGTGGAGGGACTGGAATGCGCCGGACATGCAGGAATGGGGGATGTCACCTCTCTTATTCTAATTCAGCGGACTATTCAGGAAGTTGAGATACCGGTTGTTGCCGCAGGCGGCTTTGTCGACGGCAAAGGCCTGGTGGCTGCACTTGCCATGGGCGCTGAAGCTATTCTCATGGGCACACGATTTTTCGTGACCAGGGAATGTCCGATACACTCCAACATCAAGGAATTTTGCGTCAAGGCCCGGGAAACAGACACTGCGGTGTGCCTTCGTTCGCTACGCGACCCGGTTAGATACCTGCGAACCGATCTCGTGGAAAAAATACTGTGCATGGAGGCATCAGGAGCAGATCTCAAACAGTTGCTGCCGGTGATAAGTGGCGAAAAGATGAGACAGGCCGTGGAGCAGGGAGACCTTACTAAAGGACCTGTCTCGGTAGGTCAGTGCGTCGGTCTTATACACGATATTCCCACTATTAAGGAACTTGTTGACAGGATAATGAAAGAGGCAGAGGAAGCGCGCCAGCGTCTAAACCGCATGTAATGGACATTCGAGGAATCTGATCTGGAGGTGGGCCGATATGGATATATTTAACAAGCAGATACTGGAGCTTTTCCTGTCGCGCACGGGTAAATCGCGCGCACAGTGTTCAAAGCTCTACGATATCGACGGCCACGAATACGTCGACTTCTTCTGCAGGGCCGGCACGGTATTGCTCGGCCACAGGTCCCCGGTGATCCTGGAGGTGGTCGAATCCGCCCTGATTTCAGAGGACGATTTTTCAGCCGTGGGAAGGATACCCTATAAACCGCCCAGCGTTGCAGGAAAAGAGATGGACCTGGAGAAATTCTATAAGAACTTGCAGGCTGTAAGGAAACTCTATACGGATGCGGGTAAGAAGGGGATAAGCTAAACGAGGCAAGGAAGAAAAAGTAGTTCTGTGCCAGGTTATTTCTTACTGCTCATTTGCTCGAGCAAATAAAATGTGGATATGTGCTGAACTCGCGGTAGCCGATCTTGGGATATACAGGGCTTCCGAATTTGCTTGCCTGGAGCACAACTATCCGTGCGCCCATGTCGATCGCAGCGTTGCTGACTTCCTGTACACAGTATTTGGCCAGTCCCTTGCCGCGAGCTTTCCTGATCGTGCCTACCCAGTAGACTCCGGCTATGCCGTGGCTGAGCATGGCCATGGCGCTGCATGAAGGTTCCCCATCAAAATAGACAGTTGCCAGTATTGAGAACGGACTCAGCACGCGCTCAGCATGTGTGAAATAAGCTTCGCTGACCTCCCGTGGAAATAACAGGTCTAAAAATGATTCTGCTGCAACCGCCCTGAAGTCCTGCAGTTCCCCGGCGCTGTTGACCCAGCGCAGTTCCGCTCCGGCAGGCGCCTGTCCTCCTTTCGCTTTCCCGTCAAGCACCATGCCGAGTGAATCGTCTACCAGGAATATTTTCTGGTCTTTGCAGTATTGAATTATGGCATGGTCACGATGGCCCCGCAGCATGATTGAGAAGCCTCGCTTCCTGCCGGAGAAAAAGGCTTTGGCCCGAGCTACAAATTCTGCCGGCTGTTCGACCGGCTCTTCCGACAGGTTGAACGCCAGGCTGCAACCCGGGAAATCAATGCCGCAATCTATGAATACGGTTTCATGGGTCTCAAGAATCTCCGTATCCGGGATCCATTTCGAACTCTCTCGCCAGAACTCGATCAGATTCAGATCAGCCAACTTGAGCAGTTCTGTTTCGTCACTCAATCCACTTCACCTTCCTGTAAACGCCATCGCAAAACATGTACTCCAGCTTCATAGCGGTCTCATACGCATTCTTCATTTTCAGCCTGTTTTCGTCGGTTGTCGCCCTCATGTATTTCTCGACGAAATCGACAATTTCTTTTGTTTCGCTTTTCTCCCAGGGTTCGTCCCCATATTCGTCGATCCATGCCTGGTATTTGTTACTCTGCACTTTTGCCGACTGCTTCATGTCAACGCCAAGCTGATAATAGATCCGTTGGCAAGGCAGAGTCGCCATTAATCCCACCTCGAATGGTTCGAGCGTCGCGGTCTTGACGAGAAAAGAGTTGTAGAACTCCGTGCTGGGATTGGGTGTCGAGTTTATCAACTCTTCCCTGGTTATATGGTACTTCTCGATATGGGGTTTGTGAATACATTCGATTTCCTCGTCTATTTCCTTAATCATGTTTGCGATGAATTGCATCGCGGTCTCGTCCGGGGCCTTCGCGAGCAGAATGCCGTAAACCCTTTTATAATTTTGAAGAAACTGATAATCCTGGATGATGTAGTCTCTGAATACTTCTTCGTCGAGTTCGCTGCTGAGCAGTTCCTGATTAAAGGGCATGTTCAGGATTTTCTGATAGAACGAATAATTCTCCTCCCAAATTCGCTGCGTAAAACTCTCTGAAGAGCCGAGTTTGCCTGCAACGGTGGTCATGACTTTGATCATCTCATCCCAGCCTTCGTCGGGGTCGGGTTTAGGCCAGGCGCTGGTTTGCACGATGACGATGTGGTGGGTGGGATCGATGTAAATAGCCTGTCCGTAAATGCCCATCGCCATGTAAACGCCGCCGTCGAGCAGCCACCATTGATAGGCATATCCCAGGCTCTCCGAATACTCATCACCGGGGCCGGCGGGCTGGGGAAGTTCCGATGCGCCCTCGGTGGTGGTGGACATGCGGACCCAATCTCCCGATACGATTTCATTGCCGCCTAATCTACCGCCGTTCATCATCATGAGGCCGAAGCGCCCGTAATCCCTGAGCGTAGCGCAAAAGCACACTGCGGCTGGGATTTGGGGTTGTTGTTTACCGCGATAAAAAAAGGCGTCATCCTCCGCGCCGAGTTTGTGCCATAGTTCCTTCTCACAATACTTGTTAAGTGGTATGCCGGTGGCCGCTGCAAGAAGCTGTCCCAGTACCTGAGTGTCGATGCTCTGATACTCGAATCGAGTGCCGGGCGGCTCAATTGATTTGCAGGTGGCCGCCAACTCCATGAAAGTCGGCTTGCCTTGCGACCAGGCCCGCATGTAGCGATGAAAATCGCTATCCGTATCCAAATAGTCTTCGTTCCAGCAAATTCCGGTTGCCATTTGCAGCAGTTGTTTGACGGTCACGTCCTTAAAGCCGCTTTCCGAAAGGCAAGGAAGATAACGCGTGACCGGATCGTCAACGCTTTTGATCTCTCCCTTTGCAATGGCGATGCCGGTCAGTACCGATATGATAGACTTGGCCATCGAATTGGAGATGAAATGGGACTTCGGTCCCGCGTCATAGAAGTATTTTTCGAGCGCTATCTGGTCTTCGTGGAGAACCAAAAAGCCCAGAACATGGCTTCTCTCGAAATACTCGTCGAGGGTGTATCGCTCACCGTGAAATGTGTAGTCCACCGTAAAGATGTCCTTTGTTTCCTTAAGGGGGAAAATGTAATCAGACCTGCGCACCCAATCCAACTGGAGATTCAGTTGATCAATATTGCAGAAGTAGCGGAAGCTGTCGGGCTGGAACATTAAGCTATAATCTTCCGGCGCCGAGTGTGAGGTATTCATCTTGTCGATATCGAGGCGAACCGGGTCCTTGCAACCGACCTGCGCGACAGACAGCAGACACAGGATCATCAATACAAGAGGAACCAATTTCCAGTTTTTCATCGTATGCATCACCTTTGATTGAATGATTTATGCCGCCAATTAAAACTGAAATTCATAATCACCCGCGCAATAGCCTCTTTCGTGCATCTGGCACTTTTCAGGCCGCGGATTAGCGATAAATTTCAGGTCGAGT
This sequence comes from uncultured Dehalococcoidales bacterium, assembly GCA_964554375.1. Taxonomy (GTDB): domain Bacteria; phylum Chloroflexota; class Dehalococcoidia; order GIF9; family UBA5629; genus CAIMUM01. Next base: position 18,681 of record CAZKOL010000028.1, read on the forward strand.
GATTCCAGCCAGCATTCAATGCGATACATCACACCGCATTCATAGCTCTCTATCACGCCCATCCTTTTCATACCCTTATAGGCAAAACACTCATTTTTCTCCCACTCCCAGTGAAGCACATTTCTGGAAGTAGTACTGAAGTGTAACTTACTGAAGACGGAAGCCGGCAGGATTAATTCCATTCCACAAAGCACGAAGTCTCTGATATCTTCCATTGACTTTAGCTGGTTTTTATTAATGCCGATAATCTGCGTAAGCCTCTGCACTTCAAACGGGACCATTGACTTGATAGCATCTTTATTCAGTTTATTTGCCCTCTCTATACCATACGCGTTGTAAACGCTGTAAAACCACATTCCGTCATGAGTAAGCCAGCCTTTGCCCAGAAGGTCCCTTAGTTCTTCTTTTCCTATTGCATCCAGTGATCTCATTATTAGACCCCTAAAATATGTTTCAATAACCCTGTTGGACAACAAATATCCTGTCAGTAGTTATCAGGGGCTTTCTACCGCTGATTAGACGTAATTATGCAACACGTATTGTCTGACACGTGGTAGTGCGCTCAAGGCCTTCAACTTTATGGAAATGCCCGGTGATAAGCTTGCCTATGGATTCCAGGGACTCTCCTTCCACCACAGCAATGATATCATAGGGGCCCATCACAACATCCACGGATTTAACGCCGTCAATCTTTTTCAGCCCCTTGAGAACTTCCTTAGTCTCACCTATTCTGGTTGTGACCAGTACAAAAGCTACAACCGCCATATCGCCACCTCCTTATTTTCAGACTCAAACCCACAGTTTTATCTTTTTACCCGATTAAGGCCACCCCCGGTCTTACACGTAAACATCGTAACGGGGCCGGTTATTTTTAGTGCCGTTTCAGAATCATAAATATTCCAGTAAGCAACTACCTTCTTCTTTTCCATAAATATGTCACCGTTAAGACCATCTTAGCACTTCACTGCTGTTTATGTTAAATAATTAGGCGTACTATCTCATGTATCGAATAGCTTCAGAACATCTCCTATCAGTATAAATGGTTTAATATTAGAGCCTACATTGTTAATAGTTCCCGCCACGTACAAATCACGATCTTCTGAATAATAGAGGAATGAACCTGTGGAGCCGGAATGGCCCCACAGCGGAGTCAGCCCCATCACTTTGCTCATTATCCAGGGCAGTTGAAAATACATTGTGCCATACCCATATTGCATCGGGAATTCCAGTTTATGCCAGTCGTGCATCGACTCCAGTGTATCCCTTTGAATTATTTTTCCTTCATTTAAGGCTTTGAGGAAAATGATCATCTCTTCTGCCGTAGTAACAATGCCTCCATCGGCCCAGTAGGCCTCATTCGAGCGGGTGCTGGTGATCACCCTGCCCTGATAAAATACGTCGGCAGGGGGGCTTGATGGAGCAACCCGGGGTTCGGAACGGCCTGTCAGCCAGGTATTTTTGAGGCCCAGCGGACGGAAGAAAAAATCCTGATAAACGATGTGAAGCGGTTTTTGGGTTACCTTTTCTATAATCTTCCCCAGCAATTGGAAATTTGTATCCGAATAGGATGCATCCGTACCCGGCGGAAAATGAGGTTCCAGGTCGTCCCTGGCCCTTGCGATAGTCTCGTCCACGGTCCAGGGCCTTTCAGGCTCTTCAAGCAACAACTCAAAAAGATCTTTGCCGTCTTTTGATTTCTCAGTGTAGTAATCTGCTATGCCCGAAGTATGCGATAACAATTGCTTAATGGTAATTTCGCTGGAATAATCTTTCCCCTGATAGACGTGGATGCCTCCGATAAGGTCTGCCGGCAGGTATTTGGACATTGGATCATCTAAAGAGAGCGCTCCCTCTTCATATAATTTCATGATTGCCGCAGCAGTATATAGTTTTGTGACGCTGGAAATATATATAGGAGTGTCTTTGGTCATAGGCGCCTGATCGTCGTGGTTGGCGATTCCGGCTGCGCCCGCCCAGGAGTAAGAGCCATCACCCTTCGTCACAGCCAGGACACAATTCTCAATCGATTGATCTTTTTCTACAAGCTCGGAAACCGCTTGTTGCAGCTTCAGATTTAAATCGCTGGAAGGTAAATTTGAACAATTTAATTCTGTCAGCAATAATCCGGCTGCAACAATAACAATAAACAGGGCTTTTATCGATACTACCTTTGTTCTTTTAGTCGTATCAAAAATCATAATAATTTTTCGCAACTGCTATTTAAGGTTCTGAACAATGGAATGAGCGATCATCGCCCATACCATCGGGTCTCCGCTGGCGCCGTTGTGCACCACGATTGCGTTGTGGCCCGGGCTGATGTATATAATCTGACCACCGGGGCTGCCGGTTGCAGTGTAATCATATGTTCCATCCTGATTGACGATCCCCCACCAGTGATATTTGTAATAGCCCCCCGCATTTTTCCAGGCCTGATCATTCATCCAGGGCCTTTTATCGTTGGGATCGGGTGAAGTTGCCTCTTTAACCCAGCCCTCAGGCAGTATTTGCCTGCCTTCCCACCTGCCGTCGTTCAGGAAAAGACGGCCGAATCTGGCAAAATCGATGGCCCGCGCGTTGAAACCGCTGGCCGCCTGCTCGAATCCATCCTGCTCGCTATCCAAGCTCCAGGACGCGGGATATTCCATTCCGAGCTGTCTCCACAGCTTCTCCTCTGTGTATGCTGATATGGTCTTGTGGCTGGTGCGCTCTATGATCAGCGCTTCTAACAATGGGTAATAGTCGTCGTAGAGGAAATATTCGCCGACTGCTTCCTTGCCCGAGTGTAATTGCAGCACATGTGCCCGTGAATTGGGCATATAGTACATCAATGCTTCATCATAAAAGGGCTGGGCCAGTATGAAAGCGTCTCGCGGCAGCAGGGTAAAAGCGACGCCGGAATTCATCACCAGTAGATCCCTGATGGTCATTGCGTCAAGCCCGCGGCCCTTGAGTTCGGGCAGGTATGTGATCATAGCGTCATCTATGCTGTGTATATAACCATCCTGCACCGCCAGGCCGACAAGCGTTGAAGTGATCGACTTGGCCATGGAGAATGATCTCTGGATCGAGTCGCGCTGGTAGCCGCTCGGGTATTTCTCATACAGGATTGTATCGTCTTTGATTACGATAAAGGCCGTTGAATCGGACTGCGCCAGGTAAGGCTCGAAGTCAATTGTTGTGGCATTGCCCGCCGGATAGGTAAAAGTCACCTTCCCTATCTGCAGTGGCTGCGCGGCTGTCTTGAAATTGAAGATGGGAGGCTGGTTTTCGACGGTACGCGCCGGGAATACCCGCTTGTAGTCCTGGATTGTCGCCTCGTTATAGACCAGCACGCGGTAAGCGTATTCAGGACCGTACATGATAGCGATGGTCGCCAGCAGTCCCAGGAACAACACGACCGGAGCGCCGATGATGACCAGGACTGCAATCAACACGCCCTTTCTTCGCTTTGCAGATAAACCGGACATCGCAGGCCTCCTCTTTATGCATTTGTTCACAACCGGACATGCCCTTCTACTTTACCATCTGCAGCGGCATTTTGTACGACCGGGGCGCCATGCCGTAGTCCCGCGACTCACACAGATTACTTGTATGCGATCATGCGGCAGCCCTGCGGCTATTTCACGTTTATGCTGACCGCCTGCTACTGGGCGCCGTCGCTGCTGGTGGCAACCAGGTTGTAGACGCTGGTCTCAGTGTTGGTACGGGAGACTACTGCGGCAGATGGTTCTTCGCTGAATCGATCATGGCCTGGAAGTTCTCAAATTTGGTGTCCAAGGGTATGGTGCATCCCGTGCTCAGGATGAAACCCGTCTTGCCCTTGCCTACATGATCGATCAGCTTTTCACAGTAGGCCGTCACCTCTTCGGGCGTGCCGATGCTGTTGAGCGAGGCGGGGACATCTCCCATGATGCACATATGGTCTTTAAGTATCTCCTTGGCCTTGAAGATGTCCGTGGTGCTGTCAAACTCGCTGACGCACA
>CAZKOL010000029.1:0-21491 GCA_964554375.1 uncultured Dehalococcoidales bacterium
GTGCCGCGATGCCGCCCGCCCTCCATACGGCAAACTGGCTGATGATTATCTGGGGACAGTTGGGCATCATCAGCGCGACCCGGTCGCCCTTTTTCACGCCGGAACCGGCCAATGCCCTGGCCAGCAGTTCAACGTATTCAACAAATTTCTGATAGGATATGGTATTGCCTTTGAACCAGATCATCATGCGATCCGGGCCCTGGGCGGCGTTTTCCTTAATAACGTCCAGCAGCGTGATGTCCGGATATGGTTCCAGGGTATGTGGTACACCTTTATCGTAGTTGTTTAACCAGGGATAGACGGCCACTGCTTACCTCCTTCGTCGTATTATTTCAAAGGCAGACTTTAACTAAGATATCGATTATAGCATGAACCAATTCGTGATTCACATGGTAAAATATTTCCTGTGAAAAACGCGGACATCGCCACTGTTTTTGAGAACATAGCCGACCTGCTTGAACTCAAAGGTGAAAACAGGTTTAAAATACGCGCCTATGCGCGCGCCGCCGAGACTATCAGACACCTGTCCGAAGAGATGGAATCGATGCACGAAGAGGGCAAGGATTTCAAAGACATTGCGGGCATCGGCGATGCCATAGCCGCTAAATCGATGGAGCTGATAACCACCGGCCGGCTCAGGTATTACGAAGAGCTGAAATCACAGTTCCCTGACGGCATCATCAACCTGATGGATATCCCCGGCATCGGCCCTAAAACTGCTTACCGCCTGGCTACCGAACTGGGTGTCGGCACGGTGGACCAGCTCGAGGCGGCCATCGGGGACGGCAGGGTGGCCAAATTAAATCGCCTGGGAGAAAAAACCGCCGCCAATATAATGCGCGCCATCGAGGCCTTCAGACGCAAGGACAGGCGTATCCCGCTGGGCGAAGCTTTACCTGTGGTCGAGGAGATTTTAAGTGTATTGAAAACGCTGCCCGGCGTGCTCAACCTCACGCCGGCCGGCAGCCTGCGCAGGTTTAAGGAGACCGTTGGCGATATCGACCTGATGGGCGCCGCCGATGACCCTCAGTCAGTTATCACGGCGTTCGTCGCGCTGTCGCAGGTAAGGGAGGTGCTGGCGCAGGGACCGACCAAAGCCAGTGTGATTCTTCCGGGCGGTTTGCAGGCCGACCTGCGCATGGTGGAGCATGCCGATTTCGGATCGCTGCTGCAGCACTTCACCGGCAGCAAGCAGCATAATGTCACCCTGCGCACCTGGGCGCAGAAGAAGGGATTCAGCCTCAGCGAGTACGGAATTGCTGATCTCAAGACCGGCAGGGTTGAACGGTTTGGGCGTGAAGACGATTTCTACGCTTATCTCGGTCTACAGTACATCCCTCCCGAGATCAGGGAGGACATGGGAGAGATAGACCTGGCGGAGAGGAACGCCATACCAGCCCTGATCGAACTGGGGGATATTAAAGGAGACTTTCACACGCATTCTACCGGAAGCGACGGCATAGACAGTATTGAAGATATGGCGGGAGCGGCCGGGGCATTGGGCTACGAATACCTCGCCATCACCGATCACTCCAGCGGACGCAATATCGGCAGCGATAGGAAGCTGGAGCGCGTCATGAAGCAAACCGAAGAGATAAAAAAGCTCAATAGTTTATCCGACGGACCTTTTCTCCTGAACGGTGTTGAGGTGGACATAAAGGCGGACGGTAGCCTGGACCTTCCTGACGAAGTGCTGGCGCAGCTGGACATCGTAATAGCCTCAGTGCATTCATCTTTTTTACAGAACAGGGAGGTTATGACGCGCCGCATTATAGGCGCTATAGAGAATCCAAATGTGGATATGGTCGCCCATCCCACCTGCCGCAAGATTGGCGAGCGGGAGCCGGTGGACGTGGACCTGGAGGCCGTTTACAGCGCGGCCGCCAGGTATGGCAAGGCGCTGGAGATAAACGCCATCCCCGACAGGCTGGATCTCAAGGACATTCACGCCTACCGCGCGCGTGAGCTGGGCGTGACACTGGCCATCGGCTCGGACGCGCATGCCGTATACCATCTGGGGTTCATGAAATTCGGCATCGGCGTGGCGCGCCGGGCCTGGTGCCAACCGGGTGACATTTTGAATACCAGGCCATTGAAGGAAGTACTCGGTTTCCTGCGCAGGAGTTAGATCGGCATGTCGAAAGCGCTGACCGGTCAATACGGGGGAGTGAATGCCGCAGGATAAATACGAAGGGCAGCGCGCGGCAGCCCTGGCAGGAGATGCCCGTGCCATCAGGCATCTCAAGGACCAGGTCAATGCCGGCACAAACTGGTATACCGCTCTGCTGGAGGCTATTAGAATATGGCGCAGCCCGGAGGAACAATATGACGGGGAGCGTTACCTGTACCTGGTGGGAGGGCAGGCCTTTGACTGGCTGCGCCTGGCCGAAAGGCTTTGCGATGAGATAAGCGGGCAAATACCCGAAGACGAACTGATCAACCTGCTCTTCTTCGATCGCCCCCCCATTGAGATTAGCGAGCCGGAATTCAAGGCGGCTCTGGGTCCGGCCAAGTACCGGGCTTACCTTAACTACCTTTACGGCGTGCTGACCGAGCAGGCTTTGCTGCTGGCCACTGTTTACGAAGTGAGAAAGGCCAGTATCGTGCCCTTAAGCCCTGAAGAAGAGGCGGCCAGGGCATATAAAATAATCTATCGGGCGGAACTGCCCGAATTGTTAATCGCCTTTCAAAAGGAGATGAAATACCCGCAGCGCAGATCACTGACGCTGACCGAGTCGAAGGAATTTACTTACTGGTTGTTCCGCCACCGCGTCAAGACCAGCGAGAAACCCCGGCTGGCCAGCGACACCAAAAAAGCGCTGTTGCTGATGTACCGCAAGATGTCCAGCCGCAGCGCTCAGTCGAGCTGCTGAAGCTCGGACTTCATGCGGTTGAACTTGTCCCCGTATTCCTTTAAGCGTGATCTCTCTTTTTCTATCACCGCGGCCGGCGCCTTGGAGGTGAACTGGCCGTCATCCAGCCTCTGCGTAAGGCGCGATATCTCACGCTCCAGTACGCCCATCTCTTTCGATAGGCGCGCCCTTTCGGCTTCGATGTCCACCATCCCCTCCAGGGGGATGACCACGTCGGCGTCCTTGAGCACATAGACCATGTCTTTTTCAGATTTAGACGGTCTCTGATCTCGTGGGAGTATGTATAAAGGCCGTGTTTTGGCCAGTATCTCGATCACGGTAGCCTTGCCCTTGAGCTCGGCCTGATGGTTGCCGGCATAGACGCTGGACTCGACCCACTTGCCCGGATCCACCTTATATTCTGCGCGCGCATTGCGTATGGTGCGCACTACCTCCATGACCGTTTCCATGGTTTGCTCGGATCCCGGGTCAAGCAGTTTCACATTGGCTTGCGGGTACGGGGCCACGATGAGGGCCGGCTTATCAAGCGTTCCCTCCGGCAGACGTTCTCTCAGGTTCTGCCATAGCTCCTCCGTGATGAAGGGCATGAAGGGGTGCAGCAGGCGCAGGGACGTTTCCAGCACGGAGGCCAGTATGGATATGGGAGAATCTTTACTGCCCAGCCGTTGCTTGGATATCTCGATATACCAGTCGCAGAACTCGCCCCAGAGGAAATCGTGGATCTCCTTCTCGGCCTCGCCGAACTGGAAATCCTTTAGCAGCCTGTCGACTTCCTCGACCAGGCGATTGAGCTTTGAGACTATCCAGCGATCCTCGATTTCTTTCTGACTTTTCACACCTGCTTCAGCAAAGGCGCTGGCAGTTAACGGCTCCGCCTCAAGCGCCTTCAGCACGAAGCGCCCGGCATTCCACAGCTTGTTGGCGAAATTACGGCCGGCCTCGAGGCGGTGCTGCCCCATGTTGAGGTCATTGCCCGGGGCAGTGCCCGTGGTCAGTGCGAAGCGCAGGGCATCGCAGCCGTACTGGTCGATGGCGGTCAGGGGGTTCAGCACATTGCCCTTCATCTTGCTCATCTTCTCGCCTTTCTCATCGCGTATCAGGCCGTGCAGGTAAACCGTGCGGAAGGGCACATCCCCCACGTCCTCTATGCCCATCATGATCATGCGCGCCACCCAGAAGAAGAGGATATCATAGCCCGTCTCCATGACTGACGTGGGGTAGAAATACTTGAGGTCATCGGTCTGGTCGGGCCAGCCCAGCGTGGAGTGTGGCCAGAGGCCGGAGCTGAACCATGTATCCAGCACGTCGGGGTCCTGCTCGATGTCCGTGCTGCCGCATTTGCCGCATTTATCCGGCGTATCTACTGCTACTGTCATCTCCCCGCATTTATGGCAGTACCAGACAGGTATGCGGTGTCCCCACCATAGCTGGCGGCTGATACACCAGTCGCGGATATTCTCCATCCAGTTAAGGTAGATTTTGGTGAAGCGCTCGGGAATGATACTTATCCGGCCGTCCCTGACCGCTTCAATCGCTGGTTTAGCCAGGGGCGCGATCTTAACGAACCATTGCTTGCTGACCTCGGGCTCGATCACGGTGGAGCAGCGGAAGCAGTGAGGTATGGCGTGCGAGTAAGGCTCGATCTTCTCCATCAGGCCGGCCTTCTCGAAATCCTCTACTATCTTTTTGCGCGCTTCGAACCTGTCCAGTCCGGCATAGGGCCCGGCGTTATCGTTCATGCTGGCATCGGGATTGAGTATGTGTATAACTGGCAGCCCGTGGCGCTGCGATATCTCGAAGTCCACAGGGTCGTGTGCAGGGGTGACTTTGACCATGCCGGTGCCGAAAGCCCTGTCGATAGCCCCGTCGGCTATGATGGGGATGGCCCTGTTGATAACGGGCAGCACCACATTTTTCCCGATCAGGCCGGTATACCGCTCATCTTCGGGATTGACGGCCACCGCGGCATCGCCCAGGTAGGTTTCGGGGCGTGTGGTGGCCACGGTTATATAGCCGCTGCCGTCCGCGTAGGGATATTTCATGTGCCACATGTTGCTGGTGAGGTCCTTGCTCTGCACCTCCAGGTCTGAGAGGGCTGTCCTGCACCTGGGGCACCAGTTGATGATGCGCTCGCCGCGGTATATCAGCCCCTTGTCGTAAAGGCGTACAAATGCTGTCTTGACCGCTTTCACCGGCCCGTCGTCGAGGGTGAACTTTTCCCGCGACCAGTCGCAGGATGCGCCCAGGCGCTCGTGTTGCTGGGTTATGGCGCTGCGCGACCTGTTTGCCCAGGCCCAGGTGCGCTCCAGGAATTTCTCACGGCCTATCACGTGGCGGTCCAGGCCCTCTTTTGCCAGTTCCTTCTCCACCACCACCTGGGTGGCGATGCCGGCGTGGTCTATGCCGGGAAGCCAGAGCGAGGGGTCGCCCTGCATCCTGTGCCAGCGCGTCATGATATCTTCCAGCGTTGCCGTCAGCGCGTGGCCGACATGCAGCTCGCCGGTGACGTTTGGAGGGGGCATGATGATGGTGAAGGGCTTCTTCTTCGGGTCGATCTTCGGCCTGAAGTATTCACCGTCGAGCCAGAATTTATAACGGCTCTGCTCCACATTTTTAGCTTCGTAGGCTTTCGGTATGTCAGGCATGTTTAACCCCGTGTTTATTAAATATCCTCATCGGATTTCGGCAGTTTGAGTATCCTGTCGGCTATTCTGTGCCCGACAAATATCAGTATCCAGGAATAGGATGCCAGGTCTGCGTTTATAAACGCCAGCCCGATCGACAGCGTGAATATAACCGGCGCAACCAGGTTCATTATTATACCGCGCCTGGCCTGCGCCGAACCAACCTGCGCGTCAACCAGCTTGCTGCGTACCGCGTATATCCAGAGCCCGGTGGCCATAAAGCCGGCGCAGGCCATATTCGCCGCATAAAGAATGACGCTGGCAGTCCCCTGAAAATTGCTCAAAACGTTGGTAGAAAAGGTGATGAGTACTATGAACATCAGGAAGATAAGGTTGAGCCAGAGCAATCCCGTATTGTACTTGCAGATAACGCGGAACTGTCGTACGTGGACAATCCAATAGAGCCCGATGACCAGGAAGCTGATGAGGAAAGCCAGGTACTTGGGCCATAGCGCTATCAGAGCTTGCGGAACCTCTGCCCTGGCGGTGCTGTCGGGCAGCACGATATTCAGTATCAGCAGGGTTATGGCAATGGCGAATATGCCGTCGCTTAATGCCAGCAGGCGGCCGAGGACTTTTTCACGGGGTTGAGAGGTCTTTTCATCCGAGTCCATAGTCAGGTTATTTGAGCTTGTGGTATTCTCAGCCCTTAAAGATTCTGTTTACCGCTGTTTCAGCAGAGTAAGTAGTTTGTCAAGTATCCTCTCCGCCACTTGACCCTTATGCAGGAGGGGCAGTTCATCGACCTTGCCCTTGCTGTCGATGATGGTCACGCGGTTGGTTTCGGTGCCGAAGCCGCAGTCCTTCTCGGTAATATCGTTGGCCACGATTAAATCCAGGCCTTTTCTCTTCACCTTTTCCCTGGCATTGGCGACCATGTCGTGGCTCTCGGCAGCAAAGCCGACGCGAATGAAACTGCCTTTGACCTGTGCCAGTATATCGGGGGTTCTCTCCAATTCAACAGTCAGTTGACTTAAATCCTGTCGCTTGATTTTCTTAGAGGCAGCCTCGACCGGACGGAAGTCGGCTACGGCGGCGGCCATGATGAGCGCATCGGCCGTTTTCGCAGTATCCTGGACGGCCTTCAGCATCTCCTCTGCCGTTCTGATAGCGACGACCTTAATTCCCGGCGGCACGGCCAGGCTGGTCGGGGCGCTGATAAGGGTAACCTCAGCTCCGCGGTTGCGAGCCGTTTCGGCGACGGCGTAGCCCATCTTGCCGGACGATCGGTTGGTCAGGCAGCGAACGGGGTCCACAGGCTCCTGCGTTCCCCCGGCAGTGACCACGATGTGTTTGCCCGCAAGGTCGCCCTTCCTGCCCAGCACCTGCAGGGTGATGCCGTATATATCGTCCAGCGAGGTGAGCCGCCCCAGGCCTATCTTGCCCGAGGCCAGCCTGCCGCGCGCCGGGCCGACAAAGGTAACCCCGCGCTTCGAGAGCCTGGCCACGTTCTCCCGGGTAACCGCGTTGGACCACATATTATCGTTCATAGACGGGGCGATAACGACCGGCGCCTTTGTGGCCAGCACGGTGCAGGACAGCATGTCGTCGGCTATCCCGCAGGCGATTTTCGCGATGATATTGGCAGTGGCAGGGGCGATCAGGACGACATCGGCCGCCTCGGCCAGCGCAATATGTTCGACGCTGAACTCGGATGCAAGGTCCCACATGGTCGTGACCACCGGGCGTCCTGTAATACTGCGGAATGTGAGTGGCGCGATAAATTGCTGCGCCGACTGTGTCATGATGACGTCGACGCGGAAGCCCTCCGCGGTGAAGCGGCTGGCAAGCTCGGCCGCCTTGTAAGCGGCTATGCTGCCGGTCACTCCCAGTACGATGGTTTTTACTTTTTCTGCCATAGTATTTTCCCGGGCGCAGCTAAAGGTACGCCCCTGCATATAACTGTAAAATCAGTCCCTGTTCATATTATAAATCAATCGAAGGCCGATAAGGGTCAGGTCCGGGTTGACGATCTCTATTACGCTGGTAGCCTGAGGAGCCATGCCGGCGAAGCCGCCGGTAGCGACCACCATGGCCTTCTCTTCCAGTTCGGCCTGTATACGCCGTACCAGTCCCTCTATCAGGCCTATATACCCGAACACGATGCCCGATTGCATGGCGGCCACGGTGTTGCGGCCGATGGCCTTCTTGGGTATTGCCAGCTCGATCCTGGGCAGAACCGCCGTGCGGGTGAACAGCGCCTCGGTGGCGATGGCTATGCCGGGCGCGATGGCCCCGCCGATGTAGCGTCCGTCCTTGGATACGACATCGATCGTCGTGGCCGTACCCATATCGATAACGATGACCGGCCCGCCGTAGAGCTGGTGGGCAGCAACGGCATTGACGATGCGGTCGGGGCCGACCTCGCGGGGGTTGTCCATATCAATGCGCACGCCGGTTTTGACGCCGGCCTCCACTATAAGCGGGGCCTTCTTGAGGAAGCTCTTGCACACTTGCTCAAATACTATCAGCATGGGAGGGACCACGCTGCAGATGACCACGTCCTTGATCTGCGTTCCTGTCACGCCATGACGTTCCATGAGTGACAGTATGAGATGCGCGTATTCATCGGATGTACGGTGGATGGCGGTTGAGACCCGCCATGTCGTCTTGATCTTCTCACCGTCGAAGACGCCGAAGGTCACGTTGGTATTGCCTATATCAATCGCCAGTAGCATGGCAACTCATTATGACATAAATAAGCCTGTCATTGCGAGTGCTTATTCCCGCTTTTCCTTCAATTCCTTGATTACTCTGGGCAGGGACGGCAGCAGGTCTGTGGCCAGCATGCCGGCATCCCCAAGTTCGTCTTTCACGCGTTCGCCCGCTGCTGCATGCAGGTATACTCCCAGGACGGCGGCATCGAAAGGCGATAGCCCCTGGCCGGCCAGACCGGCAATCGCGCCGGCCAGGACATCCCCGGTGCCGGCCGAGGCCAGGCCTGCATTGGCATAAGCGCTGATTCGTACGCGGCCCGCGGGATCAGCAATCACTGTGAAGGCCCCTTTGAGCACGACGACCTTGCCCCAGTGAACTGCGGCCCTGCGGCACATCTCCAGCCTGTTCCCCTGAAGCCGCTCTATAGATACGCCCATCAGCCTGGACATCTCGCCGGCGTGGGGAGTTACGACTGTGCTGGAAGGAAGCTGTTTCCACCACCCGTCTATCCCCGAAACTATATTCAGAGCGTCCGCATCCAATATCAGCACGGGCGGGTTCTCCGGCAGGCCGGACAGCACGTTTCGTACGAAATCCCTGGTGTGCGGATGTTGTCCCAGCCCGCAGCCCATCAGCAGTACCCGGTAATACGGCAGTATGCTGAGAATGGCAGCCGATGCCTTTTCTGAGAGCATCCCTTTTGCTGCCTCCGGCAGAGGCGCGTAAGTGGCTTCGGTAAGCTTGGAAGCCAGTATAGGCTGAAGGCTTTTGGCCGTTGATAGCGTGACTACACCCGCTCCAACCCGGGCGGCGCCCATGCAGGCCAGGTATGCTGCCCCTATGTAGTTTTCCGATCCCACCACGGCCAGCACCCTGCCGAAAGTGCCCTTATTAGCGCTGGCCGGCCGTGCCGGGAGCGCTGACTGGGCCCACCTGCCGTCTATCAACTCGGTTTTTATGCTGCGGCTCAGCCTGTCGGGTATGCCGATGTCAGCGACGATCACTTTTCCGGCCATCCCCGCGCCAGGAAAAGTGTAAAGGCCAGGCTTGGGCAGTCCCAGCGTTATCGTCAGGTCTGCTTTCAGACAGCTCTGGTCTGTAGCGCCGCTGTCCGCATTCATCCCGGTAGGGATATCTACTGCCACTGTGATAAGCTGTGGCCGGCGCTGTTTCTCAAGGTTGACCCTGCTGAGTATCTCCTTGAACCTGCCCTCGATCGGGCGGGCGCGGCCTGTACCGAGGATGCCGTCGATCACTACTTCTGCTGTAGCCAGGACGTTCTTCAGTTTAGCGTACCTGATGTCCTTGTGGAGAAAAGCCAGTGATATGTTGCTCTGCTTTGCCAGGGCCAGGTTTTTATCTCCGGGCGCCCTTTCGCTTGTCAGGTATATGCTAACGTCTGCCCCCCATTCATGGAGGTACCTTGCTGCCACAAGGGCGTCCCCTCCGTTGTTGCCGGGCCCGGCCAGCACAAGGACGATCCTCCCCGCTATATAATCAACGAAGCCTCGCGTCTCCTCTGCCACAGCCCGTCCCGCGTTCTCCATGAGGAAATCCGTCGCTATGCCTGCTTCCGCCGCCCGGCGGTCTATGGACCTCATCTGATCAGAAGTTACGACTTTCATCGGTTCCTCCTTGCACTGTCCGCGGACTGTTCTTGCTGAGATCATCCAGCTTCCTGTTCATGGCGGCCCAGTGAGTGCCGCGCCAGTAGATTCGCCGACAGGACGGGCATTGCATATATTGCTCCTGCAGGCCGTATACCCTTTTCGGCACGGACCCAATCACCTCATTTTTATCCCTGCGGGAAAGCTCGGCGTTGCATTCAAGACAGCGGGTAAAGGGCCTGTAACCTTTATCGAGGCCCAGCACTGAGATCGCCGACTGCATCTGTGCAGCAGGGTCGTCGCCCGATACCAGCAGGGCCCTGACACGGCCGCTGGAGACGGCCCGCCTTTTCATGAACTCGGTGTCACGGGTGATAACGGTCCTGCCCTGTGCCAGCGCCAGTTTAACCATGCTCCCGTCGTCCGTCCCATTGAAAAAGAGCGTATCGTAACCCATCATGCGCAGCCATTTGGCGAGCTTACCTGCATTGGCATCCACGATAAACCGCTGTTCCACTTTCCCATCAAATTTTAGGTCTTAATCAATCAGTCCGCAAGGGGTTGAAATCAGTTCCGTAGTCGTAAGTGTCCAGCTTCTCGGCCTTCTTGAGATGTCCAACCAGTATGTAGGTCAACGGCGTGGCCAGGACTTCATAACCGGTTTTGAGCAGCCAGTGCCAGAATATCATACTGAAAATGATCGTGGCTGGCAGCACTCCCCAGAAGCCGATTAGAAGCACGATTGTCGTGTCGACGGCCTCTCCGGCTACGGTTGATGCGATGGTGCGCGTCCATAACCATTTACCTTTTGTGAGCATCTTCATGCGGGCCATTATGTAGGAATTAACAAACTCTCCGGCCAGGTAAGCGGTGAAAGACGCCAGCAAGAATCGCGGGGTGCTGCCCAAGATCCGCTCATAGGCGGCCTGAGCGTCGAAGACCGATGCCGATGGCAGGATGCCCACCAGCCATATGAAGATGATCAGTATAAGGTTGCAGAAAAAGCCCAGCCAGATCACGCGCCTGGCCTGGCTGTAGCCGTACACCTCGGTAAGCACGTCCCCGAAGATGTAGCTGAGCGGGAAAACGACGATGGCGGCCGGGAGGGTCAGACCGCACAGGTCGATCTGCTTGACGATAAGGATGTTCGAAGCCAGAATGGTCGTAATGAAGAGACCTGTTATTAAAACGAACCTGTACGAGTAAGACAATCTGCCGGTTACCCCCATCTAACCGCGTCTAAATCCAGTTCTTGCGGTGAAAATACCACAGCATCGCGCCGGCGGTAACCAGCATGAAACCGATGACAAGGAAGAAAGCAAGGAAGTCACCCGCACCATTCCCACCCGGTAGATGTATATTCATTCCGTAGATGCTGGCAATAAGGGTGGGCGGCGCCATCAGCGCCATGACTATCGTCAGCACCCGCATCACTTCTTGAATGCGATGCGATGTGAGCCAGTTGCTGGTATCCGCCAACCCGTCCACTACCTCCTTGCAGTCCTCCAGTCCGTCCCAGATCTTGCGTATATGGTCGGCTATATCGCCGAAATACACGTCCTGATCCTCTTTGAAAAACGGGTATTTCTCCTTCTCCAGTTCTTCCAGCACGGATATCTGCGGGTGGACAATGCGGCGGAAGGAGATCAGGTCGCGCCGTATCATGGAGATCTCGCGCACCGTCTCGGGAACGGCACGGGTGAATATCAGGTCCTCGATTTTATCGATGTTATCCTCGATCCTGTCCAGGATGGGGAAGCAATAGTTTACCAGGCGGTCAAGCAACTGGTAGAAGAGGAAACTGGCGCTTCGCCCCATATATTTCTGGCGGATCTCTTCATCGATCGAGCATTCGTTGAACAGCCTGGAAAGAGGCTTGAGGTCACCCTTGTGGCTGGTGACCAGGAAGTTCTCACCTATGAAGATGTCAAGTTCGCTGGGCGTGGTTACACGGTTGGTCTTATCGAAAACGGGGAAGTGGAGGACGATGAATAAGTGGGTATCGTAGTCGTCGATTTTGGGACGCTGGTTGCGGCTAAGCACATCATCCAGCGCAAGAGTATGGAAGTGGAAGTTATCGGCCAGGTACTGGACCTCGCGTTCAGTGGCCTTTTCGATATAATGCCAGGTCAGCTTGCCGTTGCAGCAAACCGAGTTGATATTGCAGGTATCTGTTGTGCTTGTTATCTGCATTGCTGTTACCGCGGAATTGCCCCGTGCCCGGTGTCCGGGCGAACGACTTTTAATTATAAATCTTCCGCAGTTTTATTAACAGGGCAACAAGGTGGACAGACTTGTAATCTGGATTGTAAACAGCTATATTGATACCCATCATGGAAGAAAATAATAAGCAGCTAACTATCGGAAAAATAAGGGGTCTGCAACAGATAGCCACTCCGTCGGGGTTGCTGGTCATGTGCGCCATGGACCATCGATCCGGGCTCGTCAGCATGATGGAGGAAACACAGCATGATAAGCCGGATTACGCTGAGATCGTGCAGATGAAGCTGGACATGTGCTCGGCGCTGGGACCCTACTCCAGCGGCATATTACTCGACCCGGAGTACGGGGCCGCGCAGTGCATAGCCTCCGGCGCCCTGAGAGGGCAGACAGGCCTGCTGGTGAGCATCGAGGCTACGGGATACCAGAAGGACCCTGCCGGGCGGCTGACCGTACTGCTCAGGGACTGGAGCGTGGAGAAGATCAAACGCATGGGCGCCTCGGCAGTGAAAATGCTGGTTTACTACAGGCCTGATATCAGTAAACTGGCGGCCAAGCAGCTTAAGGTCATAGACAAGGTTGCCGGTGACTGCATTAAATACGATATTCCATTTTTAGTCGAGCCCAAGACTTACCATGTTGAAGGTGAGGATGTTGATTCAGCCGACTTCGCCCGTAGTTTGCCGCAAATGGTGATTGAGACCGCGCGGCAGATAACAGCGCTGCCCATCGACGTGCTGAAGGCAGAGTTTCCCGCTGACATGAAATATGAGCAGGATGAGGACAGGCTGGCCGGGTACTGCCGTCAGCTGGATAAGGCTTCATCTGTTCCCTGGGTGATACTCAGTGCGGGTGTGGACTATGATACTTTTAAAAAACAGGTGACCATAGCATGCCAGGCCGGCGCTTCCGGATTCCTGGGAGGGCGGGCGATATGGCAGGAGGTGACTGAGATCGATTCGAGGGGCGGCAGGGTCAGCTTTTTATCAGGGGTTGCGGTCAAGCGTATGCAGGAACTGGTTGAGATAGCCGGCCGCTATGGACGGCCCTGGTACAGCAAGCTTGATTTGAGTGCAGAAAATCTGGCCGGTCCGGGAGCAGACTGGTACACCGGGTATTGAGTTTTGAGATGGCCAAGTTGCCGCGGCAGGGTGTGACCCTGCGTAAAACCAAGATTGTATGCACTATCGGTCCCAGCAGCATAGCGCCTTCCGTGATCAAACAGCTGCTCGAGTCGGGGATGAACGTCGCCCGCATCAACGCCTCGCATGGTACCATGGAGGAACATGCCGAGTATCTTGAAGTGCTGCGCCGCGAAGCAAAGAAGCTTAAACTATCGCCGGCGATGTTGCTTGACCTGCCCGGCCCAAAGGATAGGACAGGGAAGGTAAAAAAAGGCGGCATCAAGCTCAAGGAGGGCGCTGCCTTCATCTTGACTACGCGGGATGTTCTGGGGGACGAATCCCAGGTCTCAGTCGACCTGCCCGATCTTCCCCACCATGTAAAGCTGGGGCAGACCATTTTGTTGGATGACGGGTCGATTAAACTGGAAGTTGAATCGATCAAGGCTGATTCAGTCAACTGCAAGGTAATTACGGGCGGCAGGCTATTTGACAATAAGGGAGTTACTGTGCCGGGGGTGACATGGGATATAGACGCCGTGACGGAAGAAGACTGGGAACATATTGATTTCGCCGTAACGCAGGATATCGATTTTGTGGGGTTGTCCTTTGTACGCAAGGCTGAAGATGTGATAAAGGTAAGGGAATTCCTGCTGGAGCGGGGCTCAACGGCAAAAATTATTGCCAAGATCGAACGCGTTGAAGGACTCAACAATTTCGATGAGATACTTGAAGCTGCGGACGGCGTCATGGTGGCACGGGGGGACCTTGGTGTACAAATACCTATTCAGCGCGTGCCAATTGTTCAAAAAGAGCTTATCAGGAAATGCAACCACGTTGGTAAGCCCGTTATCGTGGCTACCCAGATGCTGGAGTCGATGGTTGATTCCCCCATGCCTACACGCGCTGAAGCCACTGACGTGGCCAATGCCATCTTCGACGGCTCGGACGCCATCATGCTCTCTGAAGAAACAGCCATCGGGCATTACCCTGTAGAGACTGTGGATATGATGTCGCTGATAGCCTTGGAGACTGAAAACGCCCTGCCCTACGATGAAATCCTGGCCAGCCGTGGCAAGGACCTGCAGCCGCTGACCGATGACGCCATCAGCTATGCAGCCTGCCACACGGCGTATCAATTGGGGGCCAGGGCTATCATTGCCTTTACGGCTTCGGGCAGCACAGCCAGACGCGTATCAAAATACCGGCCCCGCACGCCTATACTGGCCATAACTGCCATTGAATCCACCCGGAGGCAGTTATCGCTTTCATGGGGTGTGACCGCTCTGAAAGTGCGTCAGCCGAAATTGGTTCTGAATATGTTCACAGAGGCTGCGGATGCGGGACGCAAGTGCGGACTTTGCTCTGCTGGAGACCTGGTGGTTGTGACTGCGGGAGTGCCCATGGGAAAATCCGGGACCACCAACATGCTCAAAGTGGAGAAGATCTGATTGATAGCGACCGTAACACTTAATCCATCGCTGGACAGACACGTGGCGGTTGAGAATCTCGTCCTGGACGACACCAATCGCTGGGTGAGTTTCAAGCGCGAGCCCGGAGGGAAAGGCATCAATGTTTCCAGGGTGGTAAAGGAATTGGGTGGTGAGACTACAGCATACGGCTTCATGGGTGGATTTGCAGGGAGGGCGCTAAAGGCTATTTTAAAGCAGCAGGGCGTCACATGCGATTTTACTCCCATCAGGGCGGAGATCAGGAGGAACTTCATCATCACTGATCTCAAAACCCATTGCCAGACCAGGATTTCTGCGCCTGGCCCCAGGGTATCTGCCGGTGAGCTCGAAAAGCTGGTGGTTAAGATAACGTCCATTAAGCCCAAACCCCGCTATATTGTGCTGGCCGGCAGCGTGCCGCCGGGTGTGCCCTATTACATCTACAGGGACTTGATCCAGAAAATGAAGGGATTGGGCATTACCACGGTGCTTGATTCGGCGGATCTCTGGCTGCAGGAGGGGATTAAGGCGAGGCCGGACGTGGTCAAGCCCAACGCGAGGGAGGCGCAAACCGCCATGGGTGTGGAGCTCGCCAACGAGGAAGATATCATATATGCAGTAAAGACATTAATCAGTGGTGGCATCGGCATCGCAGCGATATCGCGCGGGAGGGAAGGCATGATTATCGGCGATAAAGATGCGGTTTACAAAGTCGTGCCGCCAAACGTGGATGTTATGAGCACCGTAGGCGCAGGGGATTCTACCGTGGCAGGGCTGGTATTTAAGCTCAGCAGTGGTAGCAGCCTGGAAGAGGCCTCGCGGTTTGCCGTTGCAGCCGGGACAGCAGCCACACTGACGCCAGGCACAGAGCTTTGCCACATGCGCGATGTGGAAAGGATGCTGCCCCTGATTAAGATTGAGAGGCTTCTGTTTTAGCCTGGAGAATTAAACACTCACAAGTACGTCGATCACGCCGCTATCATTTGACACACGATTCAGGGGTGAGTAATAATAAAACATAAATATGTTTTTATGCTTTTATGCATGTATGGAGAAAGCGAATGAGCCGAAGGATGACAGTTATATTCCATGATGAAGACCTATATACCGGTTTGAAGATTGAAGCGGTGAAACGCCGTCTGTCGGCCAGTGATTTGATAGCAGAAGCAGTTAAGGAATTGCTGGAAAGCCGGGAGGACTTCAAGTTAATTCCTATTATTGAGGAATCCCGGGCAGAATATAATAAAAAGGGTGGGCGAACGTGGGATGAAGTATCCGGTGATTTAAAACGGGATATTGAAAAGCGGGCGAAGAAAAAATAACTGCTTTTTAAAGCTATGAATAAACCCGCAAAATATACCATAAGGGTTACACCATCCGCAGAAAAGGATATAGAGAAACTTAAAAAACACATTCAAATCACGGATTTTCATCGTATTGATACTACGGTGAGACTACTTGCGAGCGATCCCAGGCCAAATGGCGCCCGTAAAATCAGGACAAGGGCCGCAGAATACCGTATGAGAGTCGGAAAGTTTCGAGTCGTTTATGAAGTAGACGACGCTAAAAAGCTTGTTCTCATACTACATGTCGCAAGACGAAGTGAAACTACATACAGTTGATCCGTCAATGTGAACAAGTGATTTTTGCCAACTGCATCACTGTTTTAATGCCGGCGAAATTAAAGAAGAATGCTGCTTGTAATTCATGGGTCAGGATGGTGGCGGGCTTGAGGTCGGTGAAATGGGAGACGCCGAGTTTCCTAATGTTGGAGCTCTTTACAGCGTCGTTGGTCGGCCGCGTCATAAAAAAGGAACTTTAGATGGTTTCCTCAATTTCCGATAGCGGTGGCAGGATTTGTTCCTGCGACCTTCGGGTTATGAGTTAGAGCATCAACTTAGTGGAAGGGGTTTTTATACCTGCATCAGCACGCACGTTCTAATTTAAGGAAAACCGTCCCGAGTGTGAATTGGTGGTAAACAGTGGATGGTGTTTTTTATTTCGTTACCCGAATGTTACCCGGAGAGTAACATAATAGTTATACAAACCAGTAGTCTCTAACCTTACCCACCCAATTATAGGAATTCAGTCCAAAGAGAGCTTAAAATAGCGGATTCTATTCGTGTGTTAAGGTTAATTCTTAGTTAAACTTACTTGCCCTTTCCAAGTTTCTTCCATTGGGAAAGAAAGACCTCGCGGCGCTGGTAGATGTGGATGGCGATGAGGGTAGTAAAAGCCCAACTCCATACCCACATAGGGAAGATTATATAGTGACTTGTCCCGGATATGGCGCTGACCCATCCGCTTGAAATGTCCATAATTCCAACGATTACCATGGAAATGGTGACTGCGAGCCTGTTCGCCCGGTAAGGTTTCTTTGTTTTAAATAGAGCCAGCAGCAGTCGCCAGTTCTGCATAAAATGAATTATCAGGAAGACTAATACGATGAAAGCTATGGGGCAGCACACCCATACCGCCGTGTCGAAGTTCATCCAACCCAGAAAGAAAGGCTGCAGGCTGATCACGAGAATTGCAGATGATATGGTCAAAGCCACAGTTGTGACGGCCTTCCACTTTTGAGTATAAATGTTCATTTCATGTCTCTAATTATCCATGACTTAAATTGTCATCATAAATTATTGTGGTTTATAGCATTTATTTACCCATACTTGGCCAACATGAGTTAGTTTCCATTTATGATCAACAAAACCCACGCTATTTAGCATTGCCTCCCATTCATCTTGCTCTAACATAGTATAAAGCCCACTATCAGCTTTTTCTCTCAATTTTCTCCCATATTTAACCAATTTGACAGCTTTATGTGGCAAATCAGGAATATTTTTTATTATATCCTGAGCGACATCCAGACAAATATCAAGAGCAACAATTCTATTTAAACCTTTCCCTGATTTTTCCCATAATAGTTCACTCATATGACCGGGGCCGCAGCCAGCATCTATCCAAGTCTCACCAGCTTTAGGATCGGCAGATTCCCTCATTGTTTTCACCAATTGTTGAAAAGGCCCGCCAAGCTGCATAAAACGATAAATGGGGTGCGATTCCTCCCAAAACTCAAATTCGGACTTCAATCGTAAAAGTCTTTCCTTCATTTCAAGATCTGTTGAAGGATTTTTATCCAGAAATTCGGAAATAGTCTTAGAATTTATATCCTTGTTCCCCCCCCCCAATTAGTTCGTATAATCCTTTAGCCATTGATAATCCCTCCCTCAGCCTTTATTGCCGTTTTATCAAATTGAATCAAGCCATGGATTCTGCCATAACCACGTCTTCATGCCCATCTTGTCCGATATTATACACTACCTGCATTGAATAACAATGGCCGAAAAACACGTGTTCGGGAAACCACCGATTGCCGGGGGTGTTTTGCATATTTCAAGGGATCTTACAGTAGACTATTAATTATACCTACCATATAGCCTATAGCCTTCACGCTACCTAAATTAAAAAGGGGGGAATGTTACAGGCAATGTTACCCGGTCCGTTACCTTCACGAGTGATTTAACCCAAAGTCAGATATAAAACCGGCGGGCTATCAATTTGAATGGAAGGTTGTTGAAAGATGTTCTTATTTGGTTTACAGTTCTGTCTTCGTTCCGGCGCTGTTAAAAAAGAAAGACTCACTGAATTCATTTGCCAGGATGGCGCCGGGTTTCAGACCGGTACAGTGCGAGACACCCAACTTGGAAATTTTGAAATTCTTCAGTGCTTTGATTGTTTCATCCATCTGGATTTTACTGGCGCTGACAAGGTGCGTGCCGCCGATCACAGCATAGATCTGATTAACTCCTGTAATTTTCTGCGCATGCAAGATAGTATTGATCAGACCCCTATGGCCGCATCCCAATAAAATGATCAGTCCCTTCTCCGTTTTAATAACCATGGACAGGTCGTCAGCAAGGAGGTCGGGGATATAATCCTCTGCGTCTTTAACATGCAGATTAGCATCGATCTGCTCGTAATCAACGCTGATCTGCACCTCGCCGGTCGTCATGATGTTCTCCGACAGCCTGACGGGGTCCCTTGAGAGGTTAAAACGTGCTCCCAGGGCTTCGAGCTCGGCACGTGCGCATGGCATACCTATGTCCCTGGTAACCAAGCCTTTCAGGTGAAAGTATTTCTCCTGAAAGATGTCAGGGTGAGCGATGACCTCGATCCCCTCCGGTCGGTTGCCTGAACCTTTTATCAGGACCAGGACACTTTCGAGGCCGCCGGTATGATCGTAATGCCCGTGGCTGATGACTATTTTATCTATAGTGCTGAGATCGATACCCAGTTTCTCCGCGTTGTCAAGGATGTGCCGGCTCGGGCCTGTATCAAAGAGGATTCTCAGGCCGTCCGCTTCTACTAAAAGGCTCTGACCCCATTCGCCATAAAGCGATGGGACACCCGCGGTATTTTCTACCAGCGTCGTGACTGTTATCGGCATTATCCACCTCCGTAATTTAATTATGTGCCTGCTAACAGGCGAGTCAGTTCACTCAGGCTTTGAAGCGATTTCGCAGCGCCCGCTTTTCTATCGCGGTCGAGATGGAACGCCTTTATGCCGATGCTGGCTGGCTCAATGAAGTCGAACTGCATGTGATCGCCCACATGTATTACCTGCCCGGGATCCACACCCAGGTCACGGCACATGCAGGCCCAAAAATCAGCGGTCTTGACCTGCTGGAAATCAGTCGTTGAGGAATAAATTGCGCTGAAATGATGCGCTATGTCCCGCAGCAGGTGCTTTAAGAATGGCCTGGGCGACCCCGATGCCACACTCAGCGTGTACCGGCCCTGCAGCCGTTTGAGCACGTCTTTAGTATCGGTGTAGTATTGCACCCTGGGCTGCAGTTCCTCCATGGCGATATCTGCGTCTCCCAGATCGAAGCGGGTGAACCAGTACTGCACGTCGTACCATTCCAGGCGCTGATCGCCCACGCTGTCGTAGGCCTGCCTGACCTTTGTGGTTGCCTCTTCAAAACTTAATCCATACCTATGGGCATAGCGTCCCGGTATCAGCTCGAACCAGATCGCGCTGCTGAAATCAGTGGTCACCATGGTTCCCTCCACATCGAAAGAAACCACGCTGATGCCGTTTGCTGTCTTGCGCATGGTATGGAATTTTACCACTTTAATCGTTATGGCGCCTGACGGCGCGTGATTTCCCCCGGTAATACTTAAGCGTTAGAATTATGGCAATATGGATCTGGAAAAGCTGAACGAATACTATTTTGAGATGGGCCCAATCCGGCCTCCCAGCGAGGCTTATTCACTGCTTATCCGCGCCACGCGCAATTGCCCCTGGAACAGGTGCTCTTTCTGCCATACCTACAGGGGGCGAAAATTCGAGCTGCGGCCTGCTGAGGACGTGATAAGAGATATAGAAATGGCCAAAGCAATAGTGGAAGGCATTAAGGAGTTCGGATGGCAAAACGGCTTTGGCAACCAGCCGCGCGAGGTGGCTGCCTATATACATAGCCTGCTCACCAATAACGACTCCGTCAGGCAGGTGTCGCTGTGGCAGTGGGCAGGGGGTAGGGCGGCCTTTTTACAGGATGCCAACAGCATCATCATGCGTCACGCAGACCTGCTGAGGGTCGTATCAGCCCTGAAAGACAACTTCCCCGATCTTGACCGAATTACATCATATTGCCGCTCGAAGACCGCAGCCAGGAAAAGCGTGCAGGAGTTTATCGAACTGAAGCAGGCCGGGCTGTCGCGCATTCATATCGGTATGGAGAGCGGCTCGGACGACGTGCTCAAATTCGTAGACAAGGGTATGACTGCCGACGATCATGTCAGGGGCGGCATCAATATAAAGGAAGCCGGTATTGAGCTGTCCGAATACTACATGCCGGGATTGGGTGGCAGGCGCTGGTCGAAAGAACATGCCGAACAATCGGCCGCAGTCCTCAACCGGATAAACCCGGATTTTATCAGGCTGCGGACGCTGATGATGGGCGAGACACTTTCTCTCTGGGCAAGGGTTCAGTCGGGTGAGTACGATATGCTGGCCGAGGACGAGATCATAAAGGAGATAGGTGAGTTTATTGCGAGGCTGGATTTCACGGGAGAATTGAAGAGCGACCACATACTGAACCTCTTGCCGGAACTGGAAGGGAGATTTCCTCAGGCCAGGCAGTCTTGCCTGGACGCAGTTGAGCGTTACCTCGGAATGCCCCTCAAGGAGAGACTTAATTACCGCCTGGGAAGGCGTGCCGGGCTCTACGAAAAGCTTAACGATATCTATGATGCTGCGAAGTACGATAAGATAGCTACGGCCATGCAGCGTGTGGGAGCTGATACCGCCGAGAAGGTGGATGAACTGATAGAGGGTATGAAGAAACGCTTCATATAGATGTGAAATTGTGTTAATATAATCTGCCACGGTCAGAGGGACCATAGTTTAGACTTCCCGCACTCATTAATAAAAAGCTGCAACCAATTTGTGGTTGCAGCGTTATAAGACGAAGAAGTTAAAGGAGAGAAATGAAAAAGATAATAATCGTAGCCATGATCATTGCTGCGTTCACCATGCTTTTGCCGGCCTGCACATCAGTACGACCGCAATTGCACCAGGTGAAAGGCGCATTCGTCGAATCACATCTTGGTGAAAGCGCGCAGACGCTTAACTGGATAATTGCCACTGATGGCGGAGCCTCCCGGAGGTACGCCAGCTTTATGGTAGAACCTCTGGCCGTTTTCGATAATCAGTACAAGCTCCAACCCAGGTGCATGGCTAAAGCAGTGGACGTAACACCCGACGGTCTGCTATATACGGTTACCATCAGGGATGACTTGAAATGGAGCGATGGGACGCAGGTGACGGCGGATGACTATGTATACACCATAAACAATATCATGTTGGCGGACT
>CAZKOL010000030.1:0-20392 GCA_964554375.1 uncultured Dehalococcoidales bacterium
CCTCGATGGAGATGAGCAGGGCGGTTTCCTCGCCGCAGACGAAGGCGCCGGCGCCTGGGAAGATATCCAGGTTAAACTCAAAATCGGTGCCCATGATGTTCTTACCCAGCAGCTCGTATTCCCGGGCCTGGGCTATGGCGGCGCTCAATGTCTCGATGGCAAGGGGGTACTCAGCGCGTATATAGGCGAAGCCCTGTTTGACATTGCCAACCGCATAGGCGCCGAGGGCCATGCCTTCTATGATCGAGTGGGGGTTGCCCTCCAGAACAGCGCGATTCATATATGCTCCAGGGTCTCCCTCGTCACCGTTGCAGACGAGGTACTTCTCGGTTCCGGGAGAGCTTTTAAGGAAGCCCCATTTAGTGGCAGTGGGAAAGCCTGCTCCGCCCCTGCCCCTGAGGCCTGCCTTCTTGACCTCTTCGAGGACATCGTCGGGCTTCATTTTGTAAAGGGCCTTGCCCAGCGCTTCATAGCCGCCGCGGGCAATGTACTCCTCGATATCCCAGGGGTCGATTATGCCGTTATTATGCAGGATGCGGAACTCCTGGTCCGCCAGGAACTTGATATTCAGCCTTTCAGGTATGGCCTTATTGGTGGTCGGGTCGTGGTAGACCAGCCTTTCGACTATCTCTCCCTTTAGAATATGTTTTTCGAAGATCTCCTCGACGTCCTCGGGCTTGACCCTTACATAAAGGATGTCTCCCGGATTCACGATCACGGTCGGTCCCATCTCGCAGGGACCAAGACAGCCGGTCCTGACGATGCTCAATTTGCTCGCAAGGCCTTTTTTATTGATAAGCTCTTCAAACAGCTCTGTTACCTTGTCGCCGCCAGCGGCAGTGCAGCCCATGCCGCGGCATTGCTGTATGCAGATCTGTGGAGAAGATTTGTAGTGGCTGAAATCCGCGTCATCGCGGATCTTAAGCCTCGGTTCCACTGATTTCTTTAACTTGCTTAACGCTTCAATAGAGGTTATCTTGGGCACTTTTCTTTACCTCCTAATGGTACATATTCAGGATGTCTTTCACATGGCCGGGCTTGACTTTCCTGTGTATATCGTCGCCGATGGCGATAACCGGAGCCAGGCCGCAGCATCCAAGGCAGCGGACAGTCTCAAGGGAGAATTTGCCGTCCGGCGTGATGCCCTCCGGCTCCAGGCCATAGTCTTTTTTCAGCAGGTCCAGTATGTCCTGGCCTCCTTTCACATAGCATGCAGTTCCCAGGCAGACTTGTATAACGTGTCTTCCCTTGGGTTGCATGGTGAAGAAGCTGTAGAACGTGACAACACCGTACAGTTCGCTCAGGGGGATCTTGAGGTCCCTCGAGATCGTCTTCAGCACGGTTGGCGGCAGGTAGCCTACGATACCCTGCGCCTGCTGAAGGACGCGGATCGGCGCACCTGCCTGGCCGCCGGTATCATCGATGATCCCCTGGATTCTCTGGAAGGCCTTGCCGGCGAAGCCTCTCCCTGTGTCCGTGATAGCGGCTGGGGCTGCCTTTTGCTTTGCCATAAAAATCCTCCTAACTCAGGATATATCCGTAAAAAAGTGGAATAAAGTCATACGACCCTATTCCACTGATGAGACTGCTCAGTCAGATTGCCCAACCGGCTGCAAATTCTATTATTTTTCATATCCAAAGTCAATGCCCAGCCAGCCTTTCCAGCGACTTCAACGAGCTGTCCAGACCCCTGCCCAATAGCTTTAGCTCAATGGGTTTGCCGTTGCCGTAATTTTTGTAGACACGGCATATCTGGCAGATGCTGGTATCATAGCCGCTCTCTCCATAATCGTCCAGTTTGCAGTACGTGCCCTCAATCTGCCAGCAGGGTATGAACTGATATTTAGTGGCCGGGCACTCCCCCCTGATCATGGCCGGGCAGTGGCACATCTCCCAGCAGGGAGACTTGCCGGACCAATAATTGGTCTGCTCCAA
This sequence comes from uncultured Dehalococcoidales bacterium, assembly GCA_964554375.1. GTDB lineage: Bacteria > Chloroflexota > Dehalococcoidia > GIF9 > UBA5629 > CAIMUM01. The sequence goes on from CAZKOL010000030.1 coordinate 1,936, forward strand.
GGCATCTGCTGTCGGCGCCAGGTTTATGTTCTCTGACATCTTGGAAGATATGTCGATTCCTTTAGGATGGGCGACGGGCAGGAAAAACAATTGCCCTGACTGTATAATAATCTAATATAACCGGGGCTTCGTTCCATCCGTCGCAAAGCTTAATCGCCGGCATATTTTCCATAGTAATGCCTTTACGATGAAGTCAAGATTGAAAAACCGATAAATTGATGGGCAGTCTATGTCTTAAAATACGTAAGCATTTATGCTGAATGAGCAACCGGCGCGGCTTGAATAGTGTATTTATTGTGTATATAATCACATTCTAAGGGGTTATAGAAAATGGAGAAAGTGAGGATTCTTCTGGCTGAAGACCATAAAGTTGTCAGGGAAGGAACCAGGCGCTTGCTGGAATCGCAGGCGGATTTTGAAGTGGTGGGCGAGGCCAGCGATGGGATCGAGGCGGTGGAACTTGCTAAAAAACTGAAGCCGGCCATAATCATCATGGACGTATCAATGCCGCGGTTAAACGGGATAGAGGCTACCAAGCAGGTAAAAGCATTGTATCCTAATACGGCCATCCTGGTTTTAACCGGTTATGATGATGATGAATATGTTTTTGCGCTTCTTGAGGCGGGAGCGGCCGGTTACCTCCTCAAGGAGTCCAGCGGTGAGGAATTGATAGATGCCATACGCCAGGTAATGGCAGGCGAACCGGTGCTGCATCCCAAGATAATGAAGAAGGTGTTGAACCGGCTGAGGTCTCCGGTTGAAGAGCAGCATGTGCAGACGCCCGGCGAGGTATTGAGCGACAGGGAGATGGAAGTATTGAGGTTGGCGGCCAAGGGCATGAGCAACATGGAGATAGCCGACAGCCTGACCTTGAGCGTGAGGACGGTTCAAACTCACCTCCGCAGCATATTTAACAAGCTGGGGGTGGGTTCACGGTCCGAGGCCATAGTACACGGGTTGAAGAAAGGCTGGCTAACCCTGGAGGAGTTGCCTTAAAAAGCCATAATAATCTATAACCTGGCAGACATCCACATAACATGAGATTTCCGCATAAAATCTGGTCGCGCTACCATTTCTGGATCATTATTGCCCTGTTTGGTGTAATAACCTTATTTCTCTACCGTGATATAATCTGGCCCGGCGGTTTACGGTCTGATTTCTACCTTTTTAACCTGAGCCGCCACACTATCGAGCGCAACCTGTTCCTTCTCATCGCCCTCTATACCGGGTTTGTATTCGGCATATTACCTACGCTGATTGTCATAGGCGCTTCCCTGGCTGTGATGCTGCCACAGGCGCTCTTGTATTCAACCAACCACAGCGACGCCATACTCGAAGTAACTCTTGTTACCATAGCTGGCCTGGTGTTTGTTTACTGGATACATATCAAGGAGAATGACGACAGGCGGTACAGGAAGGCGGTGACTGCGCTGGAAAATACCCAGGAGCAGCTCCAGGCCAGGATACGCGAAGCCCGCGCCAATGCCAGAAGGCTGGCAACACTGAACACCATATCCAACGCCCTCAGTCAATACCTCGAGCCGGCCAAGGTCATTGAAACAGCTGTAGAAATGGTGGGGGAAGTTATGGAAGTCGAGGTCATCATGGTCTATACCATTGAGCCAAGGCAGAATGACATGATACTGACCGCCTATGAAGGTATCTCGCCGGAAAGCGCTTCGGAGCTCGATCATGTAAGGGTAGGGGAAGGGTTCAACGGGGAGGTCGCGGCCACGGGCGAAGTCATGCTTGTGCCCGATGCCTCGAGCGATCCGAGGCTGACTCGAGAAGCGATGATACGCAATAAAATACACCCCATGCTCATAGTGCCGATGAAATCCAAGGGAGAGGTGATAGGCACGCTTTGCGTGGGAATGCGGCGCCCGCGGATATTCCTCCCGGACGAGATCGATCTACTCAGTACTATAGCTGGTCAGATAGCCTCAGCCCTGACCAATGCCAAGCTGTACGCAGAGGCCAGGGAGGTCGCGGACCAGCTCTACAAGTCGGCCAGGGACTACAGAAACCTGTTTGAAAACGCCCATGACGCTATCTGGTTTCAGGACCTGTACGGTAAAATACTGGCCGGCAACAGGGCGACTCTGATGATCTCGGGCTACCCGCTCGACAAACTGATCGGCAGGAACGTCAAGGAGTTCATGGATGAGGGGATGCTCAAGCTGGGTCGGGAGGTGGGTAAGAAATTGCTAAACGGCGAACCTTTTAGCCAGCCCTACGAACAGCAGACGGTGACCAAGGATGGGATCAAGAGGACTTTGACCCTGACCACTATTCTGATGACCGTCGATGACAAGCCGGTGGGATTCCAGCATATTGCCAGGGATGTATCGGAAGAGAGGCGTATGCGGGATAACCTACGCTACTATTTAAACCAGATCACCCGGGCCCAGGAGGAAGAGAGAAAAAGGATATCGCGTGAGCTGCACGATGATACTGCGCAGGCCCTTTTCGCCATATCCAGGCAGATGGATAATTTTATCCGTGACAATGTTGGCCTGTCCCAGCAGCAGAGAATAGCCTTGCAGGATATTCGCCAGAGGATCGGCGTCAGTCTCCAGGGTATACGGAGGTTCAGCCAGGACCTGAGGCCCTCCATTATCGATGACCTGGGTTTGTTGCCAGCTGTTCAGTGGCTGATCAAACAGAAGGCGGAGGACAGCGGGATCGCCATTTCCTTGAGGATCAACGGCAAGGAGCAGAGGTTGTTGCCCGAGATGGAGCTGATCTTGTTCAGGATCATCCAGGAGGCTCTTAACAATATTGGCAAGCATGCTGCAGCGACGAAGGCGGAGGTCGATCTTCAATTTTCAGATTCGCAGCTCAAAGTTGCCATCAAGGATAATGGGAAAGGATTCGACCTGCCGGAGGCCGTCGGGGACCTGTCTAATAGCGGTAAGCTTGGATTGGTGGGCATGCACGAAAGGGTTTCTCTGCTGGGGGGAAAGCTTACCATCCAGTCCAAGCCCGGCCAGGGGACGGCTGTTGACCTGAGCATCCCTCTGGGCATTTGATCTGCCGCGTCAGGTCAGAGGTTATCCAGGTAGTCGGACACCTCGTCACGGGCCAGGATCTTTGTGGATTTGTCCTGTAGAAGGTCAATTGCTTCTGCAGGTAGATTGTTGAGGACAACCGCGATGGGCAGGCGGTTATCCAGTTTGCGTATCTTTTTAAGCTCCTCGATCTCCTCGTCGCTGGGGAAATACACCAGCACCGCCTTTGGTTCGCTCAGCAGGAAAGTGTGCATGAAGTCTTCGGATGCCTCGGTGGTGAATATTTTGTAGCCCTTGCTCTCGAGTCCGGCTATAACGCCGCGCTGATATTCGTTGTCCTTGCTGAAGATCAGCAGGGTCCTCAGCAGTACGTTCATCCTGGCTATGATATGGTCCAGCTTGGCCTCACCCTCCACGTTAAATTTTTTAACATAAGGGATGCCGTAATACATGATCTCAACGAGTTTACCGGTTTCCTTTAGCGTGGAGGCGCCCATGGCCACAATAGGCTTTGACTTATTCATGCACGCCTGCAGCACTTCCTCGATACCGCCCGGGAGGTCCACGTCTATGATGCAGGCGTCGATATCATACTGCGTGATCTGCTGCAAAGCTGATTCCCTGGACTCGGCGGGATAGAGGGCGTAATCTGAATCGAGCAGGGCGCGCCCCAGCATGCTCATGAATTTGGCATTGCTGTCGGCGATAACGATCTTGAAGCCCATATATTAAAAAAGCCTTGGATTTTCTACGGCTACTTTATACCACGTGATGGCAGAAAATCCAGTTTAAATTGTACCTTTTTAATTATAAATGGTTCAAGAATATATGATAAGGCAGGGGCGAGGTGGGGAGGCGGATTCATATTTAGTGCGGTTAAAAATTAGTGCTCATGTGTTAATATAATTATTCTATGACCGGGTATAGAATGAGCGGCAGGACCGCGATAGCTATTGTTATCGGCTTTCTCCTTTTTTATCCTGTCCTGGCGGCCTCCTGCAATACTTCGCCCTGCCTGGATAGCGCGCGCAGGCTCTATCCGGCGGTGGTAAAAATAGTGGCAGGGGATAAAATGGGATCAGGTGTAGTGGTCCATAAATCGGGTTACGTGCTGACCAGCAGGCATGTGGTAGGCGCCGAGAAAACGGCTGTCGTTACCTTGAGCAACGGGGTTGATTACACTGGCAGCGTGCTCGACACTGACCAGGAAAAGGACCTCGCCCTTATCCGCATCACAGGTGGAAAGGGGGAATTCGCCTGCGCCAATCTTGGCAGCTCGGTCGAATCGGACGGCCTACAGATCGGTGATGCCGTAGCAATCGCAGGCTATCCGGCATATGCGAATTCAACGTCGCCGGTTGTAACCGGGGGGATTCTATGTGCATTTCCAACCATTGAGGCGGTACGTTTCATCCAGGCCAGCGCTCAGGTGTATCCGGGCAGCAGCGGCGGGCCCATGATCAATTGCTTCGGCGAGGTAATAGGCGTGGTGAATGGCAGGTACACCAACATCGAAGCCGGCTGTAACACCTTTGCAACGGCGGTAGACGAGGCCGCCGGCCTGATGCTATTGGTAAATGGCTACGGCAGCTCAGCAGTAAGCCCTGCGGGAGCGCCGACCGTCCGGCAACCCATGCCTCCCCCTACTTGCCCTAATGTAGGTTGCACGGCGCCGGCGTTCACCTTATCAGAATTGGACGGCAGACAAGTTTCGATCGATTCTTTCAAAGGCAGGAAGGTACTGCTGGTTTTTACCGGCACTTCCTGCCCCGGCTGTTCACAGATAGTGCAATGTATCGGGCAGGTGTATGATACGTGGCCCCGGGAGCAGTTGGAAGTGCTGATTATCGTGAGCGGGGAAAGTGACGGTGCGATAGGAGAATGGACTGCGGCCAACGGAGTAAAGTGTAAGGTTTTATCGGACTCCACCGGACAGGTAGCAGACCTGTACAAGCCCGCCGGTTTGCCCGCGTCATACTTTATCAATAGATATGGCGTGATCAAGGTGAAAAGGGCGGGTCCCTGGGATAACTGCGCGGCGGGCATAGATGCGCTGCTCAGGCTGTATTAAGTTTTAGTGTGAGTGAATACTTGACTTACCACGTGGTTTGGTGTATTTTTACACCTGCAGCTAATACAGAGGCTGTTGTATCAACCAATAAATTATAGTTTAAGGAGGTAGACCCGGAAGTGTTAAAGAACAAGTCATTAGTCATCGTATCCATCCTGGTGCTCGTGCTGGCAGTAGTGGCCATGGCATGTGCGCCGGCAACCCCGCCCGCGACGCCGGAAACTCCGGCAGCCCCGCCCGCAACACCTGAAACTCCGGCAGCCCCGCCCGCAACGCCGGAAACTCCGGCAGCCCCGCCCGCAACGCCGGAAACTCCGGTAGCCCCCGCTCCAGAAATAGTGACGTCATTTGAAGCGGCGACTTATACTAATGTGGATCCCGCCTTCACGATCAAGTATCCCAAAACATGGGAAGCCGGTGAAGTCAAGCTGCCCGGCGGAGTCTTTTATGCCAAGGGCGGCGACGACCTGGTTTATGTAGCCGTACGCCCGGCAACCGATTTTACAGCGGCAGCAACCGAGTTTCTTTCCGACCTGATCAAGCTCAGCGGTGTAGCCTTAAGTCCCAATGTCGATTCCTCAAAGACTGTGACTTTCCTTGACGGCAAAACCCAGGGTAATGAAATCATGTTATCAGCTCTGTTCGGCTCCAAGAAGGCCACTGTCTATGGCGTTATCAAAGATGGGAAGGCCATCATGGTGATGTGCGGCACCTCTCCTAAGAACCTGGCCCTCTACAGTGAGATCGGAAAGAGCCTGACCCTGAAATAAGCAGGCTACAGGTTTATTTCGGCAAAACAGCTAAACGCAAGAGGCCTCTGCGCGTCACGCAGAGGCCTCTTGCTTCATCCCTTTAAAATTATGTTACAATTTGAATGCAGCACAGGTTGACCTGTGTTAATCAATGCGGAGGCTATAATGGGAGATCAGGGCGGCAATCCTGCGCTGAATGAATTCAGGAAAAGGTACCCTGAAAAATTCGCGGTAGAAAAAGAGGTCTTCAGCAAGATACACAAGGGCAGCCGAATTTTCATCGGCACAGCCTGCGCCGAACCACAGTACCTGGTCAATGCCCTGGTCAAGTACGTGGAATCAAACCCCAAGGCCTTTTTCGATGCGGAGGTTTTACAGGTTTGGACTCTCGGGGTGGCTGCCTACACACAGGAAAAATTCAAGTCAAATTTCAGGCACAACTCTTTTTTTATCGGCGACAACACGAGGGGGGCGGTTAACGAGGGTCTGGCGGATTACACGCCGATCTTTCTCTCCCAGGTGCCGCAACTTTTCCGACGTGGGGTTGTGCCGGTTGATGTGGCTTTAATCCAGACCTCGCTACCGGACCGCCACGGCTACCTCAGCCTCGGCATCAGCGTCGATATAGTAGCGGAGGCTGTGGAGCAAGCGCACCTGGTGATAGCCCAGGTGAACTCCAATATGCCTAGGGTGCAGGGTGACGGATTCCTGCACATAGAACAGGTGGATTACGTGCTGCCCTGCGATGAACCAGTTCTGGAGTTCGATCCACCTGTGGACGACGATATAGCCGCAAGGATAGGTAACTACATGTCGCGCCTGATACAGAACGGCGATACCATTCAAATCGGCTATGGCAGCAGGCTAAATGCCATCCTGAGGAGCCTGTCCAATAAAAAACACCTGGGCGTGCATACGGAACTAATGTCGGACGGCATCGTTGAACTAATTAAATCAGGGGTTATAGATAATTCAAGAAAGGGGCTCGATCACGGGAAGACCGTGGCAACCTTTTGTATGGGGAAAAAGTCTACCTACGATTTCATCGATGACAATCCCTCCATCGAGTTTCGCACGATTGATTATACTAACGACCCGCTGGTAATTGCCCGGCACGACAACATGGTGGCCATCAACAGCGCCCTCGAGATCGACCTCACCGGCCAGGCCACGGCGGAATCGATCGGCAAGACTTTCTACAGCGGTATTGGCGGGCAGGCTGACTTCATGCGGGGAGCGATCATGTCGAGAAATGGCAGGACCATACTCACCATACAGTCCACGGCCCAGGACGAGTCGGTCTCCAGGATAGTCCCATTCCTCAGCGAGGGATGCGGAGTGACCATGATAAGGGGCGATATCCATTACGTTGTTTCCGAGTATGGGATAGCCTACCTGCACGGCAGGAACATTCGTGAGCGCGCAATGGAATTGATCGCCATTGCCCACCCGAAATTCCGCCCCTGGCTGATCGAAGAGGCCAAGAAACTCAACCTGATATACAAAGATCAGGCCTTTGTACCGGGAAAGCGCGGGGAATACCCGGAATCACTGGAGACAGCCAGGACGACTAAATCCGGGCTGCAACTGCTTTTCAGGCCGGTCAAGATCAGTGACGAAACTCTTATCAAGGATTTCTTCTACTCGCTGTCGGACCAGAGCCTGTACCGCCGTTTCATCTCCAGCAGGAAGGACATGCCGCACGAGAGGCTGCAGGAATTCGTGATCATAGATTACACGCAGGAAATGGTCATCCTGGCCACCGGGGGGAAAGAGAACAACGAGGAGGTGGTGGGCATTGGTCAATATGGTATCGGGCAGGATATGCACAGCGCCGAGGTGGCATTCGCGGTGCGGGATAAAGACCAGAGGCAGGGCATCGGTACCGAGCTTTTGAATTACCTGGTGTACCTCGGCAAGAGGAATGGTCTGCTGGCCTTTGTGGCAGAGGTGCTGTACGAGAATAAGCCCATGCTGACAGTATTCGAGAAGGCCGGTTTCAAGGTTACGAGCAGCGGTTCAGGCCTGTATTATCTAAGCCTGGATCTATGAATAAGGTATTTAATGATAAGCTAAGGAGGGCAGTTTTATGGATATATCATGGTGGCGCGACCTGGCGATTGTAGTCTGGGCTGGCATAGCCACGGTCGGCCTGGTATTCGTCTGCATCATTGTTTTTCTCCTGTACAGGAGGCTTGTACCCTTGATGAAGTCTGCCGATACGGTGCTGGAGTCTGCCGATACCGTTGTTAACAAGGTTGGAGACGTTGTCGATTACACCAAGCAAGAAGTGATCAGCCCTGTTGTGCAGCTTGGCAGCGCGGTGCAGGGTATAGCGCAGGGCATTACCCTGATAGTCGATCTTTTCAGGAAAAAGGAGGCTTAACATGAACAAGGATTCCGGGGCAGGTTTTTTCACGGGCCTTATGGTGGGGGCGCTGATAGGTGTGGTAGTGGGCTTTCTCTATGCGCCGCAAAGCGGCTCTGAGATTCGCAAGATCGTCAAAGAGAAAGCAGCTACTTTGAAGGAAGGCGCCTCTACAGCGGCCGGCAAGGTCAAAGAAGCGGCCCGTAGCCGCATAGCCAGTGAAGAGGAATAGAACATTTTTCCGGGCGATACCCTGTGAGTGCACTGGCACTACAGCTTGCGTGCTGCACATATGTTTCTGTGTCCGGGTGCGCAAAGACGATACACTCTCATTAGAGGAGGGAATGATTTGACGACGGAAAGCAGCCCGTTCAAACGGTACTGGCGTCCTGTACTTATACTTTTAGCCATAGCGCTGGTGCTCTGGCTGGCATGGGTATCCATGGCGGTGCTCATTCCCTTTCTCATAGGCATATTGCTGGCCTACCTGTTGCTGCCGCTGGTCCAGTGGATGGAACGCATTTTGCCGCCCCGCGGCAAGGCTGCCAAGGCCAGGCGGGTTATATCCATTATTATCGTGTTTGTCATTTTCACCGCAGTTCTGGTATTCTTCGCCGTTTATATCGGTTCTGCACTGGGGGCAGCTTCAACGGTGATGCTGGACAAGGCGCCGCAGTTCATGCAGCACGGGCTTGATCAGTTCAGCAACTGGCTCAAAGAATTTAAAGGCGGCCTGCCCCAGGCGATCGCTGACAGGTTTCAAGACTGGTTCTCACAACTGGGGCCCCGGGCCGCGAAGTTTTTGCAGGATTTTGTTGTGGGCAGTATGGCCGTTATCCCGGCGAGCATGCCGACCATACTTGGATTTTTCACTCTTCCTTTCTTCCTGTTCTTTGTACTGATGGATTATGAATCATTCCGCAAGTTTTTTTACGACTCGATGCCCTCCAGCGCGGCGCGGCGCGCCGGCGACATCCTCAGCATAATAGGGAACGTCATGGGCCGTTATATCCGGTCCACTATTATATTGAGCATCATTGTCGGCGGCATGGTATTTATCGGCCTGACCATCCTGCGGGTAGAACACGCGGCGGCGCTGGCCGCACTGACGGCTCTAACGCAATTTATCCCCATCATCGGCCCGGTCATAGCAGGGTTGATCCTCCTGATCATGGTGTTGGCCCTTCAGCCGCATCTGGTGATCTGGGCCTTGCTGGTATTTATAATTGCCCAGTTATTGCTTAATTCCATCTTCGTTAACTGGATACAGGGAAGATACATGCAGATGAACCCCGCTATCATTATGGTGCTGCTTGTTGTGGGTGGCTACGTTGCGGGGTTCTGGGGTATGATACTGGCGCTACCGGTAGGCGCGACCATATGGGAGATCATCAAGTACTTCCGTAGCGAGCAGATCAGCGAAAAGCTTGAAACCTGAGCAGAAACCTGAACTGAGCTTGACAGTCAAAATTCCATAATGTATCATTCCAGGTTGGTTGTGCCACGTCCGTGGACTGCTATCCTTTTGAGGTTTGTCAGTTAGGGCAGGCACATGGCTGGATGTTCTTTCATTATACATAATATGGGTTCGATCTAAAATACTATAGAAATTTATACAAGGAGGATTAGCAAAGCTAAGTATGGCAGACAAACCTGAGGAGAAAAAGGCGACAATCACCTCTATGTCGGTGGAGAACAGGAAGTTCCCGCCCTCCAAAGAATTCACCAAGAACGCTTACATCAAGAGCCTGGCGGAGTACAAGAAGATCTACAAGCGCTCCATAGACGACATGGAAGGCTTCTGGGCGGAACAGGCGGCCCAGATCGACTGGTACAAGAAATGGGACAAGGTACTTGTCAGCGATTTTAAAAACGGCAAGCACGAATGGTTCGTGGGCGGTAAGCTCAATGTTTCCTATAACTGCCTTGACAGGAACCTGACGACCTGGCGCAAGAACAAGGCAGCTATCATCTGGGAAGGAGACATCGGCGATTCCCGCACTTACACCTACGAGCAGCTCTGGTACGAGGTCAACAAAGCAGCCAATGTGCTAAAAAAGCATGGTATCAAGAAGGGCGACCGCGTTACAATTTATCTCCCCATGATACCGGAGTTGGCCATCGCCATGCTGGCTTGCACCAGGATCGGCGCTATCCACTGCATAGTATTCGGCGGATTTTCCGCTGATGCCCTCAAAGACAGGATTGTGGACAGTGAATCCACGTTGCTTATCACTGCAGACGGCTATTACCGTGCCGGTAAAGTTGTCAATAGCAAAGCCAATGCTGACCAGGCTTTGCAGTCTTGTCCGAAGTGCAAGAAGCAAATCGTCGTCAATCGTGCCAACAACAATGCCCCGATGACGGCCGGCCGTGATGTGGCCTGGAATGACGAGATGGCGCAGGACGATGTCAAGAAATTCTGCGAGCCCGAGAAAATGGATGCTGAGGATCCGCTGTTTATCCTTTACACAAGCGGCAGCACCGGCAAACCCAAGGGCGTTCTGCACACCACAGCAGGCTACCTGCTATACGTTATGACCACTTTTAAATGGATCTTCGATTATAAGGATGAAGATACTTACTGGTGTACTGCGGATATCGGCTGGGTCACCGGTCACAGCTACATCGTTTATGGCCCGCTGGCCCAGGGCGCTACCAGCGTCATGTTTGAAGGCGTGCCCAATTACCCCAAGCCGGACAGGTTCTGGGACATCATTGAGAAATACAAGATCAATATCCTTTATACCGCGCCCACCGCTCTCCGCGCTATTATGAAGGACGGCGACGATTGGGTAAAAAAACATGACCTCAGCTCACTCAGGTTGCTCGGCACGGTCGGCGAACCGATTAATCCCGAGGCCTGGATGTGGTATTACAACGTCATCGGCGGCGGCCGCTGCCCGATCGTAGATACCTGGTGGCAGACCGAGACCGGCGGTATACTCATCACACCGCTGCCCGGCGCCTGGCCGATCAAACCCGGTTCAGCCACCCTCCCGTTCCCCGGCGTTGCTTGCAAGGTTATCAGGGAGGACCGCACTCAGGCCGGAGTTAACGAAGGAGGCTCGCTTGTCATCGAGAAACCCTGGCCGGGCCTTATGCGCGGGGTTTATAATGATCCCGAGAGATTCAAGAACACCTACTTCATTCAGAATCCGGGCGTTTACACCACCGGTGACGGCGCCAGGGTTGACGAAGATGGGTACTTCTGGCTGATGGGCCGCATCGACGACGTCATTAACGTGTCAGGTCACAGGATCGGCACCGCGGAAGTCGAGAGTGCCCTGGTTTCCAACCCGAAAGTTGCCGAGGCCGCTGTAGTCGGCATGCCTCACGACATCAAAGGCCAGGGCATTTATGCCTATGTGACCTTGAAGTCGGGTGTAGAGAAATCGGATGAGCTCAAGAAAGAGCTTATCGCTCATCTCCGCAAGGAGATCGGCCCGATCGCTTCACCGGACAAGATCCAATGGGCTGACTTCCTGCCCAAGACCCGCAGCGGCAAGATCATGCGCAGGATCTTGACCAAGATCGCTGCCAACGATGTTTCCAACCTGGGCGACACTTCAACCCTGGCTGATCCCAGCGTCGTGGACGACCTGGTCAAAAACAGGGTCTAATAGAAATACTAAAACGGCGCTGCCCAAAAAGCAGCGCCGTTTTCTTACTACCGGATTCGGTTATTATTTAGGAGGTAAGTAAAGCATAATGGCTTCAGAAACAAAGTTATTCGGCATGCCAGAGGAAAAGGGGCGATGGATATTCGTGGTGCTTGGATTCATCATCAATCTTTGCCTTGGCAGTGTTTATGCATATAGTGTATTTAACGTCCCTGTCAGGAACCTGTTTAATATCGGAGCATTTGATAGCGGATTACCCTTTATGGTGTTCCTCGCCTTTTTCGCTGGTATTTTCCCGTTTAGCGGCAGGTTGCTGGAAAAAGTCGGCCCCAGGAAGTTGGGCGTTATCGGCGGCGTCATCGTGGGACTGGGATGGATACTATCCGGTATTCTGCCGGCGATGATACCAGGCATCTGGACGCTGATTATTACGTATGGAGTTATTGCAGGATCGGGCGTCGGCCTTGCCTACAGTGGCCCTATTCAGGTTGCTACCAGGTGGTTCCCCGATAAAAAAGGCCTGGCGGTAGGTTTAACTGTGGCCGGTTTTGGCGGATCGCCTTTCGTTAGCGCCTATGTGGCAAAAGCGCTCATTGATTCTGTAACCGTTTTACCCACATTCCTTTATCTTGGCATCGCATTCCTGATGTTAATAATCTTGCTGTCTATCCCTTTGAAGTTCCCTGCAGCGGGTTGGAAACCTGCCGGATGGACTCCCAAAGCAGGCGCTGCCGTTGCTTCTGCTGATTATGATAGTTCCCAAATGGCAAAGACATCCTCATTTTGGGGACTTTTTAGCTGCTTCGCCATAGGTTCACTGGCAGGCTTGATGGCCATAAGTATCTCCAGTCCCGTCGCAACGGGAATCATTAAACTGGACTCTGCAATTGCAGCAATTTTGGTTTCTGTGTTTGCCATATTCAACGGGGGTGGTAGACCGTTGTTCGGTTGGATAACGGACAGGATTACTCCGAGATATGCGGCAATCCTGTCTTTTGTAATTATTTTTCTGGCGTCAATCGGAATGATGTTTGCCGGTCCGGGTACCGCGGCCCTCTATATAATCTGTTTTGCAGCGTTCTGGCTGTGCCTGGGCGGTTGGCTGGCAATTGCGCCGACCTCTACGGCTACTTTCTTCGGGATCAAGTTCAATGCCAGGAATTATGGCATCATGCTGCTGGCCTACGGTATCGGCGCCATCCTGGCCAACTTCATTTCCGGTTTTGCCAACGACCTGTTCGGATCATACCTGAGGGCCTTTATTCCGGTCGGTGTGCTGGCCTTTGCAGGTATTTTCATTGCGTTCTTCCTGATGAAGCCTCCCAAGAAGATAAGTTAGCTACAGAATTCCTGTAGCTGTAGTCACAGGGGGCGGCAGGCTGTACAGCCTGCCGCCCTCATTTATGTATTTTTACGCACGTCATTCAGGTGCTAAAATTAGTCCCTGCGGTAAAAATATGTCTACTGATGCAATCGAGGTCAGAGGTGCGCGGGAGCATAACCTTAAGAACGTGGATGTCAGCATCCCGCGGGACAAACTGGTTGTCATTACCGGCGTTTCCGGCTCAGGCAAGAGCTCGCTGGCCTTCGACACCATCTATGCCGAGGGACAGCGGCGTTACATCGAGTCACTTTCCGCTTATGCAAGGCAGTTCCTGGGACGCATGGACAAACCGGATGTCGACTATATCGAGGGGCTGAGCCCGGCAATATCCATCGACCAGAAGGGGCCGTCTCACAACCCGCGATCCATAGTGGGAACGGTGACCGAAGTGTACGACTACCTGCGCCTGTTATTTGCCCGGGTGGGCAGGCCCCATTGCCCGCAGTGCGGTAGGGAGATCGCCCGCCAGACGGTGCAGCAGATCGTGGATTCGGTGCTCGCGATTAAGCCGGATTCACGCATAATGGTGCTGGCGCCGCTGATCCGGGACAGGAAGGGTGAACATCTCCAGGTATTCGACGATTTAAAGAAAGCCGGGTTTGTACGTGTGAGGGTCGATGGGTATGTGCGCGACCTCTCCGAAGTTATCAAACTGGATAAGAATAAAAAACACACGGTGGAAGCCGTTGTAGACCGTATTATGACAGGCGATGAGAGCAACCGTGCGCGCATAGCCGATTCTGTTGAGACCGCGCTAAAACTGGGCGCGGGAGTTGTGTTGGTGTCCATCGCCGAAGGAGACGAGATGCTCTTCTCCGAGCATTTCGCCTGTGTTAATTGCGGGATCAGTATGGGGGAGATCGCGCCGCGGTCATTCAGCTTCAACAGTCCGCACGGCGCCTGCCCGGGCTGTACCGGCCTTGGTATCAAGCTCGAGATCGATCCTGACCTGGTCATCCCCAACAGGGAGCTGACCATTGCGGAAGGGGCTATCAGACCGTGGGCTACTTACTCGTGGTATATCAATCAACTCGAAGAGGTGGCGCGGCAGTACGATTTCTCGCTGCGCATTCCCGTGAAAAAGCTCAGCAAGGATCAGTTGAACCTGGTGCTGTACGGTGAACACCCGGATCGCCACCGGCGCCGTTATCGTTTCGGCAAGGTCCGTGAGTACGCGGTCGGTTTTGAAGGTGTTATACCAAACCTGCAGCGCCTGCACAGGGAGACGGAGTCCGAAAGCAGGCGGGTCGAGATCGAAAGGTACATGTCCGCATCCCCCTGCACGGTTTGCCGGGGTAGTAGGTTAAAGCCCGAATCGCTGGCGGTTAAGATCGACGGGAAAAATATTATGGATGTCACCTCCCTGTCGGCCATCGATGCGGGCGCATGGGTTCAGTCCATTGCGGGCAGCCGTGGCGGCAGGCCGGTTTTAACCGCTAACGAGCAAATGATCGCGCGGCAGATAATAAAGGAGATAAACGCACGGCTGGGTTTTCTCAGGGACATAGGCCTTGGATACCTTACTTTAGACAGGGCTTCTGCCACATTAAGCGGCGGTGAAACACAGAGGATCAGGCTGGCAACCATGATAGGAAGTGGATTGATGGGCGTGCTGTATATTTGCGATGAGCCGACCATAGGCCTGCATCCGGCCGATATACACCGTCTGATAAACACGCTCAAAAAGCTTCGTGACCTGGGCAACACGGTCATAAGCGTCGAGCATGACGAGGGCATGATGCGCGCGGCTGATTTCATCGTTGACCTGGGCCCGGGCGCAGGCGAACACGGCGGCCGTATCGTTGCTGCCGGCAGTATCCAGGATGTGATGAAGGCAGATGAGTCTGTGACCGGACAGTATTTGAGTGGCGCCCGGAATATATCCGTGCCGTCAGGCCGCAGAGAGGGGTCCGGCAAATACCTGGTCATCAGGAAGGCAGGGGAGAATAACCTGAAGGATATCGACGTTAAGATCCCGCTTGGTAAGCTGGTCTGCATCAGTGGTGTCTCGGGAAGCGGTAAGAGTACACTGATGAACGACATACTGTATAAAAAGCTGGCGCAGGTCTTTTACCAGGCAAGGGACAAGCCGGGAAAATGCGCCGGTATCACCGGGATTGAGAATATAGATAAGGTCATTAACATCGACCAGTCGCCTATCGGGCGTACACCGCGCAGCAACCCGGCCACATATACCGGCGCCTTCACTCCCATCAGGGAGCTTTTCTCCTCAGCGCCGGAAGCGCGTGTGCGAGGCTACGGGCCGGGACGTTTTTCCTTTAACGTACGCGGCGGACGCTGTGAAGCCTGCCAGGGTGATGGTTATATCCAGATAGAGATGCAGTTTTTACCCGATGTCACCGTCCCCTGCGAGGTATGTAAAGGCAGGCGATATAATCGGGAGGCGCTGGAGATACAGTTCAAGGGGAAGAACATAGCTGACGTGCTGGACATGACTATCGAGGAAGCTACGGCCTTCTTCGCCAATTTCCCCAAGGTCAAAAATAAGCTTGTTACATTACAGGATGTGGGACTGGGCTATATGCGGCTGGGACAACCCGCCCCCACACTTTCAGGCGGAGAAGCGCAGAGGGTTAAGCTGGCATCAGAGCTGGCTCGCAGGTCTACAGGCAGGACCCTCTATATACTCGATGAGCCGACCACCGGGTTGTCATTCGCAGATATCGATTGCCTGTTGAAGGTCATCCAGAGGCTGGTGGACTCCGGTAATACGGTGATTATTATAGAACACCATATGGACGTAATAAAAAATGCGGACTATATCATCGACCTGGGACCTGGGGCGGGAGACGAAGGTGGTTATCTCATAGCTTCAGGCACGCCTGAAGAGGTGGCCGTCACAGAGGGTTCCGCTACCGGACGCTATTTGAAAGACGTTCTGGCCGGGCACAGCTATGCCGTCAGCCGGCCGCTTTAGAATCTTCGGGATCACTTATAAGTAATCCCGCATCCATCCAGTGTTTTTATAAACGTCACAGGTTTAAGCAGTCGATTGGCTATTCAATCTCGATATCTTTGATGCTGAGCTCGGTACCGCCGGTGACCTGGATTTTAGTGCTGCCGCACGTGGGGCATACATACTCATATTCCTTTATGGAGAAATCCGAATTGCAATCGTTGCAGTGCCCGCTGACGGGCACCTCTTCAATGTTCAGGTAAGCGCCACTGGCCATAGTGTCTTTAGCTACCAGGCCAAAACAGAAGGTAAGCTGAAGGGGGACAATTCCGCGCAACTCACCGGCCACAAGGTTGATCCTGGTTATCTTCGATGCGCCTTCCTCGCCGGCCGCGCTGAGCGCGATATCCAGGATATTCTGGGCGATGCCCATCTCATGCATGTCCGGCCCCGCCGGATTTTTCCCGGTATCTGGCCGTCAGCCATGATACCCATTCATCCAGCCCCGTGCCGGTTGTACACGATATTTCGATGATGTCGATGGCCGGGTTTATCTTGCGGGCGTTAGCCCTGGCCACTTCCAGATTAAAGTTTGTGTACTGAAGCAGGTCGGTCTTGTTGATCAGCATCAGGGCCGACTCATGGAACATCAGGGGGTACTTAAGCGGTTTTTCGTCACCCTCGGGTACACTCAAGATCATTATCTTGAAATCTTCGCCCACAATGAATTCGGCTGGGCAAACCAGGTTCCCCACGTTCTCGATCACCAGTATATCTATCTTGTCCAGCTCCAGGTGGGGCAGCGCTGAAGATACCATATTGGCATCCAGATGGCATTCTGTCCCGGTAGTCAGTTGTATGGTGGGGATGTTGAACTTGCTGATGCGGTCGGCGTCCCGTGTCGTCTCGATATCGCCAACTATAACCCCCAGCCTGATTTTGCCTGCGAGCTTCTCCGCTGTTTTCTCAAGCAGCGACGTTTTTCCTGCCCCCGGTGAACTCATCAGGTTGAGCACCAGGTTACGGTTCTTTTTGAAGAGCTGCCTGTTCTCCTCGGCTATCCGGTCATTAGCCTGCAACACATCCTGCAAAACGTTAATTTTCATATAAGATACCTCTTAACTGCTATTGTTCCGGTAAGCGCTTCGGAGGTAAGTATACAATTTTAATTGTTTGTGTGCAAAGGAAATCGCAGTCAACGTGTTTGTAATAGCACGGCCTGTTTACTTATAATTAAGCACTATACAGCAGACGGCTATAGCAGGTGCTGTAATAGATAAATATTTTATATGGACCATACATGAATGAGAGTGCACAATTGATTATTCCTGAGCGTATAGCGGGATTAGGTGAGCTTGCCTATAACATGTGGTGGAGCTGGCATCCGGATGCCAGGAACCTGTTCAGAAGGCTGGACAGACTGCTCTGGAAAAACACCGGTCACAATCCCGTCAGGCTGTTGAAAGAGATACCTCATCATCAACTTGTGTCCTGCTCGGAGGATATGAATTACCTGGGCAGCTACGATGCTGTTATGGAAGCTTACCGGAAGAGCCTTTCCGATAATAATACATGGTTTAACACGCGTTATCCTGAATACGCCGATAAATTAATAGCCTACTTTTCACTGGAATTTGCCCTGCATAACTCGCTGCCTCTTTATGCCGGGGGGTTGGGGGTACTGGCCGGCGATTACTGCAAGGCGGCCAGTGATCTGGGCATACCGATGGTGGGAGTGGGTTTTATGTACCCCCAGGGCTATTTTCATCAGCAAATATCGCAGGATGGCTGGCAGACTGAGGTATATGACCAGATAAATTACGACAACGTGGCGGTTTCGCGGGTTTTAAACTCGGCTGGCAAAACGCTGACTGTTGCAGTGCCGCTGGACAATGTTTTTATCAATGTTGCTGCCTGGGTTCTGAACGCTGGCCGTGTCAAGCTGTATTTGCTGGATACAAATCTTGATGAAAATCCCCAGGCTTACCGTGGACTTACGGCCAGGCTGTATGGTGGTGACAGGGAACTGAGGTTGCTCCAGGAGCTGGTTATTGGGATCGGCGGGGTGCGCATATTGCGGGCATTGGGGCTGAAGCCCACAGTCTGGCATGCCAACGAGGGACACACTACGTTTATGCTGGTGGAGCGTTTGCGTGAGTTCATAGATTCGGGCATGACGCTGGATGGAGCGCTGAAAGCCGTGGCGGAGACGTCGGTGTTTACCACGCATACACCGCTGCCTGCCGGCAATGATACGTTCGCACCGGACATCATTAACAAGTATTTTCACAGCTACTGGGGCCAACTGGGCGTAACCCGCGAACAGTTTTT
>CAZKOL010000031.1:0-20331 GCA_964554375.1 uncultured Dehalococcoidales bacterium
TAGTTAGAGCTATAACACGGTCGTTTTCTTTAAAAACAGCATCGGGGGATGGAATCTTGGGACGCTCGCCCTCGCGTATAATGAGTGCGACAGTTGTATCCTGCGGCAGCTTCAACTGACCTATGGATTTCCCCAATGCCGGCGAATCTTTGGTGATCAGCAATTCTATAACTTCTTCCATATGCCCGCTCATAGTCAGGAGGTGAATCAGGGGATGCACGGGTATCTCTTGTTCCACGTGTTCAAGTATAGTGTTGGTCACCGATATGGTGGCATCTATGCCCAGTTTCCTGAATGTGGCATCGTTATTGGGATTATTGACCAGGGCTATGGTGCGTGGCACCTTGAAGCGGTGTTTTGCCACCTGGCACGATACCAGGTTATCTTCATCATGGCTGGTGGTTGCTATCAGCACATCAGCCCGGTTAAGGCCGGCCTCAGTCAGTACAACTGTTTCGCAGCCGTCACCGCGCAAACAGCAGCTACCCAGTTCATCCTCCAGACGCTCGCATTTTTTTACATCTCGTTCAATGATGAGCGCCTCGTGCCCCTGGTTGAGCAGGGCCTTGCTCAGGTAATAGCCTATATTGCCTCCGCCAACAATCACTATATAAAGCGATTTCATAGTATTCAGATTTTCTCCAGCCTGTTGAAAAGGAGATCCGCGAATACCTCTGTCGGGCTGATGGATTCCAGCCCGAGTTGTTCATAGATGTCTTTCCGCAGCGGGTCATAAATACGGCAGATGACCCTGGGCACTTTGAAGACATGCTTTGCTATCTGGGCTGCCATGACGTTGCGGTTATCTCCCTGGGTGAGGGCAATAAAGGCATGGGCGCCTTCTATGCCAGCCTTGCGCAGCATCTCTTCATCGGTGCCGTTGCCGATGAGGGCCGTGCCGCTGAACGTAGGTGGGAGCCTTCTGAAACTGTATGCGTCTATGTCCAGCACGGTCACCTTATGTCCGGCCGCGTCAACCATAGCCGCCAGCTTGCCACCCACGCGGCCGCATCCCATGATGACGATCGTCTTCCGGTTCTGTTTTAAGGCTTCCGTTCCCGGCATATGAGTACTCGGCAGGGCGCCTCTTCGAGGACATGCGGTACGGCATTCCCCATTGTGAAAGAGCCAAATCTTTTTTTATAGGTCAAACCCATTACTATCAAATCGACGTTGTTTTGACGGGCCACCTCGATTATCGCCGGCCCGACATCGCGCGCCTGTATGATCTCCGTCTCGACCTCAAAGTCGTTTGCCTGTGCATATTCTTCTGCCTCAAGAAGCACCTTCTCGGCCGCCTCGACATCAGGTTTTATTATAGCATCGACCGGCAAGCTCCGGTTAACTTCGAGAACGTAAACAATGAATATCTTGGCTTTGGATTTCTTGCCGATTTTACAGGCCAACTCCACCGCCACCTGGTCCACGCCGTTACCACGGGCGGCTACTAATATCCTGGCAAACTCCATTTAATTACTGTCATCTCTTAATTATTTTATTATCGAACAGCTATTATTATAATGTCGCTGTTCCCCTTAATCCAATCAGCATCAGTTTGCTGCCGTCCGGATCGTTCCGTTGGCCTCGTTGGCCTCTGACTTTCTGCGCCTGCTGGTATACCAGTATACCACCAGCCCGACGGCAATCCAGGCTGTTCCCACCCAGCGGCTGTATGGCTGCAACACAACTACCACGATCCAGATAGCCACGGTCCCGAGGAGGCCCAGTATCGCTGTCAGCGGCAGATCGCGGCCCATAAACGGTATATTCAATCCCAGGCGGAAGGGCCGCTCGCGCTTTGGTTCCTTTATTCGTAAAGCCAGTATCGAGGCGTGAGCAATGGCAAAGGACATCATCGAACCGAAGGCGTAAAGGCCGCCCAGGTGGGAATACATATTGGGGACAAAAAATCCCGGTGATTGCAGCAAGAGGGCAAGACCCGAGAAAATAATTATGGAAAAATAGGGGGTTTTGAACTTGGGGTGCACCCTGCCCATGATGGCTGGCACGAGTTTGAAGCGGCTGAGTGAGAACGCCAGCCTGGATATACCCAGTAACCCGGCATTGGTAGCTATGAGCAGGATGGTTGCCGCCAGCACCGCCACCAGCACCGGCAGGATAGCCTGGAGGCCGCTCAGCGCCCAGTTGAATAAGATCTGGTAAGCCTCCACAGTGAAAAGCTGGGCCGAAAGTTCAGCCGGATTCATACCCTGGGACAGTTTGCTGGCTATCCCGGCGATCGGATCTTTGGCCCAGTCGGTTGCCAGCTCGGTCGGGGTCATTGTGCTGAACGCCGACACAGAGATACCGGCGTAGACCACGAGTACTACGACGGTCATGATTATAAGCGCCCTGGGTGCACGCACCTCGGGACGTTTTGTTTCCTCTGCCATCTGCGATATTGTCTCCAACCCGGTAAAGGCAATGGCAGCGATGGCTATCCCGAATAGAAGATCCTGAGGTGAAGGCCAGTAGTTTAAAATTCTTTCAATAATAATCTGAGGGTTAAAGAAAAACATCAGGGCCAGGGCTATCAGAAGCGCCTGAGTGGCCAGGTCCAGGATGACAAGCGTAATATTCATGATGGATGATTCCCGGACGCCGATAACGTTGATTGTCATAAGGAACGACACGATTAACATAGCGCAAGTCGTCATCATAACCGGAGATGTCTTGAGCGGCGCCCAGAAGAAACCCAGGTAGGAAGGGATGGCGAATGCAGAAATGGAAATGGTGACAATATACCCGAAGATCAGGCCCCAGCCAGCTATAAACCCTGCAAAATCGTTGAAGCCGTGCCGGGCGAAGCTGGCAGATCCGCCTGATTCAGGGTACATGGCTGTGCCCTCGGCGTAGGAAAGGGCAGTAAAGACGAAAACTATGCCGGCAAGGCCCAGCGCCAGGGGCGTGGCGCCGCTGGCCGCCAGGACCACCACACCGAGAGCATAATAGATAGAGGAGCCGACGTCACCGTAGGCGATGCTGAAAAGATGTGTAGTGCGGAGGACCCGCCTGAGCGGTCTGACTTTAAGCCGTTGAGGGCGGACGAATTTGTCGCCCGGTTTAACCTGCCAGTTATTTTTCACTTTTCAGTCATGTTCAGGAACAACTGTTGGCAAATTGTATTCTTGGTATATGCCATTGTCAAGATAACAGGCATTCTCTGTCGGCTCACAGCTTGAAATCAGTACAACTTGGGTTTACAATGATCTACCAGAGGCAAGTTAAATCCGAGGAGGGTAGTAATTATGAACAAGTACCGCATAACCACCTTTATAACCGCTGCTATCTTGATGATATCGTTACTGGCCTGTACACCCGCGGCCACACCGGCTGCTACAGTCACAGTAACCTGCGACCAGTTCTCTCAGCAGGCCAACATCGTCCAGGATGTCACCGCTGCTGCTGGTTCTACCATCACCGTTACCCTGTGCTCCAATCCCACTACCGGATTTCAGTGGGGGGAGCAGGCCCAAATCGGCAACACACAGGTGCTGAAGCAGACGTCTCATAAAATGGTTGGACCTGCCAATACGGGTATGGTCGGCGCACCGGGCAATGAAGTCTGGGCTTTCCAGGCACTTGAAGCTGGCAACAGCACTGTCTCCTTTTCGTACAGCAGGCCATGGGAAGGCGGCGAGAAGGATGTGCAGACATTCAAGCTCAATGTGACCGTACAGTAGGCTGTTACTTCTTCAGGCTGAAAGTTTAAGAACAGGCCACTATCATGGCTGCCGCGAAGCCGACCCGCAATGTGGCCTTGATATAGGTCGGCAGCATAGTCACCGTATCGGCTATCGTCACCCAAGGAAGCAGGATCTTAAGTTGTCGGCGAATTTGGCCAGGTAATCGTCGGCAGGCAGTATGGAAGAGAGCACCTTGGCTGCCAGGGAGAGCGATTGCTCCGCCGGCAGGCAGTATTGCATAGTCAAGAATCCCTGGCGCAGTTTCTTGACCTTGTCCTTCACTGCCCTGTTCGATATAACGCATTCACTCAAGTACTCGGCAAGCTGCTCAAAGTCGGCTTCCTTCATGCCGAAGCGCGTCATCTCCTGGGTGCCCATGCGTATGCCGCTTGATGCTATGAAGCTGTCGTCGTCCGGCAACGCCTGATAATTGGTGACAATGTTGTTTTCCTCAAGCCTGCGTGCGATATCCTCTCCCAGTCCGTACTGCCGCACGCGTATCAACACCTGGTGGGTCTCAGTGAACCCCTCTTTTGCATCACCCTCAACTGCTATGCCCCTGGAATTAAGGGCTTTGGCAAAAGCACGGGCATTCTTTATCACCTGTGTCTGGTAATCCTGCTTGAACTGGTTCATCTCGTATGTTGCCATCAAAAGGCCAAGCAGTGTGCCAAGGTGGTGGTTGCTGGTGGAACCCGGGAAAGCCCTGCTCTTGATCTCTACCCAGAGTTTCTCCAGGCCGGTGCCGTCAGCCATGTTGCCGGCGATCACACCACGCTGCGGGCCGAAGAAGGTTTTATGCGTGCTGCCCGTGATGATGTCGGCTCCCTCGCCGAACGGGGCCTGGAAGGCGCCATAAAGACCCAGCACGTGCGCCATATCAAACATGAGTATGGGACGGGGATTCATCCGGCCTGCAAGTTCAGATACAAATTTAACCGGCTCCCTGTATAAAAACATACTCTTACCGAAGATGATCAACTCCGGTTTTATAGATTCGATTATATCCGCGAGTTTGGTAGTGTCCGCCTTATAAGGATTATCTTTGAGAACGGGAAAATGATAGACGTTCTCCTTACCCGTTTCCAGGTTATCAGCTACGAAGTTGAACAGTGCGCCCATTGGCTGGGCGCTGAGGTGTCCGCCCTTGTTCAGATCGTTGTTGATAACAGCGCGCATTTTTCTCAGCGGCTGATTGGCCGGCTTCTCCCGGTTGAGAAATTTGACGATGCCTTTAAAAACCACCTCGTTGGCCATATTGCCGCTGACCGGACGCAGCTCAATATTGGCGCAGCCGAAATATTGCTGCAGCTCTTTTCTCAGCTCATCTTCAACATCCCTGATGAAGTCGGTGGCCTGGTAAAAATATATCTCCCTGCCCTTGATCGTCCTGTGTTCGGCGTAACGGCCAACAGGATCCGATATCTCGCACAACTTCACCAGCAGGCTCGGTGTGGATTCAGAGGGTATGAGATTAATGCATTCCCTCTGTCTCCAAATATTGTTGTTAATCGTTCTGTTAACAAGCTTTTCTATCTTATTTTGAAAATCAGCCATGTTATACCTCGGTGGAAATTTGTATAAAGCATACATGAAGCGATCAGGATTTAACAAACTCAATTTGCGAAAACTGCCCTCCGAATTTATCATATATACGCTTACACCAATGACATTTCCGGAGAACGTGGATTGAAATTACGAAGAGCAGCCTGTTTTACACTGATGATTTTGTCTGCCGCTGCTATTGTCGGCAGCGCCTGCGCTGTGGGAGGTGATGTGAATCCCAATGCGCCGGTGATTTCGTCCCTGGTGGCTGAGCATATTGGTTTATATCCTCTGGGCAATACCAAGATCACATGTTCCGCCGTAAGCCCACAGGGTATACCTTTGAACTACAGATGGGTTTGCAGCGATGGCGTCGTCACTGGAAGCGGGTCCTCTGTAACTTACCAGGCGCCCAGGACATATGGTAATTTTCATATAATGGCCACGGTGGACGACGGCCTGGGCAATACAACCAGCGAGACGGTGACGGTAACTGTAATTGTGCGCAACCCTTCCAATTGCTGCAGGTAACAGGTGCAATGCGTATAAGCTGCCGTTTGATTCTATTGTCATTAATATTGATCCCCTGTCTAAATGCCTGCAGTTCTATTAATGCAGTAAGAGTGATCAAGCATGACATACTGGTTGCCGAATTTACGGCAGATGTATCGCAAAGCGCAGCCACCGTGGAAGGACAGGCACAGAATACGCTGCTGTGGCCACTGGATAAATGCAGGATATGCGTGACGTTTTACGACTACGAGGGCAATAGTTTGGGAGTTTACTCGGATAGCATAAAACGGCTCGAGCCGGGGCAGGTGTGGAATTTCAGGGTGGCTCTCAAAGGCGATGACGCCTGGAAGGTGGCCAGGTACGATATATCAGTATGTAACTGACAGGAAGCGCAAATCGTTGTGAAAATAGTCATGTTTGTATATACTATGTGATGCAGGTGGAAGGGTTGTATAAGCATGGCCATTGGCTTATCTGCATAGCCTTATTCCTGGTTATCATATCTGGGGGCTGTAATAGGGGTAGCGGACTTCAGCTGATCAGTCACGATCTCACCGCAAGGCAATTTACGGGAGACCTGAATTCGACCAAAAGCATGGCAGTTGTTACAGGCATTGCCAAAAATACTAATAGTATTCCACTGACAGAGTGCAATATTGCCGTCCGTTATTTTGACGCGGATAAAAATTTAATCGGCGTCTCCTCGGCCTACAAGCAGTTCTTAGAACCCGGGGAGGTGTGGAGTTTTACTGTTCAGTTGACTGCGCCGGATGCATGGAAAGCGCGCAGCTACGACATCAGCAGTACAAGTCGCTGAGGGGACTTTGCTTTAACGATAGTGGTTAGCTATAATTCTAGAACTGTTAAGTGTGGAGGTTTGTGCAAAATATGAAAAACATCGGCTACATGTTACTGATCTTATCCAGTGTATTGTTGATCTCAATGGGAGTGCTGTCATGCGCACAGGTCGCGTCGCCCACAGCGGGGCAGCAGTTGACCATCCAGAGTTTAACTCCCGTGCAAAATCAGACCCTTCCCGGTGGGACCGTGGCTATTGAGAGCTCTGTGATCAATCCCGGGAATAGCTCTCTCACTTACAAGTGGTCGGCAAGCGGGGGTGGTTTTGGTGGATCGGGGCAGAACAACATCTGGCAGGCGCCGTCGCAGGTTGGTGTATACGAAATAACCCTGATTGTTGAAGACGGCAGGGGCGGCTACGCGCAATCCAGGACATCGGTTACGGTGTCGAGTAATAGGGCGCCGGCCATAACAAGCCTGTCCGCAAGCCCTGTAAACGTAATGCCGGGCGGAAGCACGGTAATTACCTGCACAGCCAGTGACCCGGATGGAGATATGGTCAGGTATAGCTGGAGCGCCGGGGACGGAACCATCTCTGGGACTGGCAACAGGGTATCATGGATATCGCCCAATAAAAACGGCGATATCAGCGTCACATGCACGGTCAGCGACGGCAAAGGCGCCGAGGCCAAACAGACAATTTTAGTCAATGTTTCACCGTCCAGCAGCGAGATTACCATCAAACAGGTCAGACCTGAAAGCGGGACGGTTTCCTCGACGGGCGACAAGGATACCACCTGGTACAGGGCGGGCGATGATGAAAAGAATCTGACATACCGGGCATTTTTCAGCTTTGACATCTTCGGCCTTAACAGGACCAACGTCAGGCAGGCCAAGCTGAAATTCGGAGCGGGCAGAATAACCGGTGACCCATTTAATGCCCTGGGCGGGTTGCGCCTGTGGAAGGTAAATTACGGAGAAGGATTGCCCGACTATAATATTACGGGGGATAATTTCTATTCTGCCGGTGCCCTGCTGGCTTCGTCTCCGAATGAGATAGACGTTACCACTGAGATAAAAAATCTTGTTGCCGCCGGGGCCAGCAGGCTGCAGATGGAGGCGCTCTTCTACAGGGCCAGCAATACAAATAATGCCATAGACTATGTCGAATGGCCGGAAGTTAATCTGCTTATAACTTTCGCGCCGTGACCGAAATAAATCAATCAGGAGGTTACTTATGAGGGAAAGCAGGTTTGTTTACACACTGGTACTTATCACGGTAATCACTTTGACGGTGGTTGCGGCCTGTGCCCAGCCCGCCGAGACACCCACCCAGCCGGCGCCTGCTGGCAATTTACCTCCCGTAATTGCCAGCCTGACCGCCGCGCAAAACCAGACTTATCCCGGAGGTACGGTGAATGTCCAGAGCGTGGTTTCTGACCCGAACGGGGACATGATTAATTTCAATTGGACAGCCACGGGCGGCGAATTTGTGGAAAACGGGAGAACCAACACCGCGTGGCGTGCTCCCAAGGGTTACGGCAACTACGAGATTAAGCTCACAGTCGATGACGGCAAAGGTGGATCGGCCCAGGCAACAACATCCATCGCTGTAAGCGCCAACAATGCCCCTTCTATCACGAGCCTTACAGCCGATCCTGTTGCGCTTCAATTCGCGTCCACGGCCGTCCTTACCTGTATTGCCAGCGACCAGGATGGAGATTCAGTCCAGTATAAATGGGAGGCCAGGGATGGCACACTGAGCGGAACTGGCAATAAAATATCCTGGACTTCGCCCAGCAAGGGCGGCAACTACAGCGTTTTTGTGGTGGCCAGCGATGGAAAGGGTGCTGAGACCAGGCAGGAGATCGTTATCCCGGTGGCGGCTCCCAGCGGAGTGCAGACCTTCAATATGATCCCGAAGGAGAGCGGCACAGTCACCTCTGAGGGTGATAGGGATAACAGCATGTTCAGGGCCGGAGACGATGAAAAGAACATAGGCTATCGGGCTTTCTTCAGCTACAATATTTTCCCGCTGATGGGGATGGATATTAAGCAGGCCAAGCTTAGATTCATTGATGGCAAAGTGGTAGGAGACGATCCTTTCGACCCGGTGACAGGCGTGGGAGGCTTTCAGGTGATGCGGATATCCTACGGCAATACCCTGCCCAAGTTCGGCACCGTGGACGGGTCACCATTCCAGCGCTCTGAAGCTTACCTGAACAAGCCGATAGTGGAAGTGGATGTGACGCCAGAGCTTATCACTGCGGTGGACAACAGGCTTGAAAAGTTCCAGGCGGAAGCCGGTTTTATGAAGCGTTCCTTTAACGGTAACAACATTGCCCAGTACGTACAGTGGCAGGACGTTGTGCTGGAGGTTACCGCTTCAGCAAAATAAGTGCTTAGTTCCAGCGCAGGGCATATAAGCATATAACAGGGCGGCCGAAAGGCCGCCCTGCTTGCCCTGTTTTGACTTGTTTTAAATCCGGTGCTACAGTATATAGTAAATTAGCAGTCTAAAGTGGAGAGTGCTAAAAAATGAGCAAGGCTGCTTATAAAAGACGAGATGCTGTCTTAAAGATCATAGTCAGTGAATATATTGCAACGGCAATCCCGGTAGCGTCGGAGGCCCTTCTACGTCATCACAGCCTTGGTGTGAGTCCTGCTACGATCAGGAATGACATGGCCTCCCTTGAGGATGAGGGTTATATCACCAGGCCATACACATCGTCGGGCAGTGTGCCTCTGGATAAAGGCTACAGGTTTTACGTTGAAAATATATCCGGGCACACCGAACTTCCGAGTGATGAGCAGAAACGTATCAGGCACTTGCTGGATGCGGCTGTTGACGAGTATGACAGATTGATGAAAATGGCTGCCGGTGTAATGGCGCGCCTGGTGGGAAATGCGGCCATCGTCACTTTCCCGAAATCCGCTGAATGCAGGTACAAGCACCTCGAGCTGATTTCCTTGCAGCAGTATGTTGCCATGATGATGCTGATATTGGGTAATGCGGTGCTGCGCAGGCAGACTATTCAATTTAACGAGCCTGTCGAACAGGAGCAGTTGAGCCAGACAGCCGTAAAATTCAATAGGGAATATGCAGGCCGGACACGCAACCAGATCGCTGCCGCTAAACTGGAGCTGACCCCGCTGGAGAAAGTGGTTTCCGATACCATCAGCGATGTTATGGCCGGGGAAGACGCTATTGAATATGAAAGTTCATACTTTGAAGGTCTGCGCTTGATGCTGGAACAGCCTGAGTTTGTTCAGCGCGAACGGATGCTGGGCGTGCTTGAGTTGATGGAAGCCAAGGGCTGGCTGAAGAATGTCATAGACTGGCAGGTTACGGATGAAGGGGTCAAGGTAATTATCGGTGGGGAAAACCGCGAGTCCGCCCTTCATGACCTGAGCCTTGTATTCAGTAATTACGGCGTACCTGACCAGGTGCAGGGCGCGGTCGGGATTATCGGTCCCAAGAGAATGGACTACTCGAAGGCCATTTCCACAGTGAATTACATTTCAGGACTTCTAAGCGAACTGATTGCAAAGGTTTGCCGGGAAGGCAGCTAGTTATTTGAATCAGGAGGCTATTTTGGCAGAGGAACCGATTCAGCAGGACCAAGATAATATCGATGACCTGAAAAAAGCCCTGGCAGAGGCGGAGGAAAAGGCCAAAACCTACCTTGCCGATGCTCAGAGGGAGAGGGCCGACTATCAGAACCTTAAGAAGAGGACAGAGCTGGAGAAACAGGAGTATCAATTGTGGGCCAATGCTGAAATGATGAGGCTGTTGCTGCCCGTTGTGGACGATATGGAGCGCGCTTTCAATATGGTTGACCCCAAGTTTAAAGACTCAACCTGGGTTGAAGGCTTCAGGATCATTGAGCGAAACCTTCAGGATATCCTGTGGTCGCACGACTGCGCAGCAATCGAATGCGTAGGCCAGCCTTTCGATCCCAACTTTCATGAGGCGATAGCCTATGACGAAGGCGAGGAGGGAAGGGTCGTCTCCGAGCACAGGAAGGGCTATACCATGAAGGATAAGGTGCTCAGGGCCGCCCAGGTAACAGTCGGGAACGGAAACCATGCCGAAAACAAACCAAAGCATCATAAAGCACCGGACGAGCAAGCTGCTAAATAATCGTTTTTAATAAATATAATCTGGAACATAGGAGGATAAAATGGGTAGAACAGTAGGCATAGATCTCGGAACGACGTTCAGTCTTGTGGCGACGATGGAAGGCGGAGAGCCTGTAATCATCACCAACCGCGAAGGTGAGCGTTTGACACCGTCGGTGGTGGCGGTGGATAAAAAGGGTGAGAGGCTGGTAGGTTTGCTTGCTAAGAGGCAGGCTATTACCAACCCCGAGAATACCATCTTTAGCATCAAGCGACTGATGGGACGCAAGTACAAGGATACTGTAGTTCAGACCGATATCAAGAGGCTGCCTTATAAAATCGTCGAGGCGCCGAATGGTGATGCCAGGGTTATGATGGGCGGCAAAGATTACAGCCCTGCCGAGATATCGGCCATGATCCTGCAGAAGTTGAAGCTGGATGCCGAGGCTTTCCTGGGCGACAAAGTAACCGATGTCGTGATCACTGTCCCCGCTTACTTCAACGATAGCCAGAGACAGGCGACCAAGGATGCCGGCACCATTGCCGGGCTCAACGTTATCCGCATTGTTAATGAGCCCACGGCGTCGGCGCTGGCCTACGGACTGGATAAGAAAAAAGAGGAGATGATCGCAGTCTACGACCTGGGCGGCGGCACCTTTGATATATCCATCCTGGAGCTGGGTGAAGGGACATTCCAGGTCAAATCGACCAATGGTGACACGCACCTCGGCGGCGATGACATCGACCTTAAGGTCATGGACTGGCTTACCGATGAGTTTAAAAAAGAGCAGGGCATCGATCTGCGGCAGGACAGGATGGCCCTGCAACGTTTGAAAGACGCGGCGGAGAAGGCCAAGAGGGAGCTTTCAACGGTCGGGCAAACAGAGATAAACCTGCCCTTTATAACCGCCGATGCTTCCGGGCCCAAGCACCTCAATATCACGCTGACCCGCGCCAAGCTGGAGCAACTGGCGGCTGACCTATTGGAGAAAAGCATCGAGCCGTGCAAGAAGGCGCTGGCGGATGCCGGCCTTACGGCTGCCCAGGTGACTGACGTCATCCTGGTGGGCGGCCAGACCAGGATGCCCAAGGTGCAGGAGATCGTGCGCCAGTTCTTCGGCAAGGAGCCCATCAAGGGGATCAACCCGGACGAAGCGGTAGCGCTGGGCGCGGCCATCCAGGGCGGCGTCCTCAAGGGGGATGTCAAGGACATCCTGCTGCTCGACGTGACCCCTCTCACCCTCGGTATCGAGACACTGGGCGGTGTAATGACGCCGCTCATACCCAGGAACACCACTATCCCCACTTCCAAGAGCCAGGTGTTCAGCACGGCTGCCGATAGTCAGCCAAGCGTGGAGATTCACGTCCTGCAGGGCGAGCGCCCGATGGCAGGGGACAACAAGACACTTGGAAGGTTTATCCTCGATGGTATTTTGCCCGCGCCGCGCGGCGTGCCGCAGGTCGAGGTAACCTTTGATCTCGACGCTAACGGTATCCTCAATGTCCGCGCTCAGGACAAGGGCACAGGTAAGGAGCAGAAGATCACCATCACCGCATCCAGCGGCCTGAGTAAAGATGAGATAGAAAAAATGCGACGTGAAGCTGAAGCACACGCCGCCGACGATACGCGCAAGAAGGAAGAAGTTGAGACCAAGAATGTAGCTGAAGCTACCGTCTACTCTGCCGAAAAGACTATACGCGAATACGGCGATAAGATTCCATCCGACCTAAAGAGTGAGGTCGAAGGAAAGATCGCAGCTACCAGGTCAGCTTTGCAGGGCACGGATATCAGCTATATCAAGAGCTCGCTGCAGGCGCTCAACGATTCCATGCAGAAAATCGGCGCGGCCGTATATCAGAAGACCTCGCCGCCGCCGGGTGGAAGTCCGGGTGGAGAGGACGGTTCACAGGATGCCGGCGCGCCTCCCCCGCCCCAGGACGACGGGACCGTGGAAGGCGAATTCCACGAAGTATAAACAGGTTGTTTAAGATAAAGGCGGTGGATGTACATCCACCGCCTTCTTTTTTTGCTGAAATTGCTGCAAGCGATACGCTTCTGAGTCGAATTGACACTCCAACGTAAAAGCCTATAATATGTGGAACATTATTGATACAGGAGGTTTTTAACTGATGGCAAGCAAGCATTTCACAATGAGCAATGTAACCAAGGCAGTACTTGCGATTTTTGCCGGTGTTTTATGCATATTCTGGTTCGATATGGCAAGGTGGATAATCGGCATTTTCCTAATCGTATGGGGCATACTGACACTGGTCGAGCGCTAATACCCGAGAGAAAAGGCGGCCTCGTTTATACCTGTCGTTGGCCGCGGGCGGTGGGTTGTGTTCTATTGCGGCACCTGTGGCTTCAGCTATAAAGACTGGGTAGGCGTTTATTATCCTGAGGGTCTGCCCAGGAAGGGCTGGCTGAGCTATTATGCCCGGGAATTCAACGCGCTGGAACTGAACTCCACATATTACGCTTTGCCGGGACTCGCCACCATGGAATCCCTCGCCAGCAAAACCGGGGATGGATTTCTTTTCTCCGTCAAGGCCAATCAGGAGATAACCCATGTACGTCAGAGCGGGGAGGAAGCCAGCCGGGCTTTTATACGCATATTACAGCCGCTGGTTGAGGCCCATAAACTGGGGTGTGTGCTGGCTCAGTTTCCCTACAGCTTCGGCTTTAATTCCGCTAACCGGGATTACCTGCATAGGCTGGGCGACTGGCTGCAAGGCTATCCGCTTGTCATCGAGTTCCGCAATGCTGCATGGCTTAACAGCGAAACTCGCGACTGGATGACGGCCCGTCATATCGGTTTCTGCTGTGTCGACGAGCCGCAATTGCCTCGCCTGATGCCGCCCGTGGCAGAGGTTACCAGTGAAACCGGTTATATCCGGTTCCATGGCAGGAATACTGCCAAGTGGTGGCAGCACGAGCAGGCCTGGGAGCGCTATGACTACTCCTACAGCCGCCAGGAACTTGAGCAGTGGCTCCCCAAAATACGGCTGGTAAGTGGAGCGGCTAAAAACACCTTTATTTTTGCCAATAATCACTGGCGCGGACAGGCTGTGGATACTATCAGGCAGGTACGCTCAATGCTTGACCAGCTTGTCACGTGAGTTTTTGTAATATAGAATAGTTGCCTGTATGGTGTGTGGCCCGGGTACCGGCCATGCACGGGCAAGTTCGAGCAGGGAGAATAGTTGCAACATATTACCGGTTCACAAAAACACATCGCATGGTGGTACGCTCTTGTATTCCTCGGCATTATAGCGATATTACTGATACTGGATATCGTAACCAAGGAATGGATCCGCGCCAATCTCACACCGGGAGGATCATTGCCCGAGATATGGCGATTGAATATCGTGCATGTGCAGAATACGGGATCGGCTTTTGGCCTGTTCACTAACCAGGCCTTCCTTCTCAGTCTCGTCGCTATCGCCGGTCTGGTGGTGGTGCTGCTTTTTTTCAGGTACATCAGGGACCTTGGATTTTTAGGCGGTCTGGCTCTGAGCCTGATCTTTGCCGGGGCGATGGGCAACCTCATAGACAGGCTGAGGTTCGGATACGTCACTGATTTTATCTATTTCAGGCTCTGGGACAATGTATTCTGGCCAGCTTTTAACGTCGCTGACTCAGCCATAACGGTTGGAGCCATCTTACTTACTTTTGTTGCCCTGGCCGGCCTGGGAAAAAAACATGAGCCAAAACCGGGAACCGCAAAAAAGGACGTTTAAGGCCGGCATCGACGATGTCCGGCTGGATAAGTATCTGGCTGCTGCTCTACCCGATCTAACGCGCTCGCATATACAAAAGCTGATTAAGGCCGGACATGTTACGATAAATGGCTTTGCAGCCAGCTCGTCAAGGCGTCTAAAATCCACGGACCTCATCACCATTGAAATCCCATCGCCAGCGACATCGAGGCTCGAACCCGAGGACATCGCTATCGAGATCATTTATGAGGATCCTGACATGGCGGTTATCAATAAACCAGCGGGCCTGACCGTTTACCCCGCACCCGGGCATGCCGGACATACGCTGGTCAACGCCATGCTGCAACGTTTTCCCGATCTTGCGTGTTTCGGAGATTCGCCGCGGCCAGGCATCGTGCACCGCCTGGATAAGGATACCTCCGGGCTGATAGTTATAGCCAGGAACGAGAAGGCACGGCTCGATCTTGTTAACCAGTTCAAGTCCAGGTCGGTAAAAAAAGACTATTTAGTTCTGGTGCAGGGAAGACTTGAGCCGGAGAGGGGCGCCATCGATGCCCCTATCGGGAGGGACCCGTCTGACCGAAAGAGGATGGCAGTCGTATCGCGCGGCAGGACGGCCAGGACCGACTACCGCGTATTACAGTATTTTAAAAATTGTACGCTGGCCGAGGCGCATATCCAAACGGGCAGGACACACCAGATCAGGGTGCATATGTCTGCCATAGGGCATCCCGTGATCGGGGATAAAAAATATGGGAAGTCATCAACGCCGGCGGGACGCCAGTTCCTCCACGCCTGTTATCTTGAACTGAGGCTGCCCGGCAGCGGGCAAACACGCTCTTTCACCTGTGGCCTTCCTCCTGACCTGCGGCAGATGATAAAGTCCTTTGATAAGGGGAGGGGCTGACACCTGTTGCTATTTAGCCTGGGGGTATGATAGATTAAGTTTAAAAGCGAGGTTTCAAAATGAGACCACAGGATAAATTCGGGCAGTCAAAAAAGGATCCCTATAGCGGGCAGGGCGATGTATATAACCAGCTTGCCGGCACACCGGCGCCCGGCGCCGAGGATTTCACCAACTTTGAGGTTGATGCTGCTAACAGGCGCAACGAGTTACTCTTCAGTATCACCACCCAGATCGAAGAAACCAGGGGCAAGCTCAAGCAGGCTGAACTTTTGGTAGAGCGTCTGCGCCAGAACCTGCGGGAATACGAGGAAATGTACAAAACCCTCACCAAGGGCAAGGCAAAAGAAAAGTAAGAATAAATATCCAGCGCCGCCGCTTGAGCAAGCCTGGCCTCGGCAAGAGGCAGATGAACGGGTCCTGACATGGTGCTGATAAATATAATATCCCCCTTAGGAGTCAGCGTTGAAAGAGAAGCCCAAAGATTACGCCCTCGAGTATGCCGGTTTCTGGATCAGGCTGGCCGCAGCATTGATAGATTTCTTGATATTATTGGCAGGTTTGTACATATTGTACTGTGTGATATCCCAGTCCTTTTTCTGGATATTTCCCAATGTACCCGGGGTAATCAGCACTTTCGGTGATATCGCCGCTGGCGCTCCGTTGTCCGCGGGCACAATATGGCTGTCCGCCACCATATTGCTGGCCCTGATGGTGGCCAGCACCATCTATTTTGTAGTTTGCTGGGCAGCTTCAGGCCAAACAGTGGGTAAGCTCAGCCTGGGCATCAAAATAATTCGCACTGACAGCTCTTTGCTGGACCTGCGCTACTCTTTTATCCGCTTTCTGGGCGGTGTGCTCTGTGTTGCCACGCTGGGCATAGGTTTTATCGTGCTTGCTTTCGACAGCCATAAACAGGGGATGCATGATAAAATGGCCGACACTTATGTGGTGAAGCTGCCGGTTAAACAGGTAGTGTATAACCAGTCACTGGCGCGTGGGGGTATCAGGTAATATGCAAGCTCCGGTGAGGGTGCGCTTTGCGCCCAGTCCCACGGGTTACCCGCACCTGGGCAATATCAGGACCGCGCTTTTCAACTGGCTCTTCGCCCGCCATAGCGGCGGCACCTTTATCCTGCGCATCGAGGACACGGACCAGGCGCGAAAGGTGGAGGGCGCCGTGGAGAGCATTATTAATAGTCTGCAGTGGCTGGGGATGGACTGGGACGAAGGCCCGTATTATCAGTCCCAGCACCTGGATATGTACCTGGAGTACGGGGAAAAGCTGGTAAACGAGGGCAAGGCTTACTATTGTTACTGCTCTTCAGAAAGGCTGGATGCCATGCGGCAGGAGCAGATGAAGCTCAAGCAGCCGCCCGGTTACGACAGACACTGCCGTGACCTTGCTCACCTGGGTACCTCGGCAGATGCCCCCGGCGTTGCCCCCGTAATACGGTTCAAGTCCCCCCTGGAGGGAAGGACGGTAGTAACGGACCTTATCAGGGGTGACGTATCGTTTGAAAACAGCACCCTGGATGACTTCGTGCTGCTCAAGTCTGACGGGTACCCGACGTATCACCTGGCCAACATCGTCGATGACCACTACATGCAGATCTCACATGTAATGCGGGCTGAAGAATGGCTGTCCAGCACCCCCAGGCATGTGCTGCTGTATGCTGCGTTCGGATGGCAGCCGCCCCGCTTTGCTCACCTGCCCATGATTCTGGGTCCGGACAAGTCCAAGCTGAGCAAGCGGCACGGCGCCACTGCCATCAATGAATACCGGGACCGGGGATACCTGCCTGAGGCCATGATAAACTTCCTTTCATTGCTGGGATGGTCGCTTGACGATAAAACGGAGATCATGACATGCGATGAAATCATTAAGAATTTCACCATCGAGCGGGTCAGCAAGGCTGCGGCCGTCTTTAATCTCACCAAGCTGGAATGGATGAACGGGGTATATATACGCAACCTGAGCCCGCAGGAATTTAGCGACAGATGTATGCCCTTTGTTGAAAGGGCGCTTCCGGCAGGGGTGAAAAGGCCTATAGATGCGGCGTATCTGAAACAGATATCCCCGCTGGCGCAGGAGAGGGCCAAAACGCTCTCGGAAGTACCTTCCCTGGTGGATTTTTTCTTCACAGACGGGCTCGAATATGACAGCAGCCTGTTGCAAGGTAAGCTGGAGAAGGGCCAGGCCAGCGAAGTGCTCAAGAAAACACTTCATGCGCTGGACAGCATCCGGGAATGGCGTGCCGGCGACCTGGAGACAGCGGTCAGGCCGCTTGCGGACGGACTCGGCCTCAAGGCCGGCCCCTTTTTCGGTGTTCTGCGCGTGGCCGTTACCGGCCGGACTGCTTCACCACCCCTCTTTGAAACGATGGAGGTAATGGGCAGGGATCGCTGCATGACACGTCTGAAGGCAGCACTGGACAAGCTTGAGTCGGATAAGAAGAAGCCCGGCTGATTTATCATCATGTATTAAAACCGTATTAAACATAAGCTTGTCTTGTGCACAAAAAGTGTTACAATAAAAATGAATCTGACCGGCAGACCAAAATTCAAAAGATGAAAGGAGTCTGTTATGGCTTTGAAGACGGCTAACGAGTATATAGAAAGCCTACGCCAGCTTAACCTTAACCTCTACCTCTTTGGCGAAAAGGTGGAAAATTGGGTTGATAATCCCATCATCAGACCCTCTACCAACGCCATTGCCATGACCTATAAACTCGCCCATGAGCCGGAGAGTAAAGACCTGGCAGTCACAACCTCAATACTCACCAAGGAAAAGGTCAATAGATTTAATTCTCTTTTCAAAAGCCCCGAGGATATGGTCAGAAAGGTGAAGTTGCAGAGGGAGATGGGCCAGAGGACAGCCTGCTGCTTCCAGAGATGTGTGGGCATGGATGCTATTAACGCTGTTTTCAGCACTACCTACGAGATTGATCAAAAACACGGCACTGACTACCATCAGAGGTTTAGAAAATGGCTGAGACATATTCAGGAGAATGACCTCTGTGTTGCTGGTGCGATGACTGATGTCAAGGGACATCGTGGTCTGTCGCCAAGCCAACAGCCTGATCCGGACATGTTTGTCCACGTCGTGGAGCGGAAAAGTGACGGGATCGTAATCAGGGGGGCAAAGGCGAACATCACCGGGGTTGCCAATTCACACGAGATGCTCATCATGCCCACTCTCAGAATGCGAGAGGGTGACGAGGACTATTCAGTAACTTGTGCCATAGCTACAGATGCTCCAGGGGTGACGCTTATCTACGGTAGACAATCCTGCGATACGCGCAAGCTTGAGGAAGGGGATATCGACGTGGGTAACTATAATTTCGGCGGGCATGAAGCGCTGACTATTCTGGACGACGTCTTCGTTCCCTGGGAAAGAGTTTTCATGTGCGGTGAAATTGATTTCTCCATCATGCTGGTGGAGAGATTTGCCGGTTACCACCGGCAGAGCTACGGCGGTTGCAAGGCCGGTATCGGCGATGTGCTTATTGGCGCCGCCGCTTCCATAGCTGATTACAACGGTGTGCGGAACGCCCCACATATCAGGGAGAAGCTCGGTGAAATGATTCATCTCACGGAAACAATACACGGGTGTGGATTATCCTGTGCTTACGAGGGCTGGAAGACAAAAGCAGGCAATTACCAGTGCGACATACTTTTAGCCAATGTCTGCAAGCACAACGTAACCAGGTTTCCTTATGAGCTCACCCGACTTGCCGAGGACATAGCGGGCGGTATCCTGGTAACCACACCCTCAGAGAAGGATTTCCGACATCCTGTGATAGGCAAATATATTGATAAATACTTACGTGGTATCCCGGAGGTAACTACTGAGGCTCGCTACCGAATGATAACGCTTATCCACGCCATGAGCTTCGGTCTAACAGCTCCCAGCTATCACACTGAGTCCATGCATGGCGCCGGTTCACCACAAGCTCAAAAAGTAATGATTGAGCGCGAGTCAGATATGGCCTTAAAACAGAATCTGGCTCGCAGTATCGCCGGAATTGACAAGAGAGAAGACCCTCTCGATACAGCTTCTAAAGGTGGGTGGAAGAAACCGGCGGAGTGGAATTCTCGCACCTGGCCAAGAAGCGACTAGAAACTACGCCTGGTAGCTCTTAGGCATTCCCAGGACTCTTTCCCCGATGTATGCCAGGGTCATCTGCTGGGAGATGGGCGCCAGCCTCATCAGGTTAACCTCGCGCCACCATCTCTCGACGTCGTACTCAACCGCGTAGCCGTATCCGCCGAAGATCTGCATTGCCCAGTAAACCGCTTTGGTGGCATGCTCCACTACGATGGCCTTGGCCATATTGGCCGCTGCGCCCACCTCCGACGAGGGCTTGCCTGTGTCGTAAGCAACGGATGCGCGGAAGTTGAGCAGGCGTGCCGCCTCCAGGCAGGAGTACGATTCAGCCAGGGGGAACTGCAGCGATTGGTAGCTGCCGATGGGGACGTCGTTGAAAACCTTTCGTTTACGCGAGTATTCTACGGCTTTGGTTATGGCCAGGTGGGCTATGCCTACGCCGACCGCGGAGAAGCTCATGCGCTCGGGATTCAGAGTATCAAGAACATTATGCCATCCGCCGTCCAGCGGGGGCATCAGCGCGCTCTCCGGAAGCTTGAGGTCGTTGAACGTCACGTCGCAGGAATGTGAGTAGTTGACGGCGTGTTTTGCTATAGGTGATATCTCCACGGCCTTATTTGGCAGATCTGCCAGAAAAAGGCTCAGGCCCGAAGTCTTGCCTCCGGCGCTTCCGCAGGGAGATGTGCGGGCAATGATCAGCATACCGTTGGCCCGGTCAGCGCCGCTGATGAAGGTCTTATTGCCGTTTATGATCCAGTGGTTGCCCTCTTTTCTGGCGGTGGTACTGATATTGAGGGTATTGGTGCCGGCGTTTGGTTCGGTGAGAGCCATACTGAACTCGATGTCGCCCTTAGCCAGGGCCGGCAGGTATTTTCTCTTCTGCTCCTCCGTGCCGTGTTTCAAAATGCTCAGGCCGCCGAACACCTCTGACA
>CAZKOL010000032.1:0-19790 GCA_964554375.1 uncultured Dehalococcoidales bacterium
GCCAGATCACGGGCGCACTTTACGAAGTGGGCGGCAGGTACCGGCGGAATATGTAAGGACATGGTTATTCGGTTCCATTTAGCTTCAGTTGCCGCAGCAGAAGACCTCGAAATTGACAGTGCCTTTGGCTTCATTGCCGCTGCCGTCGGTCACTACAACATCGACCGTGAAATCTCCTCCTACACCGGGAGCTATCCAGTTTACCCTGCTGGCAGTGCCGTCACTGAGGTTCATTCCTTTAGCCGCCTGCAGCTTACCGCTGGCAGCGGACCAGGTGAACTTCAAGTTTTTCGCGTCCGCACCCTCGATAAGGCACTCGATGGGCGAAGCCGTCCAGATGCGCATCCTCTTGGCTCCTGTCACCACCTCCATGGAAGGAACGGGCATTTTTAGCACAACCGGCGCGTCGGGGCTTACACTTCCATCAGCATTAATGACGACCCTGGCCTCCTGCACAGCAATGGCTTCCCCTCCCTTTCCATCGCTGACCTCTACAGTGACCGTATACTTACCCATGGTGGCCGGCGATATCCATGTCACTGTTGCTCCATCTCCACTGATAGTGCCGTTATCGGCTGTCCATGTATAAGTCATCTCGTCGCCATCCGGGTCTATAGCAATGCAGGTGAACTGCCCCTCGGTCAGCGGTGACCAATCTGAGGAGCCATTGATCTGCTGGATTAAAGGTTGACGGTTTCCCTGTGGTTCCGGCTCTGTTGCCGGAGCAGGCGTAGGCGCGGCACATGAAACGCCGCCGGATACGCTGATCAGAATAACTGCGGTCAGTATGGTCAATCGAAAATACCTTGCAGCTTGTCTCACTTTAATCACCCTTGACAAATAATCTGCCGGTCAGCAATTAGGGGTCCCGGCAGCAAAGCACCTCAAATGTGACTTCACCGATGGCCTTATTCCCCGCCTTGTCGGTTACCATTACACTTACTATGTATTGTCCACCCTGGCCCGGCGCAATCCATCCCACCCGGCTTGCCTTACCTTCGTCAAGCCCATCAGCCATCAGTTTGCCGCCGTTGACCGCCCATGCATAAGTGAACTCCGACGGATCACGGTCCGGGACCTCGCACTGTATCTCGGAAGTGTAAAGGGACCTGATACGACCGGATGCCGTGACCACGTTTGTTGCCGGAGGCGCCAGCTTCAAATATATGGTTTTGTCCACAGGTGGTGGCGGCGGATTTACGACCGCAAAGCGCTGGCTGAAGGAGGCTTCCCCCCCCTTGTCGTTGGTCACCTTTACCATGATCTCGTATTCCCCTACCTCCTCGGGCGGCGCCCAGCTAACCCTTTGCCCTTCTCCCTTGATAATCCCTTTCTCGGCGGTCCAGGTATATGTGAGCGGATTACCGTCAGGATCTGAGGCGACACAAAACAGGGTACTCTCTACGTTGGGATTCCATTCGCGAATTCCCAATATGTTATTGATCTCCGGCTGCGGGACAACAGGAGGGGGAGGCGTCGAAGGGGGCTTAACCACAGGCGCAGGTGCGGCGCACGCGTTGAGCATCAAGGCAGCAGCCATCACTACCATAAAAAGCACTGGATAGGGGGCGATCCTAAATTTCATTTATTGACCTCTCAGTTATTATTTTCAGCGAACTTTACAAACGCACCTGATATGGGCTATTCAATCGGTGCGCTTAATGAGCCGGCTTAATTATTATATAATTTTAAACTACTTAAATTGAAACCGCGCACATTCCGACTGCAGCCCGGAGAGCAATTCGAATACATTCGGTACACGGCGCATCGGTTAAGGGGGCATTATACATGAAAAAAGAAAAGTACGAGGAACTGGATGGTATCTTTCATCCCGGTAAAGTTGCCATAATAGGAGCTTCCCCCATAGCCGATATAGCCACGTTGTCCCTGATGAAGACCAAAATCAGGGACAACGTATACTTCGTTAATCCCAAGTACAATGAGATTTTTGGCCGCAAGTGCTACGCCAGTGTCCTCGATATCACGGAACCGATCGACTATGCTATCATCGGCGTCAACGCCAACTTAGTACCAAGAGTAGTCGGCGAATGCATCGAGAAGGGGATCAGGGCGGCCCACATCTTTACCTCCGGCTTCAGCGAAACAGGTCTGCCCGAGGGAGACGATCTCGAAAAAGAGTTGAAGGAAATTGCCTCAGGCAGAATAAGGATCATAGGCCCCAATTGCTTCGGTATCTACTGCCCCCGCTCGGGATTGGCTATCGTTCCTGAATCGAGCGAGGTGGAGGGGAGCGTAGGCGTAATTGCCCAGAGCGGCAGCGTAGCGGAATCTTTCTCCTATTTCGGCAAGACCAAGAACCTGCGCTTCAGCAAGGTGGTAAGCTACGGAAATGCCTCCGATCTCGACTGCCCCGACTTTCTCGAATACATGGCCGACGATCCGCAAACAAGTGTGATCGCCCTTTATATCGAGGGATCAAAGAACGGGAAACGGCTGCACGAGGCGCTCAGGTATGCGGCCTGCAGAAAGCCGGTTGTGGCTGTCAAGGGTGGCCTGACCGATAACGGCAATCGCGTGGCAAGGTCGCACACGGGGCAGATGACCGGCGCACCCGAGGTGTGGAAAACACTTTTCAAGCAGTGCGGCGTAATACAGGTCAGCAACCACGACGAACTGGTCAATACGGTGGCCGCTTTCAGTCATTCGCCGCTTCCCAGAGGCAATCGCGTGTCCCTGGTGAGCAATTCGGGCGGATTCAGCGTCATCCAGACTGACCTGTGCGCTGCGGAGGGAATGGCTGTACCACCCTTCGGTGATATAACACTGAGCAAGCTGCGTCACATGGTTCCCCTGGCGGGCACAAGCATCGGCAACCCGCTGGACGCCTGGCCGATCTTCTACAAGGTATTCCAGAAGCAGGGCAGCCTCAACGATATCATCAGGACCGTGGCTGAAGATGATAACATCGACTCACTGGTTTTCATGTTCGACCAGTTCAGATATATACGGCGGGCGCGCAAACATGAGGCAGCCGATCATATGAAACTGGTAATCGAGATGATGCTGGAGGGTAGCCTCTATTGCCGCGATGCTCTACGAAAGCCGGTATTTTTAAGCGTATCCCTCGATCCCTTCCTGGATGACGACGAGGACAGGAAAGGCAATCTTATGCTGAAAAACGCTTTCGAGCAGCATGGTTTCCCCGTTTACCCGGCCAGCGATATTACAGTCAGGGCTCTAGCCAGGCTGTATAAATATGCGGAACAGACAGGGCAGGCTGTGTAACAGGCTGGCCAGATGTTGCATGTAAATGCAAAATAGTATTTAATAGTGCAGCGGGGTTAGAAACACGCGAACTTCGTCACTTACACATTATTAATAATCGGTAAAATATTCTGAAATATATCCCGGAGGTATTTGTTATGGGCAAATCACTTAAAGGCACTAAAACCGAGCAGAACCTGCTGAAGGCTTTTGCCGGAGAATCTCAGGCCAGGAACAGATATACCTATTTTGCCAGCCAGGCGCGCAAGGACGGATTTATGCAGATCGCCAATATCTTCGAGGAAACGGCCTTCAATGAAAAAGAGCACGCCAAGATCTTTTTCGAGTACCTGGAGGGAGGCGATGTGGAGATCGTAGCTGCCTACCCGGCAGGTATGATCAAAGACACCAGGACGAATCTGGAAGAGGCTGCAACGGGCGAGAAGATGGAGTGGACGGCGCTCTATCAGGAGTTCTCCAAGGTAGCCAGGGAGGAGGGTTTCCCCGAGGTTGCCAGCTCCTTCGATCAGATAGCTTCGGTGGAGAAATTCCACGAGGCGAGATATAGAAAATTGATCAGCAACGTGGCCGGCGCCCAGGTTTTCAAAAAGAAGGAGAAGACCAGGTGGCATTGCACCAATTGCGGCTATATACATGAGGGCAGCGAGGCGCCCACTATATGCCCTGCTTGCAGGCATCCGCAGTCCTATTACGAGTTGCTGGCAGAAAATTATTAAACCGTTGATGGCTATAACGATAAAACAAATTCAGTAAGGAGGTATGTAGTGGCAAAAGACACTGGCGATTCCAAACAGTACCAAGCCGGCAAGGGGGCATCGCTTTACATCCTGATCATCTGCACGCTGCTGTACATGGTCAACTACATGGACAGGCAGGTGGTCGCCGCAGTGGTGGAACCGATGAAAGCCGCCCTGAACCTGAACGACGGCGACGTGGGGATTTTAGGTTCAGTCTTCCTCCTCAGCATAGCCCTATTCTCATTCCCCGTAGCCTACCTGGTGGACCGCTGGAGCAGGCGCAAATCCATCGCCATTATGGCGATCCTGTGGAGCGGCTTCACGTTCCTGACCGGCAAGGCCTGGAATTTCGCGTCGCTGCTTGTCCCGCGCAGCCTGGTCGGCGTGGGTGAGGCCGGTTTCTCGGCCGGCGGCACAGCCATGGTCGGCGCTGCTTACTCACATAAGGCACGCGGCGCAGCCATGGGAGTTTTCAACATGTCGATCCCATTGGGCATTGCCCTGGGATCGGTGCTGGCCGGCGCTATAGCCAAGACACAGGGCTGGCAGGCTCCTTTCCTGTACTTTGCCATCCCCGGCGTGATCCTCGGCATACTGGCCCTGTTTATGAAAGATTATAAGACTGTGACCAAAACACAGGCTACAGGCTTGAAGGTCACTTTCGGGCAATCGATAAAAACCCTTTTCAAGATACCCTCGCTGGTCTGGGCCCTGGTAGGCTACGGCCTGGCCAACATCATGTCGATGTCATTCCTCTTCTGGACCCCTGCCTTTGTAGGCAGGGCATGGGGCGTGGATGTTGTAGCCGCCAATGCCGTGATGGTGCCCATCGTTCTGGCCGCCATAGTCGGCTCACCGCTGGGCGGCATCCTCGCGGACGTCTGGTTTAAAAAGGACCCCAGGGGCAGGCTGTATATCCCGGCAATCACCATATTCCTCAGCGCCATCTGCCTTGCAGGAGCTCTCTACTTCCAGTTCAGGGGCATCGGCATGGCACTTGTAATCGCCTATGGTGTGCTCAACGTGATGGCGCTGCCATGTCTGAGCGCCGTATCGCAGGACGTAGCGCCTGCAGCGCAAAAAGGTCTTGTCTGGGGCCTCATGGTCTTTTGTATGTATGTCTTCGGCGGAGGCTGGAGTCCCTATATGGTGGGAGCTATCTCGGATGCCCTGGGGCAGGGCGCACAGGCGCTGGGAACAGCCCTGACCATAGCCTGTATCGGCGGTTTACTGGGAGGAATCTGTTACTTGATGGCTGCCAAACCCTACCCTGCTGACCTGGAAAAGGTCAAACACGAACAGCTGATGGCAGAGTAATAATTCATTCGATTGGCGATAAAGCAGGGCGGCGAGCGTGCTCGCCGCCCCTGCTCTTTATAGTCACATTTGTGTTCAATCCGTATGTTGATGTGATCAAAGTGGTTGACAAACCCGGCCAAACTCCTAAAATTACAGTGTTACGCCGGATAATCTCGATATTTCATATTTTTACTGTTTAGCAAGGATAGGAGGGTAAGGCCATG
The DNA here is from genome assembly GCA_964554375.1 of uncultured Dehalococcoidales bacterium. Taxonomy (GTDB): domain Bacteria; phylum Chloroflexota; class Dehalococcoidia; order GIF9; family UBA5629; genus CAIMUM01. The sequence goes on from CAZKOL010000032.1 coordinate 5,507, forward strand.
ACCACCCAGAGCTGCAATTCCCCCCGTTACTCGATTAAGGAACCACGCAACCTTTCACCGCGCATCAAGTGGCTGCGCGACTACTACTTCCAGGGCAACAACCGGAAGTGGAACAACGAATTCACCGGCTTCACTACAGGAACACCCTGGGATATCCAGTACCAGGAGGGCAACTACTACATAGTACCGGAGACCTATACTTTCTTCCCCACTTTTACCGGCGCCTTCCAGCAAGCCTCCTACAAAGTTGACCTCCCAGAAGGCTTCTGGGAATGGAGCCTGCCGGAGCGGCAGGCCTGGTTTGTCAGGGAAGTCATGGTGTATTACCTCCCCCACGAGGTGCTGCCGGGCGACCTTATAGCCGGAGGCCGCTTTAATATTCAGACTTCCAAGTGCTTCACTCAGAAGGAAGCTAAAGAATATTCCCAGGCTGTTTACGGCAAGAAAGGCGCCCGGGCCGCCGAGTTTTGGTTCCACAACCACGGGTACGGCAACGCGGGTGTAACCAGCGGTCACATTATCCCCGACTACCCCCGCATACTGCGCGAGGGCTGGAAAAGCGTACACGAGGAATTGAACCGCCGACTGTCATCCCTTTCGCAGCGGGAATACGATGGTAAAAGGGGTCAGCAGGTAAAGGCCATGCTGGTCGCTGCCACGATGGCGCGGGATGTAGCTTTTGAATACAGCAAGGTTTGCACGCAATTGGCCGAGAAGGAAACAGACGGCTCGAAAAAAGATGAACTGCTTAAGATGGCGGAGATCCTGCGTCGCGTCCCATGGGAGCCCGCTCAGAATTTCTGGGAAGCCCTGCAGTCGCTATGGATTACCCACATGCTGGTAATGAGCGAGGAGAACTATCCCGGCCCGGGTGTCTCGTTCGGGCGAGCAGACCAGTACCTTTACCCATACTGGAAGAAATCGCTCGAAGAGGACATGGAGCGCGAGTTCGGCAAGGAGCTCTTAAAGTGCTTCTGGATCCACTGCAACTACGCTTACGATGCCATGATACGCACTGGGGGCAACCAGGGTATCACGGCCGGTTTCGGCCAACTCATCACCCTGTCGGGGATGGGCAAAGGCGGAGTCGACCTGAGCAATGACCTGACTTACAGCATGCTCGAAGTAATCGACGAGATGAGCCCACTGCTGGAACCCAAGCCGAATGTACGCCTGCACCGGCGCAGCCCGGACGGGCTGATGGAGAAGGTGGTCGACATGATCGCCTCCAGCCAGGGATCACCCTTCCTGCTTAACTTCGATGAACGCTCCATTGCCGGAATGCTGCGCGAGGCCAAAATGGCCGGCGTAGAGAAGCTGATCAATGCCGATAATGTTTTTGATTATGCGCCGGTCGGGTGCCTCGAGAATACCATGTGTGGTAACGACCGCTCGGGCACAGTGGATATCAACCTCAACCTGCTCAAGGCGGTGGAGCACTCGCTCACCGGCGGCTATGACCTGGTCCCGTGGACAGACCCCATGACCGGCAAACAGGAGCCCGCCAGGCGCATGGGAGACGATACCGGGGATGCCACTAAATTCACGACCTGGGAAGAGTTCTGGAACGCCTACACGATACAGACCAGGCGCATCCTCAAAAGGGCAGCCGATCTGTATGATTGGACGGACAGGATCAGGGCAACGTATATCCGCACCCCTTATCTCTCGTGCATCGTGAGGGGATGTATCGATAAGGCCATGGATATAAACGAGGGCGGGGCTGAGCTAAACTTCATCACAGTTGAAGCTGTGACCTACGCAACAACCGTGGATTCACTGCTGGCGGTCAAGTACCTGGTTTTTGATAAAAAAGAGTGCGCTATGCAGGAGCTTATCCGGGCCCTCAAAGATAATTGGAAGGGGCACGAGGTACTGCAGGCCAAGGCACTTAACAAGACGCCTAAATATGGCAGGGATGACGACCAGGCCGATGACCTGGGCAAGAAGGTTATGGAGCTCTGGACCGGCGAATGCTGGAAATACCGCACCTCGGTTACCGGTAAACAGTACCGCCCTGGCATGCTGTCATGGAACTACTGGGTAGGCGACGGCTATGTCCTGCCGGCCAGTCCCAACGGTCGCCCCAAAGGGCAATTCCTATCCAACGCGATCTGCCCCTGCGCCGGAGCTGACATCAACGGTCCGACAGCCAATGTTAATTCTGTCGGCAAGGTGATAGGTGGCAAGGATCCGGCGGGCAAAGGCGACTGGGATGGCTACTTAAATGTACTGCCCAACGGCGCCAGCCATACCATGACATTCAGCCCGTCGCTGCTGCGCGACCCCGAGCACAAGTCAAAGTTCATGGCCTTCCTGCGCAGCTACGCAGAGAACGGCGGTAGCTCGCTGCAGGTAAATATGATCGATGCCGATATCCTGCGCGATGCGCAGAAAAATCCCGACATCTACCGGCACCTGCTCGTGCGTGTTACCGGCTATAATGCCTATTTCACCTCGATCGGCCGTGAGCTTCAAAACGAGATCATCGCCCGCGAAAGTCACCGGATGTAAAATTTGCGCCTATGAAAATCGAGCAGGTGCCTGCTGATACAGGTGTACAGCCTGGTATAGAGCCACTACCGGAGCATATTATCCGGGGTGATAAGGCTATTATTCTTCACACCCAGAGGTTATCCACCGAAGATGGCCCCGGTATACGCACCACAGTTTTCTTCAAGGGCTGCCCGTTGAATTGCCTGTGGTGCCACAACCCTGAAAGCATATCTCACAGGCCTCAGATGCACTGGATGGAGTCACGCTGCATCGGATGCGGCATATGCCTGGAGGCCTGCCCTCTCGGCTGCCTGGTGAAGACAAAAAACGGCATAGTCAGGGACAGGTCAAAATGCATTTCGTGCGGCAGATGCGCCCAGGAATGCCCTACCGGCGCCCAGGAGATGCTGGGGAAAATGGTCGGGCAGGAAGAGCTACTGAAAGAGCTGTTGAAGGACCGGGTCTATTATGATAAATCCGGGGGGGGTGTAACACTTTCGGGAGGGGAACCACTGATGCAGGCAGAGTTCTGCGCCGGCCTGCTGCAAAAACTTAAGGATAACGGCGTCAATACAGCCGTAGATACCTGCGGGATGTGCTCCATTGCGTCGCTGGAAAAGGTGCTGCCTCTCGTTGACCTGATCCTTTTCGACCTCAAGGAAATACATCCTGAAAAGCACCGCAGCTATACAGGCCATGATAACCGCAGGATATTGGAAAACATTTTATACGTACGTGACTACATCAGGGCAAACCCCGGAAAGCATCTCTGGATCCGCACGCCGCTCATACCGGGCGCCACCGCAGAGGCGGATACTGTAGAACGCATTGGCCGCTTTATACACAGCACGCTCGAAAAAGAGGTGCAGCGCTGGGAGCTCTGCGCTTTCAATAATCTCTGCCGGGACAAGTACCGGCGGCTGGACATGGACTGGCAATACGCAGCCACGCCACTCATGAGCAAAGCCGAGATGGCCGAGTTCGAGGCGATAGCCAGAGGTTCGGGTCCGGACCCCGATAAAATATTCGTAACGGGAGCAGCCCGGATAGAAAACATTAACACCTGAAGGAGGCCGGAGATGCAGGAACAGAAAAAAGTATACAAGGCGTTTTCTCAAGAAGATATCGAGAGCTTTAAGCCCGAGATGAAGATCGGGCTGATAGCCACGGTCAACGAAGCGGGCTTGCCGCATTTGACGCTTATCTCAACCGTACAGGCCTGCTCACCCACTGAGATGTTCTGGGGGCAGTTTTCCGAAGGTATGAGCAAGGCCAATATCAGGAAGAACCCTAAAACAGGATTCCTTATCATGACTCTGGATAAAAACCTGTGGCGCGGCAAGGCAAGCTTCACCCGTACGGCGAAAGAGGGCAGTGAGTACGAATTGCTGAACAACACGCCGATGTTCCGTTACAATGCGTATTTCGGCATCCACACGGTCTATTACATGGACCTGGTGAGTCATACCGGCAAGGAAGCTCTGCCCATGGCCAACGTAATACAGGCAGCCGTGAAAACAATAATAGCCAAAACGCTGGCAGGCAAAGGTGACGGCAAAGAGGCGCTGAACTATTTCACGCACAGGCTGATAGACAAGATGGATAACCTGAAGTTCCTGGCCTATGTAGATACGGATGGCTACCCCGCGATTATCCCCGTGATACAGGCACAGACAGCCGGCAGTGACCGCGTAATCTTCGCCTCATCCGTATTCAACAGCGACCTCAAATCTATGCCAGCCGGAACGGCAGCGGCGCTCTTCTGCATGTCCTTCGAGATGCAGACAGTGCTGTTGCGTGGCATTTACAAGGGCATCCATAGTATAGGCGGAGTGGGATGCGGTGAACTGGTGGCCGACTGGGTCTACAGCCCGATGCCGCCCAAATCAGAGCAGATTTACCCTCCACAGAAACTGGAGGCAATCACCACTTTCTGAGATACCGATTCCGCCGGGATTATCTCTTGCTTCGCCTTTTCATGAAGCCGTTGACAAAGATCCTGGTAGAATCCATAGCCTCGATGAAGAAGCCGTGCCTTTTGTCCTGCAGCAGGGTAAGCTCGGCGCCGGGTATCCTCTCCTCCAGCAGCTCACTGTTTTTATAGGTCACCAGGCGGTCATCGGTACCGGTTATTATCATGGTCGGCGACTTTATTAACGGGAGCCTGTCCCAGGTATCCTCGGCGGCAATGGCTTCTGCTTGCCTCTTGAAAATGTACGCCGGCGTTGGATACTCGGTGGTCACCCTGTGATAATAATTAAATGATTCTTTGTTAGTTTCTATGAACTCATCAGAGCAAAAGAAGCGGAAGACTGTCATCGACCTTTGCTCGGGTGTCATCTTTTGCATGTATTCATAATCAAACAGGATTTTAAGACCCTCGGGACCGGTCGGCGCCATGTGCGGGCCACCGGGAAACGTACAGCCCAGCACCAGATTAGTCAGCCTGTCCGGGTGGTTTAATGCAAAGACCTGGGCAATCAATCCTCCCATAGATACGCCGAAAATGCTGGCCTTTTTAAGCCCGACCTCATCCATTACCCTGCATACGTCATCCGCCATCGTGTTGATACTCATGGGCGCATCCGGTTTATCGCTCCTGCCGACGCCGCGGTTGTCCATTAGAACGACCTGGTAATTTATGCCGGCTAACTGCTGCGGCAGGGCGCCCCAGTGCAGGGAATGGTGGCCGTAACCCATGATAAGGACAAGCGGATCACCTTGACCTGTAACCTCGTAATAAAGTTTTATGCCCTGGGAGACAGCAAAAGGCATAATGACCTCCTCTAAATCAAGTTTATAAGTCCCCTCTTTTTACGTAATCAGGTCTAATAAAGAGGATTATACATGTTGCTGGGTTAAAACTGAATATATTTTGAAAACTGCGGGGAAGCACCTTATAATCCTTAAAGTGGGGAACACCTTGAACACGTATAACAGCCGGCATGCAGAGGAGGACGAATATGAGAGATAAGCATATTTATACTGCCAGTATTTTGCTTGTATCCATGCTGGTTTTATTCGAATTCTGCGGGTGCGTATGGGCCCCAACCTCACCAGCCCAACAGCAACCTCCCATACAGCCTCCCACACAAAATGTTGCCGTCTATAAGTTTGATCCCATATCTATCTCCCCGCTACCTGTAATGGCCGGCCAGCCCACAAATATCAGCATGCGAATTGAAAACACGGGCAATGCCGCAGGGATATTTATGGCGGAACTGACGATAAACGGAACTCTTGTGAAAAGTAATGCTGTCACTCTAGGACCGGGTAATTCAGCCGGGGTGGAGTTCCAGACCACATTCCCCACAGCCGGCCACTATGAGATAAAAATTGCACCGCAAACAGCCGTGATCGATATTATGGAGCGGAAAGGAACCCTTCAGCTTAAATCTGACCACGGTATGGTGGACGGCTGTGACGTCCTGGCCGGCGCCACAGGTGATCCCGGCAACATGATCCAGATGATCGAAGGGAATATGATCAAGTATACGGCGCCGCCCGGCGGATACGAGATAGATAGAATTGAGATACTCGGCTACATCAAAAGCAGCACCCACGATTTTGACGTCAATCCCCAATTCGGGCCGGGCGCCTGGATTTACGGACCGGATATTGCCGCCGTTGAGCCCGTCAATCCCAATTTCACCATCAACATCTGGGACAGCCGCCACAATAAGCTATTCAGCCGGGACTATGGTAAAGACCTGTTTTCATATATTCCACAATGGGTAAGCGTGGAGGTCCCGGGGGTTAAAGTCAACGGCGACTTCTACATAGAGCTGGTAACACATAACCAGCCGAAACTCACCGGTACCGGTTGGGGTGAATGGTATTACGGGGGTCCCTTTATCGTGCACTCCTGGTATTACCAGTTATGTATTGGGTACGAATACTCACTGGACGTGGTATCGTCGGTTTCACAAAATGGCAACGTGGTTTTAGACAGGTACATCACTTATAACTGGCTGATGCGGACCGGCGGTTACCAGCTACAGAACTAGCTGCACGAATTCGAAAAGGAGGGCTGGAGATGATTGCTTCAATCATAGCCATTATCAGGTACTGTGTCATCGGAGTCGGAATAGCCGTTGCATACTACCTGTATTTTACCTGGTCGGACGCAAGACCCGCCCTGGAAGTGATCCTTTTGACGTGTGTGGTCTTTAACGGCCTGATAAGTTTCGTCAGCCATGTCATATTTCACAAATCCGATGCCGCACGATTGGGATTGGAATCTGCATCTCCGGGTTACCAGTTCGAAGTCGGCTTTGCCAATCTGGCCATGGGGCTATCCGCTTTGGCGGCTTTCCTGTTCCAGTGGGGAATGTCGGCATATATCGTGATTATCCTTTGCTACTCACTATATATTATGCAGGCGGTGGTATATCATTTCTGGCGGTTTGTAAAGGGTGAGAAAGGCGATGCAGGGTACCTGTGGGGCAGCGTGGTTTTCACCGCCTTGTATGTAGCTAATATGCTTTTCTTTGTCCTGGCAGCCATCACCCAGGAACGACTGGCCCCCCTGTGAGGCGCAGCAGATTATTTACATTGCACCCTCTTTATGGTATAAATCCACTTAAGAAAGCGAAGATACCATTTGACCCATACACATTGGAAGCTCCTGCCTGAAGCCGAGAATCCCCTATTATTCCGGGGCACAGGTACACTTGTGTCCAGGCTGCTTTATAACCGCGGCATCAACGATCCTTCTGAGGCAGAGATCTTCCTCAAAGCCGATAAACGTCTTGCCATAGACCCTTTCAGCGTCCCCGACATGCATGCGGCCGTCAACCGCGTCTATAAAGCCCTGTTTTCCGGCGAAAAAATAGCCATCTATGGTGATTTCGATGCCGACGGTATTACAGCCACCGCGCTTCTCGTTCAAGGCCTGGGCGAACTCGGTGGCGATGTCGTACCCTACATACCCCACCGCATACAGGAGGGCTACGGGCTGAGGGTCCCGGCATTGGAGAAACTGCGAAAGCAAGGAGTCACACTGGTTATCACTGTAGATACGGGTATAACAGCTTTTACTGAAATTGAGAGAGCCCATAAGATGGGCATGGAGATACTGGTCACCGACCATCACGTCCCGCTCGATGAGCTGCCGCCGGCCAGTATCATCGTAGATCCCAAGCGCACCGATTCAACCTGCCCCTTCAAGGAATTTGCCGGCGTCGGAGTCGCTTTCAAGCTGTTGGAAGGACTGCTTTCCGGCAGCAGGCGTGATGATCTGCTCGACAACTCGCTGGAACTGGTAACGCTTGGCACCATTGCAGACATGGTACCGCTGGTAAGCGAGAACCGTCACTGGGTAAAATCAGGACTTCGCGTGCTGAACAAGACCAGACGTATCGGGCTGGTTGAGCTTATGAATTCTGCCAATATTGAGAAAAGCAAGTTAACAGCCGAGACCATCTCATACCAGATCGGTCCCAGGCTGAACTCGGCCGGTAGGCTGGATGATGCGGGCACCAGCTACCAGCTGCTGGTGACCCAGGACCGTGAGCAGGCCAGGATATTGGCCGCCGATCTTGAAGAAAAAAACAGGGAGCGCCAGCGCCTTGTGGCGGATACATACGATAAGGCACGCCGCCAGATAATGGAGGATGGTGCGGAAAGGGTCATCCTGATGGCCAGCGACGCCGATTATCCCCCGGGTGTAATCGGCCTGGTTGCCGGCAGACTGGCAGACGAGTTTTACCGCCCTGTCATACTCCTCAAGATAGGTGCGGAAACCTGCCGCGGCAGCGCCAGGAGCATCCCGGAATTCGATTTGATGGAAGCGCTGAAATCATGCCACCACCTGCTCACCAAGTACGGCGGCCACGCGCGTGCTGCTGGATTCAATATGCATACCAGAGACATGCAGCTACTGCAGAAAAGGCTGCGTTCGCTGGCTGAGGAGCAGCTAACAGGCCTCGACCTGCGCCCGCATGTAAATATCGACGCTGAGGTCTCACTTTCAGTTTTCGCGGGAGGGACATTCGAGGAGATGCGCCAGCTTGAGCCCTTCGGCATAGGTAACCCCGTACCTGTTTTCCTCAGCCGCAAGGTCGAGGTGGTGGAACAGAAGCTGGTGGGGAGCCAGAACGATCATATCAAGCTCAAGCTGAGGCAGGATGGCATCATCTGGGATACCATGGGTTTCCGTATGGGCAATTACCTGGGTGAACTGGCACGCCATATAGATGTCGTTTATTCGGTGGAGGTAGATAATTACAACGGCAAGGGGCAGCTCAGGCTCAACCTGATTGATTTTACCCGCTCTTACTGACTTCGGCCTTCACCACCGATTGCTTCGCACGGTACCGGGCATACCTTACACTAAATATCACAACCGCAGCCGCCACTATCACGATATCTATAATCTGTGCCTGGGGCAGGTTGAAGAGGAAAGGTTCACTCTCTCTGAAGAAGCGTATGATAAAGTCCCCGGCGCCGAACAAGATCAGCCACAACAGGAATAGCGATCCTTCCGGCCTGAGTTTTTTTCGCAAACACCACAGGACTGCAAAACCCGCAATGTTCCAGATAAAATGGAACAACTGTGTAGGATAGAGCGGTACGCCAAGGGGAGCATAGCTGTTGGGGTTGCTATATATGACAGCTATTGGCAATTCGCAGATTAGCCCGTAACAGCATCCGTTTATCAGGCATCCCACACGCCCGATGGCCTGCCCGAGCATAGCCCCCGGTGCTGCTATATCGCCCAGTTCCCAAAAAGACATCTTCCTGACCAGGCAGAAGATAAAAATGGCGATCAAACCCCCCAGCACGGCCCCCCAAACGGCAAGCCCTGCGAAATTAAGGAGTTGCTCGGGATGATACAGGTAGTATTGCCACCTATCGATGATGTGCAGCAGCCTGGCGCCTATGATGCCACCGACCACCGCCCACAGACCGGCATCCCAGACCACATCCTGAGATATTCCCCTGCGCCTGGCTTCAACCATGGACAGCGCTATCACAGCGATGATTGCCAGTACGACCAGGATGCCGTACCACCTGATCTCCAGCGTGCCGATGTTAAGTATCACCGGGTTCCAGTCGATATCAAACATTGCTTTAAGACACTTCCTCGAAAACAGCGTTTACAAAAGATACCGGATCGAAAGGGGCAATATCCCCGATTTGTTCCCCGATCCCTATATATTTAATGGGTATTCGCAGCTGATCGCAGATGGCCAGTACTATACCACCCCTGGCGGTCCCGTCCAGCTTGGAAAGCAATATGCCGCTGACGTCCGTGGCCTCGGTGAAGCTCCGCGCCTGCGAGAGGCCGTTCTGCCCGGTAGTGGCATCTATGACCAGCAGTACTTCCTGTTCAGCGTCATATTTGCCCGAGACCTTCCTGATCTTTTTGAGCTCATCCATCAAATTGTGCTTGGTCTGAAGCCTGCCCGCCGTATCGATAATGATAACATCGGCGCCGCGACTGCGCGCGGCATCCAGCGTATCGAATACAACAGCACCCGGGTCGGCCCCCGGCTGGTGGGCCACCACATCAACGCCCACCCTTTCACCCCACATTTTAAGCTGGTCGATGGCCGCGGCCCTAAATGTATCAGCTGCACCCAACAGCACCTTTTTCCCGCTGTTTTTGTACTCGCTGGCCAGTTTGGCTATGCTGGTGGTCTTGCCCGTACCGTTAACTCCGACCATCAGAATCACTTTCTTCCCCGCACCGGGGATCCCAACTCCAGCCCTTTCAGGAACATCCAGCAGCCTGGTCATCTCCTCTTTCAAAGCAGTACGTACGAGGCTTCCCTCTACCAGTTTCTCATCCCTCGCGCGTTTTCTCACCCGGTCCAGCAGTTTTCCCGTGGTTTCTATGCCAACGTCCGCCGAGATCAGCAGTTCTTCCAGTTCGTCCCAGGTGGACTCCTCGATCCTGGTGCGATTAAAAAGTCCGGTTATCCTGGAGAAAAATCCTTCTCGGCTGCGGCTTACACCCTGCTCTGTTTTCCTGATTATATCTTGCAACTTGCGTTAAAAATACCTGACTATTATTTGGTTTCGACCATCTTGGCATAGCCCTTGAGCATCTCGGTCTTCATCATCTTACGCACTATTTCCTTCATCTTGGGGTCCTTGATCATCTCTGTCATCTGCTTGCTGAACTCCAGGTACCTCGCGTCCTGCTGCGGGAAGTCAAAGAGGCCGTGTGATTCATAGTATCTGTAGTCGGCCGTAAAGGGAAACGATAGTCGGGCCCAGATCTGGTCGCGAAATATCTTGTGCCCGCCCACACCCAGGAAAGTGCGCGGCAGCATATATGTACTCACAGCGTTATCAACACATTTAGCAGCAAATGCTTCGAGCAGCTTATCTATCTGGCCGGAATCAGCACACTCATCGGTTACCACGCCTGCCAGGTTGCCTCCACTCATCTGCGGCATGGCACAAATAATCTCCTGCATGTTGGCCACCTGGCTGAGAGGACCGGAAACAATAAATCCCACCTGCTTATCCACCGACGTGGGAATATGGCCGTTGAAGAAACTCCTGTCCCAAAACATCTTCATTCGCGCAGAAAAGAAGCGATCTTTGATTTCACCGGCAAATATGGTGACGTCAGCGTCACGCGCGGCGTTAAAGTAGTCGACAAAGCCGTCCTTGCCCTGGTAAACGCAGATGTTATCAAAGGCGCACTCCATGCAGCCCAGGCACCCACCGCGCATTTTGACATCGCTGGTCCTGACCACCTGGATATCACCTTTAAACGACTCGCTGAAGCGCTGAACCATTTTAGCCAGGTTGGACTTCTCTTCAGTTATATCGGCCAGCACCCTGATTTTCAGCCCCCCGGTGTCAACCTTACCCGCGCCTTTGCCGGGTTTATAGGTGAACTTCTTGTGAACAACCGGGGTATACAGCTTCATAGTCGGTTTACTGTTCTCGATGGCGGTAAAGAAATTGTCAGCCCACTTGAGCAATATACGACGCATGTTTTCGATCATGATATCGTCCATGTCCGCTGAGAACGGCTCAACGTATTTCATATCAAGGTCGTCGCAGATACCATGCATGTAGTTATGCGCCGTGTTGTCAAAGAAATGCACGGATGTGCTGAGTGCCGTAACATACTTGCCTGCAAAAGCTTCTTGCGCACCCTTCTCGGTGATCAACTCTATAAAGCGCTTGTACTGAGAGCAAACGAGGAACACGTACAGCGGAAAAGCCCAGATAACACCGTCGGATTTCCTCACTTCGTCGATGATCGACTTGAAAAGGTCGTCATTCTTTTCGATCTTGATAATATCGTGCGCAACATTAATCAGCTTAAGTTCATGCTGGGGGAATTTCTTCTGGATGAACTTGATGTACTGGACCGTAACGCTGATTTCGCCCTTGGGGCTGCCGTTGAGAACCGCTATTTTCACTGGCCTGGCCTCCTAATAAAAATGGTGGAAGCGGCCCCGGCCGCTTCCACAAATCATAGCACAAGGTTATTTTGCGTACAAACAAAACCACGGGCACTCTGGATATGGGATGCAGGCTATAGGCGCCACCATCAATATACCGTAAGCAACTTAGAAACATCGTGACCATTCCTATGTGCATTACAAGACCCAATAGATTCTCCCCGACCACCTGACCATTATTTCCATAAAAAGTCTTGACAGGTATTTGTGGCGGTGGTATGTTATATATATCTAACGTTATATATTTATAACATCTGGCGGAGGTAACACAGTGAAGATAAGATGGATTCTAATAGTCTATGCCGTTATCAGTATTCTGGGGCTAATGCTGCTGCTTTCCAGGGAGAATGTGTACGTTGTGATAGCGCTTGTACTCGGCTTCCTGCTGCTGGGGCATCGTGAACTGTGGTCGCTCGTCAGATACCGGCGGCTGCCCGTTATTGACGAACGGGTACGGAATAATCTCACCAGTGCGATGCGACTTACCGGTGGCTTTTTCTTTATCGCCAGTATCGTGCTGATACTGCTGCTGAGATTCAATGTTTTCCGGGATACGGCCACGGGACTAATCATCAGTGGGCAATTAGTGATCGTAGGCATCGTCTATGTGGTCAGCTACTATTACTACGACCGTGTCCGCCCCAATCTGGGAGAACGGGCGACGCGCTGGCTTAAAATATGCCTGATAACGGCCGGGCTATCCTTGAGCACCATCGCATTGGCTATTGTCCTGCACAATCTGGTCAGCGCCTGGTTCGGTTTCGAGGACGCTTTCTTCTTCATACTGGGGCTGTTAGTGGCTCCGGCGGTATTTGCAGTCAGCCTGCTGGGAAGTTTGGCAGTTTTTATTAAGGGACTGTGGGTAAGTTTCACAGGCGTTGAGCAGGCATGAAAACCCGGATGAAAGAATGCCGCGCCCGCCTCGGTCTAACCCAGGAAAAGCTGGCGGAAATTGTCGGGGTGCGCCGCGAGACCATCATCTTCCTTGAGCAAGGCAAGTACAACCCCTCGCTCAAGCTGGCCCACAATATCGCCCGGGCGCTTGAAGCCGGTATCGAAGACATTTTTATCCTGAATGATGACTAGATTTGTAAGCAAGTACTAATCATGGAACTTCATCAGGATTGATCTGAGCTGATATTGAGTTGTGAAATAGGCGACGTAAGGATAGAAAAGAAAGGAGATAGCGTTATGACTTTTGCCATTCCTCTAATTATTGTTATGGGTATTCTGGCGTGGGTGCTTCGGCCCGGAAAGAGGCCGACCAATCCCCGTAGAATTGCCATACTGGCTACAGTAATTTCTACCGGCGTGGTAGCCATAGCTGCTGTTATTTTCCAACTGCTGCACAACGCAACCGGAAAGGTGGGGGTATCCGATATATCAAACGTTTGTTTTATTGTCGGCCTCGGCCTGATTGGCGCAGCAATTCTGACACTGCTTGGTTTTGCTCTTGCGCATAAAGGGGAGATAGCGAAGGGCATGGGTTTTGGCCTTTGTATCGCCGTTGCCCTAGCCGTCGTAGAATTTGCTTTGTTAGAGGGGATGTCCGGAGTGTAGTAAGTACGCCAGGTATGTAATAACCACCTGACTCAACGTAGCCGAGCCGCCCGAAGATATGCTGGGCGGAGAGATGTACAGTGCAGCAATAGGCCGCGCGCCGGTGGGCGGTGGAGCGGTAGTGCTGGATACCATTATCGAAGTGCTGGCGTTGCTGTAACCGGCCGCATTCTGAGCCGTCAACTCGGAGGTAATTGTACTTTCGCCCTGTTTCGCAGACCTGCCACAATATACGTCATCAGCAGCACCAGGCCGCTGAGCAGTATGATGGTTGCTCCTGACGCGAGGTTGAGGATATAGGATATCCACAGCCCGCCGAAGGCAAAGAGCATGCCGAAAAGCACGGCCAGCATCATCATTTTCTTAATGTCGTGGGTGAATTGCCGCGCAAGCGCTGCCGGGAAGGTCAGCATGGCGATAACCAGTATCATCCCCACTACCCGGATCAGCACAACGACGGTAAGCGCAACCATGCATAAAAGCAGCATATAAAGGCCATTGACCGGCATACCCACCACGGTGCCAAATTCCTCATCGAATGATAGCAACAGGAATTCCTTGTAAAAGGCGGCGGTCAGCGCCAATATGATGAGGTCGAGCGCGGCCATAAGGTACAGGTCGTCGGAAGGCACGGTAAGGATATTACCGAAGAGGTAGCTCATGAGGTCCGGCGCATAACCTGCGGAAAGCCCGATAAAAATCACACCCAATGCCATGCCCAGTGCCCAGAGTATCCCAGTAGCCGTGTCCTCCGGCAGTCTGGTCCTGCGCGTCACCAGCCCCATGGTCAGCGC
>CAZKOL010000033.1:0-18806 GCA_964554375.1 uncultured Dehalococcoidales bacterium
GAAGTTGAGATCGTCGGCATCAAGGACACCAGGAAGACCGTGGTGACCGGTGTTGAGATGTTCCACAAACAGCTCGAGGCCGGCGAAGCGGGCGACGCGGTCGGCTGCCTTATCAGGGGCATTGAGCGCGAGGATGTCGAGAGGGGACAGGTGCTCGCCAAGCCCGGTTCCATCAAGCCGCAGACCCATTTTGAGGGTGAAGTTTACGTTCTGACCAAGGAAGAAGGAGGCAGGCATACACCTTTCTTCAATGGTTACAAGCCGCAATTCTTTATCAGGACACTGGACGTTACCGGCCAGACCGAGTTGCCGCAGGGCGTGGAAATGGTAATGCCCGGCGACAGTATTAAAATGAGTATCAAGCTGATTTACCCTGTTGCACTCGAGCAGGGCATGCACTTCGCCATCCGCGAGGGCGGCAAGACGGTTGCGTCAGGCGTGATCACAAAGATACTGGGATAAGAAATGGCGAAAAAAGGCGATGCGAGAGGTGTAGTCTACATGGCATGCACGGTATGCCAGGAAAGGAACTACACCTCACAAAAAAACAAGAAGAATGACTCACAGCGTCTGGAACTGAAAAAATATTGCCCCCGTTGCCGCAGTCATCAGCTCCACCGGGAGACTAAATAAAAAGGTGGCTAATAAAGAGCAGGAAAAGGTTTTGCAGCCTGATAAAACCGAGGACAAGTCAGTTCAGGACAAGAAAAGTCAGGCGCTGGCCAAGGCCAAGAAACCTCAGTCCCAGTTGTCGCAACCCAAAAAGCGCCGGTTCACCTTTTTCTCCGATATAATCGGGGAACTGAGGAAGGTTGTATGGCCCACCCGGCAGGAGACCATCCGCCTTACCCTGATCGTTATCGGCCTGTGCGTTGTCATGGGCCTTGTGCTGGGCGCCGTTGACTATGGTTTTTCAGAGCTGGTGGCAAAAGTATTATTAGGTGGCAAATAGTGTGACCGTTGACGCCAGTGCCAGGTGGTATATCATACATACCTACGTGGGGCATGAGGAGAAAGTAAAAAACAAGCTGCTGCAGCGTATCAAGTCAATGGACGCCGGCAACAAAATCCTCAACGTAGAGATACCTAAAGAGAACGAGATTGAGATCAGGTCCGGCCAGCGCAGGACCGTTGAAAAGAAGATGTTCCCGGGTTACCTCCTGGTCCGCATGGCGATGGACCACGAGAGCTGGAAGGTGGTCAGGGAGACACCGGGGGTCACGGGCTTCGTGGGCGATGGCAAGGAAGCCACACCGCTGGAGGAGAACGAGGCCAACAGGATACTCAAGCAGAAAGAAGAGGGCGTAGCCCAGGTTAAAATAAGGTTTAAAAAAGGCGAAAACGTCCGGGTGGTCGACGGTCCTTTCACGGATTTCATCGGCACCGTCGACGAAATAAATATGAGCAAGGGCAAAGTAAAAGTTATGCTGACACTCTTCGGACGGGAGACTTCAGTAGAGCTGGACTTCCTGCAAGTGGAGAAACTATAAAATGGCCAAGAAAGTTAAAGCGATAGTCAAATTACAGATACAGGCCGGCAAGGCAACGCCTGCGCCGCCGGTAGGCCCTGCCCTGGGTCAGCACGGTGTCAACATTATGGGATTCTGCAAGGATTATAACGATAGGACCAAATCGTTGGAAGGTTCCATCGTGCCGGTGGAGATCACGGTCTTCGAGGACAGGTCTTTCACCTTTATTACCAAGACACCACCCGCCTCGGACCTCTTGAAAAAGGCACTGAGTATTGAGAAGGGGAGTGGGGCGACACCGACGCAGATAGCAGGAGAGATATCGAAGGCAAAAATCAACGAGATCGCCAAGGTCAAGCAGAAGGATTTGAACGCCCTGGACCTTGAGGGTGCGGCTCGTATTATCGAGGGAACCGCCCGGAGTATGGGCATTAAAGTGGAGTAATTACATGGCTACCAGAGGTAAAAATTATCGGGAAGCATCTAAACTGGTTGAGCAAAGCAAGGTCTATGATCCTAAGGAGGCTATAGCCATCGCCAAAAAGGCTGGATATGCCAAGTTCGATGAAACAGTAGAGCTTCATCTCAGAATGGGTGTCGACCCCCGCGCGGCCGATCAGCAGGTGAGGGGCACGGCACTTCTGCCCAACGGTCTGGGCAAGCAGGTCAGAGTGGTGGTATTTGCACAGGGGGAGGGCGCCAGGCTTGCCACGGATGCCGGCGCAGAGTATGTGGGTGCGGATGACCTGGTGAAAAAGATCGAGGATGGCTGGCTGGATTTCGATGTAAGCATAGCTACCCCGGATATGATGGGCAAGGTCGGCAAGCTGGGCAAAATACTCGGCAGGCGCGGTCTTATGCCCAATCCCAAGGCAGGCACGGTTGTTGCGGCCGCCGATCTGCCGCGGGCCATCAATGAGGTACGCAAGGGCCGGGTGGAGTTTCGGCTCGACAGAACCGCCATCATGCACGTTCCCGTCGGCAAGAAAAGCTTCGATGAGGAGAAGCTTTACGAGAACCTCATGTCGGTTATTGAAGCCATTAACCGCGCCAGGCCGAGCGGCGTAAAGGGTCAGTACATAAAGACAGCGTCCGTCTCGACAACTATGGGGCCGGGTATCAGGCTTGATATCAAGACCATAACGGATCTGGCAGTAAGCGCATAATAAAAATATAAAAAAATAAATCAGCCGTTGATAGCGGGCGCCGCAAGGCTTAATCTGATACCCGCCGAGGTTAATTCACAGGAAGCGATATATAGCGTCCTGGTAAATCCTCGTGCAGCGGCGCGAGGATAATTTTTTTAGGGAGTATTGATATGATACGCAAACAGAAAGAGGCAGTTATCAGCGAGCTTGCCGGCAGCCTGGGTAAATGCGTGGTTGCAGTCGCAACGGATTACCGCGGCATGACTGCAAAAGAAATGGTTCAACTGCGCAGGCAGATGCATCAGCAGGGAGTTGAATATAAAGTAGTCAAAAACACCCTCATGCGTTTCGCTGCTGAAAAAGCCGGGCTAAAGGGCCTGGACCAGTTCCTGACCGGGCCTATGGCCATTGCCCTTAGCTATGACGATGCCGTCAAACCGGCCAAAATCCTGGTCGAGCACATCAAATCAGCAAACTCGGTGCTGAAGGTTAAAGGCGGTGTGCTTGGCGACAAGGTGCTTACACCCGCTGACGTGATCAGCCTGGCCGCTATTCCGTCCAAAGAAGTGCTGATCAGTCAGTTGCTGGGCCGTCTGAAGTCACCGGTCTATGCGCTTCATTTCGTGCTCAGTTCCCCGCTGCGTGGGTTGGTCGGAGTGCTGCAGGCCAGGGCCAGGCAGCTCGAGGGCGCCTGAAACAGGCAGCTACAGGGTCATTGACCCTATGTAAATAATCAACTGGATAAAACGAATAACAGGAGGACACTAAAATGACAAAAGACGAGATCGTAACGATGATAAAGGGAATGACCGTGATCGAGCTTTCGGAGCTGGTCAAGGCACTGGAAGATGAGTTCGGTGTCAGCGCCGCCATGCCCATGGCCGTGGCTGCCGGGTCGTCCGCCGGAGCAGCAGCCGGGGGTGGCGCTGCTGCCACCGAGGAGCAGACTGAGTTTACGGTAATTCTCAAGGAGATCGGTGAGAACAAGATCGCCGTGATCAAGGCCGTGCGCGAGGTAACCACGCTCGGTTTGAAGGAAGCAAAGGACCTGGTCGAGGGTGCGCCCAAGCCGGTAAAGGAAGGCGTAAACAAGGACGAGGCTGCTTCTATCAAGAAGAAGCTGGAAGAAGCAGGCGCCAAAGTTGAAGTAAAGTAGATTATTTACCAGCCATTCTTAGTTCACCGGCTTTCTGCTCATTTGCAGGAGAGCCGGTGAACTTTCGTTTTTGCGGTGACCGTGATATCTTTCGTGCAGGAGCAGCAAGAGAGGAGGAGAGCGTTATGGCGAACTATGAAAACCGTGTGGTATCCGCGAAGGTTATATCACAGAGGGGTACATGCGTGGCCGCCCACAAGGTTGGCGACGAGTTCCTTATTACCGATATGTGTCCTGCGGGTATGTGCGCCTGGGCTTTCTATACCCTGTTCCCCTTTGCCCAGGTGTTGATGTCGGACGGGAGCTTTCCGTGGGAAAAGGATCCCGATAAATGCACCGTGGCATGCCCCGATCCGGGCAGTCCGGTGGTTTTCGAATTGTCCCGCAAGAAGTGACTCAGGTCTCTTGTTATTTGCCGATTACATATTTATAATTTAATTGAATAAATATTTACGGGGAGGTGGAAATAGAGAGATCTGAAGCTAATTGATTCTTGCAGAGATGGCGCTTCCAAATCAGCTTTGATAACTATAAAAGGAGGGTACTATGGCCGGGATGTATATAGCCTATGCTGACAAGTTGCTGAATTTCACCGAGCAGCATGCCCAGGAGATAGCCAGGCAGTGGGCAAAGGCGTTGATGTCCAATCCAAAGACTACGGCCTACAAAAAAGTCCGCGAATTTAAGCTGGTTAACCAGGGTGAGTCTTTCTATAAGAATTTAAAAAAGCTGTATTTCGAGCAGAATGCTTATGATGTTGCTACGGCATATTTCTCGAAATTTGCCGAGGAACAATTCTATGAGAATATACCCCTGGATGAGGCGATCTATGCTTTGATGCTGCTGCGCAGGCAGATGTGGCTTTTCGCCGAATTCCAGGTTCTTTTTACCTCCGCTCTGGATCAATACCAGGCGTCGGACAGCATCAACCGCACGGTACTGCTGACCGATTACGGCATCATCGCTATGGCCAGGAAGTACAACGAGCTTAAAAAGTAAATCTCGCCACAGTGGTGATGCTATCGAGCAGGCAGGCAGGGGATCATCCCCTGCCTGCCTGTTTATTGGTTGATATTTCTTTGCCTGTACTGCAAAGCCTCTGCCAGGTGATTGGTTTTGATTATTTGAGCGCCGTCGAGGTCCGCTACCGTGCGCGCCAGCTTGAGTGTGCGGTGAAATGCCCTTGCGGTGAATTGTATCTGCTTCATGGCCGTTTTTAGCAGGGCCTGGGCCGGGGGATCGACCTTGCAGAACTGCCTTATCTCAAGTGCGGTCATGTCGGCGTTATCGGTTAAAGCTGAATCCTTGAACCTTTCGAGCTGGATCTGCCTGGCCTCCTGGACCCGCCGGCGTACGCTGGCGGATAGCTCCGACTGACCTTCGTCCGTAAGCTTATCGTAATCTATGCGGGGAATATCCAGGAATATGTCGATGCGGTCCATCAGTGGACCGCTGATTCTTTTCTGATAGCGTGTGACCACAGTGGATGAGCATTTGCATTCCCTGACCGGGTCACCATAGTATCCGCAGGGGCAGGGGTTCATGGCAGCCACCAGTATGAAATTGGCCGGGAAAGTCAGGCTGCCCTCGGCCCGGCTGATGGTGATAACCCTGTCTTCGAGCGGCTGGCGCAGTGATTCCAGCGCCATGTGGTTGAACTCAGGGAATTCATCCAGGAAGAGAACCCCGCGGTGACTCAGGCTTATCTCACCCGGGTGCGGCAGGCGCCCACCTCCCACCAGGCCTGCATGTGAAGTGGAGTAGTGCGGCGCCCGGAAAGGGCGGTGGTTGATAAGCGGGGTGTCCCGGGATGTGAGCCCGCTGACGCTATATATCTTGGTCACCTCTATTGCTTCAGTGAGCGTAAGGGTGGGAAGGATGTTGGCCAGGGCACGCGCCAGCATGGTCTTGCCGCTGCCCGGAGGCCCTACCATCAGCACATTGTGGCCGCCCGCGGCCGCTACTTCGAGGGCCCTTTTAGCATGCTCCTGACCCTTGACCTGGGATAAATCGTCCTGCCGGCATGATTGGCAGGAGTCTTCCCAGCATGCCTGCCCGGAGTATGGCTGGATATCCAGTTCACCCCGGAAATGGCTTACGAGCTGTCCCAGCGCAATTACCGGGTAAACCCGGATGCCTTCGATCAATGCAGCTTCCCCAGCATCTTCCACGGGCACGAACACACTGGTGATACCCCTCTCTTTGGCCATGGCTACCATGGGCAGGATACCGTTAAGATGCCGCACGCTGCCGTCCAGCGACAATTCACCCAAAAAGAGGGTGTTTGAAGCATCGATGTTGATCTGTCCCGAGCTAACCAGTATGCCGATTGCTATGGGCAAATCATAGGTAGGGCCGATCTTTTTTAAATCCGCCGGCGCGAGGTTGACCGTTATTCTCCTCATCGGAAAGCTGCAGCCGGAGTTGCGCACAGCAGCGCGTACACGGTCCCTGGCTTCTTTAACGGCTGCATCGGGCAATCCTACAATCATTGTGCCGGGCAGGCCGGGTGATATATCGACTTCCACTTCAACCATACGGGCATCAAGCCCGACCATCGCTGCGGTGTTTATTCTGGCTAACATATATGAACTAACCCTGTTGCGTGATTATAACAGATAAGGCGCCAAAGATTATCGGCGCATGACGCTGTCCAGTGCCCTGGAAAGGCCGGGTACAGTAGTGTACTTGGAGATGTCGCCGGGTTTTATCCATTTGATCTCGGTGTGTTCCCAATCGATCATGATTTTATCCGGGTCGAGCACGTGAAAGAGGAAAGGGTGTACAACCCATTTCCTGTGCAGGTTTTTATCCACCACTTCGACCGTTTTCCCCTGCGCAACCAGCCTGATGTTATTCTTGAAAAGCCCTGTCTCCTCCCTGATTTCGGTGTAAGCCTGGTCCAGCGGATCAGTCTCGATATAACCGCTTACGCCCGCCCACGCCCTCCGGTAGGTGCCCACCCTGTTGCTCCTCTTGAGTATCAGGATCAGTTTGCTTTGTTCCAGAAAGCAGGTAACCACGTTTTTCTCTTCCAGCGGAACGGGTGATGCGCTATCAAGATATTTCCGAAGCCTGTCTCCCAGCAGTGCGAGCGCCTTCTCAGCGGCCTTGCGCTTGATCTCTACGCGGTTTCCCCCGACAACAATTTTTTCAACCGATACTTCATCCGGCGTTGCCACCCCCATATAAAAGAGGCCGACCGGTTTGCCCTGTGAAGCGCCTCCCGGGCCGGCAATGCCTGTCGTGGATATGCATATATCCACTCCAAGCACCTTGCGCCCGCCCGCCGCCATCTCCCCGGCTGTCTCCGGGCTGACCGCCCCGTGCAGTTTCAGGGTGTCAGCCTTAACACCGGCTGCATCCGTTTTCAGGTCATTGCTGTATGTGATAATCGACCCTTTGTAGTAGTCGGAACTGCCTGCTACATTGGTGATTTTATCGGCTACCCTGCCACCGGTAGCCGATTCTATCGTGCCGATGGTCAGATATACGCCAGTCCTATCATGGTATGCCCTGACCAGCCCGGCAATCTGTTCCTCCGGTTTTTTCACGGCAGCCTCCCAATATAGATTCAGCACGCATTTTAACAGAAACCCTTCTTTCAGCATAGGCAGCGCAAGCTGATATAATGTTCGCCATGACAGTTCAGCGGGATACAATCCTTTTTCTTGGCACCGGGGGCGCCAGGTTTACCGTTGCCAAACAGCTATTAGCCACGGGCGGCGCCTGGATGAACCTGGGTGGCGCACAGATACTCATGGACCCGGGCCCGGGCTCGCTGGTTTACGCCATCAAATACGGCTGTGAGCCGCCTGAGCTCGACGCCATCATCCTCTCACACAAACATCTGGACCACTCGGTTGACATAAATGTGATGATCGAAGCCATGACGGACGGCGGGTGGAAAAAGCGGGGATCGCTGTATGCGCCGGCGGATGCCTTTGATAACGGTGCAGTCATACTTCCCTATGTCAGGGGATATCCCCAGAGGGTGGAGGTGCTGGAGGAGGGCAAAGTACACACGGAAGGCGATGTCGTTTTCAATACGCCGGTTAAGCATATACACCAGGTGGAGACTTACGGATTTGTTTTCAAGACGCCGCGTCACAGGTTCTCATGGATAACGGACACGCGGATTTTTGATTCGCTGGCCAGCCACTATAAGGCGGAGTTGGTGATTATCAATGTATTGAGCTATGAAAGGAAGATACAGGTTGACCACCTCTCGCTGCCGGAGGCCGAATCGGTGATCAGGGAGATCAGGCCCAGGGCGGCGGTGCTCACGCACTTTGGAATGACCATGTGGCGGGTTAAGCCATGGGAGATCGAGCAGCAGGTAAGCGACGCCACCGGCGTCAGGGTGATCGCTGCCAGGGATGGTATGCTGCTCGATCTTGACACAGTCATCTGACTGCAGACTGCTATTTACAGGGATTCCAGTATATTCTGAGCAAGTCCTGGTGTAATGCCTTTGACGGCGGTAAGCTCGTCTAACTGCGCTTCCCTTATATTGTGCACAGAGCCGAATCTCCTGATCAACGCCTTTTTCCGGGCGGGACCTATGCCTGGAACCCTGTCCAGCGCCGATTCTCTGGAAGCCTTTGCACGGAGGCTCTTATGGTACGTGACGGCGAACCGGTGGGCCTCGTCCCTAACTCTTTGCACGAGATGCAACTCGGCCGACGATTTATCGATGCATACGGGTACGCTTCTTCCGGGCAGGAAGATATCCTCGTTCTCTTTAGCAATGCTGGCGATGGGGATGTCCACGGCTCCCGCTTCCGTCAGGGCAAAGCCGGCGGCGTGAAGGTGGCCTTTGCCCCCATCGATCAATACAAGGTCCGGCAGGGCAGACCATTTGCTCCCCGCCTCTGCATGCTCCGTGAAACGTCGCCTGATCATCTCTCGCATCATGGCGTAATCATCGGCGCCGCTGACCGACTTTATCCTGAAGCGCCGGTACTGTGCCGGCCTGGGGCTGCCATCTTCAAATACAACCATGCTGCCCACAGCGTTTGTCCCCTGGATATTTGAGATATCATAAGCTTCAATTCTGTGCGGGAAGCGGGCCAGGTCGAGCACCTCTTTGAGGTTAGCCAGAATTTTCAGGTTCTCAGGCCTGGCTGCCTGCCTGTTCTTATAGATTTCCAGTTGCTGGCGAGCGTTTTCAGCCACCATGCCGGTAAGGCGCAGGCCGGCGCCCTTCAGCGGCGCCCGCAGCTCCACGTTCGAGCCCCTTTTCCCTCTGAGCCATTCTGCTATCAGGCCCGGTTTATCAATAGGGGACTGCAGGAGGATGTGGCCGGGTATATGGGTGGCAGAAGAATAGTAGTGCTTAAGGAATCCTTCGAGCAGGCTGGCATCGCACTCATCCCTGACATCTTCCATGATAAAATGCTCGTCGCCCGTTATACGTGCATCCCTGACCGAAAAAACCCGCACGCAGGCCAGGTCACCGTCACGGGCAAGCGCTATGGCGTCCTGCTCCCCACGGATATTGAAGGGGATCCTGTTGCTGGCGATCACTGCTTCGATAGCCTGTACCTGGTTGCGTATAGCGGCTGCTTTTTCAAACTCGAGTGAACGCGAGGCTGCTGACATGGCCTTTTTCAGGTCGCGCAGGACCAGTTCTTCCCTGCCCTCAAGCACGGATATCACCTGCCGTACAATTGCCTGGTACTCTTCATTGCTGATGGCGCCGATGCAGGGACCGGGACAACGGCGGATGTGGTACTTGAGGCAGGGCCTTGCTTCACTACCGCTAATCTGCTTGTTGCAGGACCTCAGAGGGAATACTTTTTTGATAAAATCATAAGTATGGCGCGCCGACCAGGCGCTGGGAATCCGGCCGATATATTTAGCGCCGTCGTTATAGCGCCGCCTGGTTATACTGATGGTCGGCCACTCATTTTTGACATCGACCTTAATATATGGAAAACTTTTATCGTCCTTGAGCAAGATGTTATAAGGAGGCCTGTGCTTTTTTATCTGCTGGCATTCAAGTACCAGGGCTGCAATCTCTGATTCTGTGATGACGAATTCGATTTTATCGACCCGTTCAACCAGACGTGCTGTTTTTTCCGGTTGATTGGGTGTATATTTGAAGTAGCTTTTTACCCGGTTGCGCAAATTTGACGCTTTACCGACGTAGATAACTGTGCCGTCGGCGTCTTTGAAACTGTAGACGCCGGGTTTTGGGGGCAAAAACTTCAAATAGGCGGCTATATGCGGTTTAATCATTACCGGGTGAATTTTAACATCGAAAGGATGGGCAGACAAAAGGTATGGAAGGATGGGGCTGATATTCTATTCAAGGGTCTCTGATTTATGTTAAAATAGCGGTCGCCGATATGGAAGAAGACATAAGGTTATTTTTAAATTACATAGCTAAAGAGAAGAAGTGCTCCAAGAACACCCTGGACGCTTACCACAATGATCTGAGCCAGCTGTCGGATTTTATAGCTGCAGCCCAGGGGAAAGAGGAGCCGGGCTATAATTCCACGGAGTTGAGCGAAGAGCACCTGGCATCTTACATGTTAAGTCTCAGGGAGAAAAGCTATACGGTGTCCACCATCGCGAGGAAAATAGCTGCAGCGAGGACCTTTCTAAAATTCATGGCCGAACGTGGCAAGGTCGATAAGGACCTGGCCGCCAAGCTGACTGCGCCCAGGGTGAACAAACCTCTGCCCAAAGCATTGACAGTGGCTGATATACAGCGTCTGCTGGCTGAGACTGCGCGGGTTCCATCCGTTGATGTCAGGAGGGACCAGGCCATGCTGGAACTGCTTTATGCCAGCGGTCT
This sequence comes from uncultured Dehalococcoidales bacterium, assembly GCA_964554375.1. Classification (GTDB taxonomy): domain Bacteria; phylum Chloroflexota; class Dehalococcoidia; order GIF9; family UBA5629; genus CAIMUM01. The sequence continues at coordinate 10,579 of CAZKOL010000033.1, forward strand.
ATTAGCCAGCGAACTGATGTCTCTCAATGTCGATGATGTCGATACAGGCCACTGCTGCATCAATTTAAAGGGAAATGGCGGAAAGCTGAGGAAAATTCCCCTTGATAACCGTGTAGGGCGCATGATGCAGGAGTATATTGAATCGGTGCGTATTAAATTGCTGGTCAGTGATAAGGAAAAGGCCCTCTTTCTTAATCAGAGGGGTGAAAGGCTGACCAGGCAGGGATTCTGGCAGATAGTCCAGGGATATGCCAGCGCCGCCGGGCTTTCAGCCAAGGTCACTCCCAGGACTATCAGGCATAGCTACGCCGTACACAGGTTAAACAACGGCGTCGACATACACTCAGTGCAGGAAGTGCTGGGGCACGCGCATATCTCTACCACTCGGGCTTATAAGCAGGTATAAACCTTTTTATTTGATTGCAATAATCATCCAGGAGAGAATAGATGGCTAAAAAATCACGAAAAGCCAGATACAGGGGCAAGGTTGCCGGGACGTCCCGGCAGCCGGCTGCCGGACCGGCCCAGCAAAAGGCGCAGCCCGTTTCCACTAAAGCGCAGGTAAATGCGGCAGCGACAACTGCACAGCCGCAGAATTATAGTTACGTGAAATCAGATCTGGTGCGCATTGCCGTAATCGCCGGGGCTTTGATCCTGGTTCTCATAATACTGACATTTGTGCCTGCCCTGAAATCATAGGGTTTAGTTGCTGTGGACTTCAGCAGGGCCCGGCAGATCCTGATTGAATCGATATCACACGGTATCAAAGATAAGCGCACGCTTTTGGCCATGTCCAGGGTGGCGCGTGAGCGCTTCGTCCCCGCTGAGCTGCAGTCATCGGCCTATGATGACAGGCCCCTGGTAATCGGCTATGGCCAGACTATCTCACAACCCTATATGGTTGCCCTCATGACGGAAGCGCTGGAATTGAGGGGAGTGGAAAAGGTGCTGGAGATCGGCACGGGCAGCGGTTACCAGGCTGCAATACTGGCCGAGCTTGCACGGTTTGTCTATAGCGTGGAGAGGATACCCGAGCTTGCAGAGGCGGCTGGCAAGCTGCTGGATGAGCTGGGTTATAAGAATGTCCAGGTTGAGCTTGCCGGCGATCAACTGGGGTGTGAAGAGCATGCGCCCTATGATGCCATCTTGGTGGCTGCCGCGGCTCCTACTGTACATCAGGCGCTGATAGACCAGCTGGCTGAGGGGGGCAGGCTGGTGATCCCGGTAGGTACAAGACTGGAGCAGGAACTGCTGTGCGTCACAAAGGGAAAGGCGGGAAACATAACGGAGAAACTGGGAGGGTGCCGCTTCGTTCCTCTAATCGGCCGGGACGCCTGGCAGGAGTGACTTGAGGTAGATAGATCCCACGGGGCATGCCTCGGCGCAGGCCAGGCAGGAATTGCAGTCAGTCTCGGCCAGGGGCATCTGCGCAAAGGTGGAAACGATTGTATTCAGCCCACGGTAAGCGAAGTCCAGCACCGATGTCCCACTTTCATTGCAGGCCCGGATGCACTTCCCGCAGAGGACACACTTATTGCGGTCAAATATAATCAGCGGGTGGCTGGAGTCAACGGGAAATTCACTGCCGATATGATTGAAACGCCGGTCCCTGAGTTTAAAATGTTCATGGGCGGCGATTTTTTGCAGCTCGCAGTTCTTATTTTTTACACATCGGGCGCAATCCAGCGCATGATTGCTCAAAAGCAGGTTGAAAGATGCCTGGCGCATCCGTTTTATCTGCGGGCTGTTAAGGGTAACCGACATCCCGTCGCTGACCTTTTCCGTGCAGGCGGTGACGGGACCTCCGGGCCTGCCCGCGATTTCCACAAAACAGAGGCGGCATGATGCAGGTGACCTGCGCAGCCCGCGGACGGCGCAGAGGTTGGGGATGTAGAAACCGTTATCCAGCGCTGACCATAGCAGGTTTGACCCGCGGGCAACTCTGACCTCGTTTCCGTTTATTATCAAGGTGCAGGCCATATTGCAAAGATATCAAAATAACAGGCGGGTTACAAATTTGTAACCCGCCTGTTAAACGACATCTAATCTTTAGCTGTATATATCCTTTACTATCTGGCCGTCCGGCGCCCTGAGCTGGATGTGCAGAGGCATCTGGCCGAGGGCATGGGTGGAGCAAGACAGGCAGGGATCGTAACAGCGGATGGCTGCTTCGACCCTGTTGAGAATACCCTCGGTGACCTTGCCGTTCTTGATGTATTGATTGGCGACTTCGTAAACCGAGCGGTTCATGGCAGCGTTGTTATTGCCGGTAGCCACGATCAAATTGACACCGGTGATCTTGCCGGTCTCATCCACCCAGTAATCATGGAAGAGTGTGCCCCTGGGGGCTTCGACCACGCCAACGCCATGCTCATTACATTTATGGGAGGTAACCTGCAGGTCTGTGGATGTGACGTCTTTGTCCTCCAGAATCTCCCGGGTCTTTTCGATGGAGTAGATTAGCTCGATCAGCCGGGCGTAATGGAAATACAGAGAGCCTTCGACCAGGCCGTTGTAGCTGAGCTTCTTGTAGAGCTTGAATTCAGCGTTGGCCAGTGGGGTGGTAATGCCCTTACATGCGTTGAGGCGGCCGAGCGGTCCGGCGCGGTAAATGCCACCCGGGTAGCCCAGGCTCTTATAGAACGGGAATTTCATGTATGTCCAGTCTTCCACATACTCGGCGATGATATCGAGGTATTTGGACGGGTCGAACTGGTCCTCCAGCACGACTCCCTTCGAATCAACCAGCCGCAGGTTGCCGTCGTATAAAGCGAGGTTGTCATCCTTGTCCACCAGGCTGAGGTAAGCTGACGGGAATGTGGCAAAGCTGTCGACCATACTTGCGTTGGCGGCAACGTATTCTTTGAATATTTTTACTGCGAGTTGCGCATCGGCGAGCGCCCAGTCAATCTGCTTGAGGAAATAGTCCCTGTCCTCGGCGGATAAGGCGGTGGTCATACCTCCGGGCAAGGCTGCATTCATGTGCACTTTCTTGCCGCCAAGCTTCTTGATGATGGTCTGTCCCAAGCTGCGCAGCTTGACAGCCTCCGTTGCCAGCGCGGGGTCAGCCCCTATCAGACCTATGACATTCCTGGTGGCCGGATCGGAATCGAAGCCGAGCAGAAAATCAGGGCTGGCCAGATGGAAGAAGTGAAGGGCATGTGATTGGATAAATTGGCCCATGTGCAGCAATTCCCTCAGCAGCCTGGCAGGCCGTGTCAATTCCACGCCCAGAATGACATCGCAGGCTTTGGACGAAGCAAGCTGGTGGCTTACCGGGCAGATGCCGCATATCCTGGTTGTCAGGTTCGGCATTTCCTGGAAAACCTGCCCTTCGCAGAATTTCTCAAAACCGCGGAACTGCGTGTTATGGAACCTGGCCGATACGGCATTGCCAGCATCATCTATCTGTATAGTTACTTTGCCATGCCCCTCGACCCTGGTAACGGGGTTGATTTCAATCGTTCTACTTGCCATATTTCACCTCTTTAATCAAAGCGCATTATATTGCTGGGAACCACCGGGATCCTGCCTGCCAGCAGCTCAGTCAGGCCGTATTTGATGGCCTCCGGCTCAGGCGGGCAGCCGGGCACGTAGCAATCCACTTTAACTATCTGATTGACCGGGTATACCTTATCGAGCAATGCGGGCACCCCGGGCGGGACCGGTATCTTGCCCTTGTAGGTGCTGGGAGTATCTATATAGGCGCGCTTGAGAACAGCCTCTTTATCAAAGGTATTGCGCATGGCGCAGACTCCGCCAAAACAAGCGCAATCGCCCAACGCCATCAATATCTTGCAGTTGTGGCGCAGCTCTTCAAGAACCTCTTTTTCTTCTTCATTGCCCACGGAACCCTCGACTATGCCGACGTCGACCGGCGTAAAATCCTTTATATCAGTTATGGGGCTCCTGCGGAATTCGATCAGCTTGGACAAATCGATTATAAATTCATCAACATCGAGGAATGACATGTGACAGCCCGCACATGATTCCAGCCAGATTGTCGCTACTTTTACTTTTGCCATCTGTTCACTCCTTACGGGCGTTTATTTTTTCAGGCGCCGGGCAACTTCCTTGATTGTATCGGCATCGGTCTTGATCTCTGCACGCGCTTTGACCATCGGCGCGGTCTTCTTGGTGACGCCGTCAATAGAAGTGTAGCTGCCTTTGCCTTCAGTCCAGAGCAGGGATGGAAGAACAACATCCGCTTTCTCCGTAACGGGTGAGCGGTAGCTGGCCTGAACTACTGCGAACTCGACTCCTTTCATGCTGTCGGTCAGGGCCTGTGAATTTGCCAGGTCATCGGCCAGCAGCAGGTAAAGGCCCCTGGCCTTGCCCTTGGCCAGGTCTGAGGATACGGAACCCTTTGCACTGGCCAGGCCCAGGTCCCAGGCGCCCCGGCTGTTGCCGTAGCGCTTGAGGGAGATGACCCTCGGTTTTTCACCTATGAGTGCTGCCAGATTCAATATTGTCGCGACAAGTTCGGAATCTTTATATTGAAGGATGCCGCTACCGTAAATGATAATGCCGTTTTTCGATCCAGCCAAAATCTCTCCGGCTTTGACTACATCGTGCAGGTCGATGCCGAGGTCCTTGCTGGCCTTCTTGATATCGGTTTCCTTGAAGGCGGCTGCATATTTGTTCTTCTCGCCTGTTGCTTTGGCAGGGAGATGGTCCAGGATGGATTTGCCCAGCGCTTTAATGACAAGCTCCTTTTCCCCCTCAGGCGGTTTGAGCCAGACCGAAGCCCGGAAAGTGAAGGGATTGCGTAGCGGGTCGATCACGACCAGTTGAGCCTTGTTCTTGGATGCCGCACGCATAATATAAGAGCCGATTACCGGGTGGGTCTTGGAGGGATGAGCTCCTATTACGACGATGCTGTCGGCAGCGAGGATATCCTCAAGCTTTGCTTCCATATCCAGTCCGGCCTTGCTATCGAATTTAGCTATGCCCTGTGAAACGGTCCGGCAGTCATCGCCGTCGAGAGTGTCAACCATTTTGCTGCCGAGTTTATCCATCAACTCGGCGAAAGACTTCAATGCTTCCGAGTTAGCCTTGCCCGAAGCCAGCCCGGCGATTCCATCGGTAGCGCCGAGCTTTTTGGAGATGGCTTCGAATGCCTCTTCGTAAGTGCAGCTTATTAGCTGTCCCTTATTGTTGCGCTTCATCGGAGTGATGACCCTGTCGGTCGCGTCATAGAGCGGCTCGAACCTGCCGATCTCGCATAGCAGGCCGCGGGGTTTGGTCATATCAGGGCTGTCGATCCTGACCAACCGGTTGTTTTTAACCAGGCCGTTGATATTGCAGCCGACACCGCAGATGGCGCAGGTGGATTCAACTGAAGCGCATTCAGAGGGTCTGCCCCTGTATGCGCTGATCTTGGAGAATATGGCGCCGGTCGGGCACGCCTGGAAACAGCCTCCGCAGGAGATACAGGAAGATTCGCCCAGCGGCTGATTGATGTCCGCGCAGACATTGGTCTTCCAGCCGCGTTTGCCGAAATCAAGCGCGTGTGCGCCGGCAATCTCGTCGCAGGTGCGGATGCACCTGCCGCAGAGGATGCAGCGGTTGTGATCCAGGACGATATTAGGATGGGAAGAGTCAGTAGTCTGGGTGGGCCAGGAGTACTGGTAGCGCGCGTTGTCCATCTGGTATTTGTAGGCCAGGCTCTGCAGTTCGCAGTCACCACTGGCCACGCAATACGCGCACAGGTGGTTGCGCTCCGTGAACAGCAGTTCGAGCACCAATCTCCGGTATTTTTCAAGCCTCGGCGTGCTGGTTGTGACGACCTGGCCGTCGCGCGCCGGGTAGGTGCAGGATGGAACCAGGTTCCTTTCTTTTTCGATCTCGACGAGGCAAAGCCTGCAGGCGCCGACGTCGGTAAGCCCCTTGAAATGGCATAGTGTGGGCACGTCGATGCCGTTTGCCTGGCAGACATCCAGCACTGTGTCGCCCTGCTTTCCCTTAACTTGTTTACCGTTAATCAATAAGCTTATTTCACTCATTTGCCTATTCTCCTATCCAATATCGCATCTAAGGCATCTGCTGCATTCTTCACGCGCCTCTTTCGCCGTATAGTTAATTGCCACCTCTTTCATTGTTGTTTTCCTGTCCACCGGGCGGATCTCGGCGATCTTCAATCTGGCATGCTCGGCGGTTTCGGCATCGGTGGGGGGTATATTGGAGTATTCGAAGGTCTCGGCATCCTGCCGTTCAACCCTCGGGCCCGGCTCTTTGCCTGAGAGGAACCTTTTGATCGATGAGGCCGCCCTCTGGCCTGAAGCTATGGCCTCGATAACGGTCCACGGACCGGTGAAAGCATCGCCGCCGGCGAAAACGCCTTTCTGGTCGGTCGCAAGTGTCCTCTTGTCTGCCACCAGGACGCCGCCGCGGCTGGTCTTTACGCTGCCCAGGTTGACCGATTCTGTGTCAGGCCTCTGGCCGATGGCTTCAATCAACATGTCGACTTCAATCGAGTACTCGGACCCGGCGATGGGTTTGGGTGAGCGCCTGCCGCTCTTATCGAAATCACCCAGCGCCATCTTGCTGCATTCGATACCCGACACCTTGCCGCCCTTACCCAGGACCTTGACCGGGGCTGTCAGTACATGCAGCTTGATCCCCTCTTCTTCGGCGGCCAGTATCTCTTCCTCTTCAGCGGGCATGTCGGTCTTTTCCCTGCGGTAGACGATGTGGACTTCCTCGGCGCCCTTGCGTAGCGCCACCCTGGCGGCGTCGATGGCAGAATTGCCGCCGCCGACCACAGCGACCTTCTTCCCCACGTTGATGAACTTGCCCAGGTTGATGTTGCGCAGGAAATCGATGGCATCGTAAACACCCTCGAGCTCCTCGCCCGGGATGCCCATCTTATCGCCTTTGTGGGCGCCGATGCCCAAGAATACGGCTTTAAATCCGTCTTTGAACAAAGCGTCGATATCCTTGACCGGGCTGTTGAGCCTTATCTCGATGCCCAGATTCTTTATATTGTCGATCTCTTTATTGAGTATCTCTTTGGGCAGCCTGTACTCGGGTATACCGACTGCCAGCATGCCGCCGGCTACCGGCAACGCCTCGAAAATTGTTACCTTGTAACCTTCTACTGCCAGGTCCCAGGCGGCTGCCAGGCCGGCGGGCCCGGCGCCGACCACGGCTACCTTTTCAGCTTTGGAGGCCTTTATTGCAGGGGTGTAAGACAGGCCGTGCTCGTAAGCGTAATCTGAGGCATATCTCTTGAGATGCCTGATGGAGACCGGCTCGTCGACCTGACCCCTGCGGCATTTCTTCTCGCAGGGATGGGGGCAAACACGGCCTACCGTCATCGGCAGAGGCAGGCGCTGCATGATCAGTTTGTAAGCTTCGGCCGGCTTGTCGCTTTTGATCAGCGATACGTACCCTGGCACATCAAGCCCGACGGGGCAGGTGTGCTGGCAGGGTGCGCGGAAGAGCGCCTGGCAGCGCGCTGCCGGACACTTCTTGTCGATGATATGCGCTTCATATTCTTCCCTGAAATGCCTGATGGTGGAGAGTACGGGATTAGGAGCCGTCTGTCCCAGGCCGCAGATCGATGCCTTCTGGATCATTTCACCCAGTTCAATGATAGTGTCGATATCCTCCAGCGTGCCCTTGCCGCTGGTGATCTTGTTGAGCAGGGCCAGCAGCTTGGGGATGCCCGCGCGGCAGGGTACGCACTTACCGCAGGATTCATCGCGGGTAAACTGCAGGAAGAATTTGGCCACGTCCACCATGCAGCTATCCTCGTCCATGACGACCAGGCCGCCGGACCCCATGATGGCGCCCAAAGCCGTGACGGATTCATAATCAACCGGCACATTCACATGTTCGATGGGAATGACGCCGCCGGACGGGCCGCCCATTTGAGTGGCCTTATATTTCTTGCTTCCGGGGATGCCGCCTCCTATATCGAAGACTATTTTGCCAAGGCTGGTACCGAGAGGTACTTCCACCAGGCCGACGTTGTTGACCTGTCCCACCAGGCTGAAAGACTTGGTGCCCTTGCTCTTTTCACTTCCAACTCCGGAGAACCAGTCGGCGCCCTCACGTATGATGCGCGGTATGATGGACCAGGTCTCGACGTTGTTGATGGCGGAAGGTTTGCCGAAAAGGCCCTTGTCGGAGGGGAAGGGTGGTCTCTGCCTGGGCATACCGCGCTTGCCCTCGATGGAGATGAGCAGGGCGGTTTCCTCGCCGCAGACGAAGGCGCCGGCGCC
>CAZKOL010000034.1:0-18707 GCA_964554375.1 uncultured Dehalococcoidales bacterium
TCGGCGACGTAAAACACCGATTTCAGCGTCTGTTCCGCCCTGACCCCCAGGAATTTGGCCACCTCCTCGATAGTCGTCAGCCCCGGCGTGGAGACCTCCTCTACGGCCAGGGGTTTTGCCGCAGGCGCAGACATCTTAACACTGGTGGCCTTCTCGGCGTTGGCGGCGTAGCCGCACTGCGTGCAATAGATGACCTGGTCTTCCCCGCTCTGGGCTATCAGCATGAATTCATGGGAGGCCTTGCCCCCGATGGCGCCGCTGTCAGCCTCCACCATTACAGCAGGAAGGCCGCATCTGGTGAATATATTTTTGTAGGCCTGCACCATCTTCCCATAGCTCTCATCCAGGGCGTCTTCATCGACATCGAAGCTGTACATGTCCTTCATGATGAATTCGCGCACGCGCAACAAACCTCCCCTGGGGCGAGGCTCGTCCCTGAATTTGTTCTGGATCTGATATAAAAGTTGCGGCAGGTCGCGGTAGCTTTGCACGGAGCGTCTCACCAGGTCTGTGATCACCTCCTCGTGGGTTGGGCCCAGGGCCAGCCTGTGTTCTTTGCGGTCGGTTACCATGAAGAGGGTCTTATCAAAGGAGGGCAGCCGGCCTGATTTCTCCCATAGCTCGATGGGCTGCAGCGACGGCATCATCAGCTCCTGCCCGCCGGCGCTGTCCATCTCGCCCCGGATGATATCCTCGATTTTTTTCAGCACCCTCCATCCCAGTGGCAGATAAGAATACACTCCTGTGGCTACCTGCTGTATCATACCGGCCCGCACCAGCAGCCGGTGGCTGGCGCAATCGGCGTCCGACGGGGCTTCCTTTAATGTCTTGCCCAATAATCTGGAAAAACGCATGTTCTTATCCCCTCAAATTAAACTAGTAGCCCATTTTAGAATATTTCACCTTGAATAAAAAGGACACCGTTGACCGGGCAGGCATGAACTTCCGGGTTATGCAGAGCTAAAGGCTATCGATCTCGTCTGTGAGGGCCCGCAGATAATCGCTCTCTTTGACGCTCCGTATAACTCGGCCTTTCTTAAAGATGGCGCCCTTTCCCTTTCCACAGGCAATACCGACGTCTGCGGCCCTTGCTTCCCCCGGCCCGTTTACGACGCAGCCCATTACAGCAATCTTGACCGGCTTGTTCACTGATTGAAGGTAATTGCCGACCTTCGTGGCCAGGCCGACGATATCAGACTCGCTTCGCCCGCAGGAAGGGCAGCTTATCAGCACCGGTCCTCGCTGGCGCAGGTTGAGTGATTTAAGGATCTCGTAAGCGGTGAATACCTCTTCGCGGGGGTGTGCGCTGAGCGAGACCCTGATGGTGTCGCCGATGCCCTCATACAGGAGTATGCCGATCCCGGCTGCGCTCCTGATTATGCCGGTGCGAGGCAGGCCGGCCTCCGTGATGCCGAGGTGCAGCGGGTATGCAGTCTTCCTGGCGATACTGCGGTAAGCCTCGATGGCTGTGGGCACGTCGAAGGCCTTGAGCGCTATCTTGATCAGGCCGAAGTCCATGCTCTCAAGCAGATCAACTTGCTCCATGGCCATGTTAACCATGCAGGCTGCAATGGATCTGCCCGTCTTTTTACCCGGTGGAAGGCTGCCGAAATTCACGCCTATGCGTATGGGCACCTCTCTGGCCTTGGCTGCGGCCACGACCTTTTTAATCTGCTGTTTATCGCGTATATTGCCGGGGTTGAGGCGCAGCCCGTCGGCGCCGCTGGCCATGGCTGCCAGCGCCAGGCGGTAATCGAAATGGATATCGGCGACCAGGGGTATGGAGATGCCTTTGCGTATCTCCTTGATGGCTGCGGCGGCCTGTCGGTCAGGCACGGCCACACGGATTATTTCACAGCCGCACTCTTCCAGCTCCCTGATCTGGTTTATGGTAGAACGCGCGTCCCGTGTATCCGTCTTGGACATAGACTGTACCGACACGGGGGCGCCGCCGCCGACGATCACGCTGCCCACGCGTATAGGCTTGGAGACGCGCGGCTTCTTCAAGGCAGCAGGCTTTCTCCACGTATGATGCGGGCGACATCAAAATAGCTGATCACCAGGATAAGCAATATCATGGCCATGAATCCTATCATATGAACCAGGCCTTCCTTTTGAGGGGAGATCCTTTTGCCTCTCCTGGCCCATTCAAGCAGAACGAAAACAAGCCTTCCTCCGTCCAGACCGGGAATGGGCAGCAGGTTGAATATACCAAGGTTGATACTGATGAGAGCGGTAAACTCCAGCAGCGGGCTGATACCGGCTTTGATAACCTCTCCGGTCAGCTGTGCAATGGCTATGGGCCCCGCCAGCTGCGGTCCGGTGCTCCTGACAAACCAGCTCGTAACCTCGTTTTTAAAGAGCACGAGGATCTCCCAGCTATGCACAACGCTGCTGGGCAGCGCCTGCCAGAAAGGCATGGATTCGACAACCGTCGTGGCGCCGGAGGAGGTGAGCACGACTCCTGTGGCGCCCTGGCCCTGCGGGGGAACCCAGCGCGGTGTTACAGTTATAACTTTTTGGACGGCATCAGGCTTCACGATAACCATGGTCGTGTCATTGCCCAGGTTCAACTGTATCTGGTAGCTCAAATCACCCCGGTTCTTTACTGTATGTCCGTTTATCTCAGCTATCCTATCGCCCGCTTCGATGCCCGCCGCCTGCGCCGGTGAGCCGGCGGCGACCTCCTTGATCAATACATTCTCCATCGTCACGTCATGCGGGATCATAAAGCTGATGGTGAACAGTATAATGGGCAGCAGTATATTCAATAGGGATCCGGCGCTGAGGACGAATATCCTGGCGCCGATGCTCTTGCTGGCCAGGCTGCCCGGCGTTGAAGGGTCTTCTTCCCCCAGCAGGCGTGTGAAACCGCCGAAGGGTATGGCGTTGATAGAGTAAATAGTCTCGCCGTATTTGAACCCCCAGATCTTGGGCGGCAGGCCCAGGCCGAATTCCTCAACCTTGACCTTCGACATTTTGGCGGCGGTAAAGTGACCTATCTCGTGTGTGAGGATGAGTATTATCAGCAGTGCTAAAAAAACCACGATGGTTAATAACATTAAATATCCTTCCTTGCTTCTTTGAGGGCTGTTTCACATGCCCATTTGTCCGACCGGAGAATATCCTCAAGTCCGGGATTCGAAACCGGCCTGTGCATATCCAGGGTCTTCTCTATTATTGTAGCAATTTCTGTGAATGAGATACTATTGTTAAGAAACAGCTCAACGGCTGTCTCATCCGCAGCGCACAATACTGCGGGGTAGGTGCTCCCGAGTTTACCTGCGTTTACGGCGAGCTTAAGGCAAGGGTACTCCGCAAAATTTACCGGCTCAAATGTGAGGTTATGCGCCTTCTTGAAATCCAGCGGTTGTATGCCGGGGTTATGCATGCGTTCGGGATAAAAGAGCGCGTATTGAATAGGCAGGCGCATATCGGGGGCGCTCAACTGCGCCTTGACAGAGCCGTCCCTGAACTCGACCATCGAGTGGACGATGCTCTGCCGGTGAATGATGACCTCTATCTTGTCGAAAGGCAGGTTAAACAGCCAGTGTGCTTCCATCACCTCCAGGCCTTTGTTGAAAAGCGTGGCTGAATCCACGGTCACCTTCTTACCCATTTTCCAGGTCGGGTGTTTTAGAGCCTGTGCCGCCGTCACTTTATGCAGCTTTTCAGCCGGCCAGCCGAAGAAAGGCCCGCCTGAGGCTGTCAGGAGAAGCCTGGAGATCTCCGGCGCTTCACCCTGCAGGCACTGCCAGACTGCACTGTGTTCGCTGTCTACCGGCAGGATGGCGCCCTTATGCTGTGCGGCAATTTGCTTTAACAGCGCCCCTGCCATGACCAGTATCTCCTTGTTGGCGATAGCCACCGTCTTTCCAGCCTTAAGGGCGGCTATGGCCGGCGCCAGGCCGGCCTTGCCCGTGGTGGCAACGATAACCATATCTGCTTGAGGATGGGCGGCCATCTCCTCCATGGTAGTCTGCACGACGCCTGCCGGCAGCCGGGCGCCCGCTGCACAATACGTAAGTTTCGGGTTGAATTCGCTGACCTGTTGTAAGAAAAGGCCTGTGTTGTTGCCGCAGGCCAGCCCTGTCACCCGCAATTTATCCTGAAAAACGCGTACGATATCCAGAGTTTGTTGACCGATAGACCCGGTTGATCCCAGCAGAACTATATTTTTGACTTTGTTTTTCATCGCGTTATCTTGATGACAGGATAATGTTACTGCAAATCGATTGCACTGACCATTGGGAGATAGTGTAAAGATAAAGATAGCCCCGGCGATCTCTGTTGACGCGGTCTAACAGCGCCGGGGCTAGCATCATTAATGCAGTATCAGTATGGGACCGATGATTATTACACCTATTGCGGCATTTCCAGTATGAGGAAGCCTGTCACGATGAGGGCTATGAAAATTACGGCAATGATCAAATATATGACGGATAGGACAATGCCCCAGATCAGCATGGACCTGGCCTTCTTGGGATCTTTATCTTTATTGACCGCCCAGGCGATGATGCCTCCGATCCAGCACCAGCCGCCGAAGAGCAGGGGCAATATAACCAGCAGCCACCATGCTCCGCTAACCGTTTTCACGGCAGGAGCGGTGTCAACTGCTACAGGCACGTCACTTTTAGCTATAAACAGTTTGTTAGCGCAGACCGGGCAATATACCTTTTCCTGGAGCTCTGTTCTACAGGCGATGCAAACCATCTTCCCACAACTCACGCACGCGCCAACGGCATCTTTACCGGGGTGATAAGAACAATCAGCCATAAAAAACCCTCCTCCAGCTAAATCAGCTTAAATTCATGCATATTATAGACAAGGCAAACGCTCAATGCAATTAAAAATTATTGCATCCTCATGTATAATAGTATTTTAGTGAAGGAGAAGGTTCACAAAGAGGAAGAAGTACTTTATATGGGTGTTAACGCATTTATTAGGAAATATTCAAATAAATATTTCGATAAAAAGTGACAGGAGGTCAAGCAGTGCCAAAGCAGAGAATCTTGATTTGCCCCTTGAAATTCAACAGCAAGACACTCGAGGGGGATGGTTTTGTGAAGAAGGAGACATGCCTGTGCGATGAGGAGAGTTGCGCCTGGTGGAGGCCTACCACAAACCTTTGTGCGGTCAATAATATGATCGAGGTGATGAATAAACTGGAGTTGACCGCCGGGCTGCAGCTCAAAACTTTGTTAACTGATTTCCAGTCCAAGACCACTATCGTTGATGTGGAAAGATAGCAGTGGATGAAAAACGTGATCTGAGTTAAGCGAGATCACGCCCGGCTGCCCCGGCAGGGAAAGATTCAGTGATTTGAGTTATAATGTAGCGTGAATCAAACAAGCAAGGAGGTCTTATGGCTTACGATACGCTATTACTGGAAAGGGAGGGTGCGGTAGGAATAATTACCCTTAACAGGCCACCGGTAAACCCGTTCAATTACGCGGCGATTGATAACCTTGGAAAGGCATATGCCGAACTGGAGAATGACAAGTCTGTCCGCTCCATTATCATTACCGGCGGGGGTGAAAAAGCCTTTTCGGCCGGTTTTGATATTTCCAGTTTCGCCGATCCCATGAATATATGGTTGCCCAGGTTGGGTCACATGATTTATAGTCGCATCGAGAGGGGACCCAAGCCGGTTGTCGCTGCCATCAACGGCTTTGCCCTTGGTGGTGGATTCGAACTGGCCATGGCCTGCCATTTCAGAGTAATGGTCGACGCCGAGAAGGCCACATTGGGCCTGCCGGAGATCAACCTCGGGATCATACCGGGATGGGGCGGTACACAGAGGCTGCCCAGGCTGATCGGGCGCACCAGGGCATTGGAGATCGCCCTTATGGGCAGGAGGATCAATGCCAAAGAGGCATTCGAATGGGGATTGCTGAACAAGGTGTCCAAGCCGGGCGAAACCCTCAAAGACGCCAAGGAAATGGCCGTCTCGCTGAGCAAGCGGGCCCCAGTCGCCCTCAAGGCGATTTTAAACGCAGTGGTGCTGGGTCTGGATACCAACATGGCGGCGGGTCTTGATATAGAGATGGAGGGCTCGCGGATGGTTGGAGCTTCCAAGGACGCCATGGAAGGCATGACTGCGTTTATGGAGAAACGGGAAGCCAAATTCACGGGTGAATAAATAATTAACATACAGGAGAATGGGATCTATGAAAGCTGAAGACGTTAAAAAGATCACGGTGGTAGGGTCCGGTGACATGGGACACGGCATTGCTGAGGTCGCCGCCATGGCCGGCTACAAAGTCAGCATGTACGACATCAAGCAGGAATTTGTTGACAAGGGCATGGGCAAGATAAAGGACAGCCTGACCAAGCAGGTCACAAAGCAGAAGATGACGCAGGACGCAATGGATAAGACTATGGGCCTGCTGGCAGGCTTCACTTCACTGAAAGATGCCCTCAAAGATGCGGATTTTATGATCGAGGCAGCCCCGGAGATCATGGAGCTCAAGCAGAAGATATTCAAGGAGTGCGATGAGTACGCTCCCAAGCACACTGTTTTAACCTCCAACACATCCAACATGAGCATCACCAAAATCGCCTCGGTAACCAAGCGGCCGGACAAGGTCGCCGGGCTGCACTTCTTCAATCCTGTGGCCATGATGACGCTGGTTGAGGTGATCAGGGGCGAAAAAACATCCAATGAGACAATGGATGTAACCTTCGACCTGATGAAAACCTGGAAGAATTTCAGGGGCGCCATGGTGCCGATCAGGGTTGAGAAAGACACCCCGAGCTTCGTTTACAACAGGCTTGGCGCCCCGGCCGCCCTGTACATGTCCGAGCTGCTGGAGAAAGGCGTGGTGACGCCCGAAGCTGCCGATGCCAAAGTTAAATCAATCGGTGTGCCCATGGGACCCTTCGAGACGTTTGATTTTGTCGGGCTCGACGTTATGTACCACAGCCAGGAGTACCTGGCCGGAGTGCTCTCACCTGAATACAAACCGCGCAGCTGGCTTGAGAAGAAGATGAAAGCCGGTGAACTGGGTAAAAAGACGGGTAAAGGTCTCTTCGATTGGTCGGGCGGACGTCCTGCCATCGATGTGAGCAAGGCCGATCCCAATTTCGATCCTATGGATATCATATGCTTGCAGGTCAACGAAGGCACCAAGCTGCTTGAGGCAGGGGTTATCAAGACTCCCGCCGAGATAGACCTGGCGATGGTACATGGTGGCGGCGGTATATTCGGACCGTTCGCGCTGGCCAAGGGAATGGGCTGGGATAAGGTCGCTGAGAAATGCGAGGCCGTATCCAAGAAAACAGGCATTAAACAGTTCATGCCGACGGAAACCCTGAAGAAGGGCAATATCACTATCTAAGCGGAAATCGTCTGCGGAAGACAGTCAGGACTGGTTGCCCTGTGTTTGATTTGATACCGGGAAAAGCGGTTAAGGATCAGCCGGGCAGCCAGCCCTGATTATTTACCAGGACAATCAGGTAGTAAGCCACGGGGGCGATCAGCAGGTGGCTATCGGCGCGGTCAAGCATGCCGCCGTGCCCGGGCAGTAAGTTGCCCGTATCCTTGGCATGCATATTTCTTTTTAAGAGTGATTCCACGAGGTCTCCAAGCTGTGCAAATACGCCTATGATTAACCCTGCTGCAATCATCTGCCAGTAATAGAGAGGCAGCTTAAATGCGATGGCGAGTATAACGGCGACAATAATCGATGTTGCCAGTCCCCCTGCCGATCCCTCCCACGTCTTGCCGGGGCTCACGGACGATGCCATGGCGTGTTTGCCAAGGTTGCTGCCAACCGCGTATGCGCCAACGTCACAAAGAGCTGTGCACGAGACTACCAGGAAAACCCAGCCCAGCCCATTTTCCATAAGCCGTATTTGGACATAGAAAGACAGCAGCCACCCGATATAGAGGATACCGGCTACAGTCCAGCCCCAGTTGATGAAGGCGTTGTCCTTATTTGGCCGGAACAGCATCCACAGGAGCGGAATAAGCGTCATTAAGACTACTAGAAGTGGCAGTGTAAAATCCCGGGGATACGGCAGGAAAGAAAAATTATATTGCTGAATATAGGCGTTAACGATTAACAGGATGGAAAAAACGATGCCAAGCCAGCTTAAAGGCTGGATAGCCTGGCTTTTCACGATCCGGTAAAATTCGAGGCAGGCGAGGGTTGCTATGATACAGAGGGCAGCGGTGAAAGGGATGCCGCCCAGGCAGACTAATGCCACAACAATGACGGCAATGATGAGGCCCGTTACTATTCGCTTGACTATCATATAGCTTCCCCGGTGATCAACGTCAATGGTCGGTGCTGCAGCGGCCAACGGGTCCGTCGGTAGCTGACGGAAAGCAGGGAGTCTATACCTCTAAGATCTCCGCTTCCTTGTCTTTGCCTATCCTGTTGATGGAATCGATATGGCTGTCTGTGAGCTTCTGTGTATGCTCGGCGGCCCGTATACTCTGATCCTGTGAGATCTCCTTGTTTTTCTCGGATGTTTTCAACTCCTCAACCGCCTCCCTGCGGATATTGCGCACGGTCACCCTCGCTTCCTCGAGCCTTTTGTGGATGATTTTGATGAGGTCTCTGCGCCTTTCCTCCGTAAGGGCCGGGAGGGAAATCCTGATGTTGTTGCCGTCATTGATGGGATTAAGCCCCAGGTCGGATTTCAATATGGCCTTATCGATATTATTGATGATCGTTCGGTCCCAGGGATGTATGGTGATTGTTTTCGGATCGGGGACCGAGATGGAAGAGAGCTGTATCAGCGGCGTCATAACCCCGTGGCAATCGACTTTGATGTGCTCGACAAGGGCGGGAGATGCGCGCCCGGTGCGGATAGAGGACAACTCCTTGTTCAGGGCTTCGATGGTCTTTTTCATCCTGGCATCAGCATTTTTCAGTATTTGATCCGTCATTGTTTCTCCTCACTGGTGACCGTAGTCCCGATATCTTCTCCCTCGATGACTCTAATTATGCTGTCCTTTCCCTGTGAATCGAATACAATTATAGGCAGTTTATTCTGCTGGCACAATGAAAATGCCGTAATATCCATGACCTCCAGTTGAAGGCTTAGCGCCTCTCTGTGGGTCAGGCGCCGGTACTTCTTGGCATTCTTATTTTTCCTGGGGTCGCAATCATAAATGCCGTCTACCCTGTTCTTGGCCACCAGCAGTACATCGGCATTGATCTCTATGGCGCGCAGGGCGGCCGCCGTATCGGTGGTCATGTACGGGTTACCGGTGCCGCCGGCAAAGATGACGACACGCTTTTTCTCCAGGTGTCTTATGGCCCTTCTGCGGATGTGCGGCTCCGCTATGGTCTGGACGGTGATGGCGGATTGAGTCCTGGTTACAACGTTGTTGTTTTCGAGGGCATCCTGCAGCGCCAGGGCATTGATTATGGTCGCCAGCATCCCGGCGTAATCGGCCGTCGCCCTGTCCATGCCGGCAGCCTCTGCGGTGGAGCCCCTCCAAAAATTGCCGCCACCCACCACTATTGCCACCTCTATTCCCTGTGCATTGACCTTTTTGATCTGCTTGGCTATTACAT
Organism: uncultured Dehalococcoidales bacterium; assembly: GCA_964554375.1. Classification (GTDB taxonomy): domain Bacteria; phylum Chloroflexota; class Dehalococcoidia; order GIF9; family UBA5629; genus CAIMUM01. The sequence goes on from CAZKOL010000034.1 coordinate 9,534, forward strand.
CCAGCATATGGGGATCAATACCGAAGCTGCTGTCGCCCATGAGGGCTTCGCCGCTCAGCTTGAGAAGAACCCTTTTAAAATTTGTCTTTCTGGTAGGCAATTTCAATAACCCAGTTCAAAACGTACGAACCTGCGGACTTTAATATTCTCACCTGTTTTTGCTACTGTTTCGGTGATTATATCCTGTATCGATTTTGCCGGGTCTTTAATAAACGGCTGGAGCAACAGGCATATCGCTGCGGGGTCGTCCTCAACATCCGCCGGGACCTCGTCCTTTGCAATGTACCGGGGCGACATGGCCGATATTTGCAGCGCGATATTATGCGCCAGTTCCTTGAATTCAGGTGTGCGGGCAACAAAATCGGTCTCGCAGTTCAGCTCTACCATAACGCCCAGGTGGTTGCCTGTGTGAACGTAGCACTCGATCAAACCCTGCTCTGCCGAGCGCTCGGATTTTTTCCTGGCAATGGCCAGCCCGCGCTGAGTGATAAGCTCGCAGGCCTTATCGATGTTGCCCCCGGCTTCAGTCAGTGCCTTCTTACAGTCCATTATGCCGGCCCCTGTTTTTTGCCGGAGCTCTTTAACTATGTTTGCTGAAATCTCCAATTGAGTACTCCTTTGGCATCACGAGAGCTGTGCGCTCAGGGTTGCGGTGATAAGGGTTAATGCGGGAATTAAGGCGAGGTTATCTCTGCGGCAACCGGTTCCTCGTTTTCCTCCTCCTTGGTCTCTCCCGCTTCGGCAAGCATCTTGCCTTCGAGGACGGCATCAGCGATATGGGTGCAAATCACTTTAATAGCCTTGATGGCATCATCGTTTGCCGGGATAATGTAATCGATACCATCGGGGTTACAGTTGGTGTCAACCGCGGCCACCAGTTTTACGCCGACTTTCTGAGCTTCACTGAGGGCTATTTTCTCTTTTGTCGGGTCGATGATAAAGATGGCGCCGGGCAGGGCTGTCATTTCTTTGAAGCCGCCCATCAGCCTGTTGAGCTTGGCCATCTCCTTCTCAACCTTCAATTTGTCTTTTTTGGACATGTAGTCAAGCTCACCCCTTGAATTCTTGTCCTCCAGCCTTACCAGGTAATCGATTCTTCCCTGTATGGTATTGAAGTTGGTCAACATGCCGCCCAGCCAGCGCTGATTGACATAATACATACCACACCTTTTGGCTTCTTCCTCAATAATGTCCTGCGCCTGTTTCTTTGTACCGACGAACATAATGGTCTGCCCGTTGCTGGCCAGGTCTCTTACAAACGCGCAGGCCTTGTTCAGCAGGATAACTGTCTGCTCGAGGTCGATGATATGTATGCCGTTTCTTTGCGTGAAGATGTAGTTCTTCATTTTAGGATGCCAGTGCCCGGTCTGGTGACCGAAATGGGCGCCGGCTTCCAAGAGCTGCTTGACTGTAACTGAATCTGCCAAAGTTTGTTAACCTCCTGAAACAAGAGAGAGTTGCTTATTCAAAACCGTTGAAAAGTATAACATAACAATAGTCTCAGGGCAATTTGCCGGCGCGGGCAAATAAAAATCCCCTGCCCGCAGCCGGGCAGGGGATTTTGTTCTTGGCTTGAAGCTATTATTTAAGGCCGATCTGTTGTGCAACCAGTTCCCGGTGGAAATCGGTGCTGCCGTAAACGGTGTCGGCCGCCTTGGCCCTCTGGTAATACAGCGGGACGTCATGATCGGCGCTGGTGCCGATGCCGCCATGAAGTTTGACGCCCAGGGCTGTGACCATCTTATAGGCCTCATTGATGTAAGCCTTGGCCATGGAAGCTTCCTTGGCGCTGGGCATATCGTTGGACTCCAGCCAGGCTGCCTCGTAAAGCAGGTACCTGCTGGTGCCCATGGTTATCCACATATCGGACATCTTGTGCTGCAATGCCTGGAAGGCGCCGATGGGCCTGTCGTACTGCACGCGCTCTTTGGCATATGCCACGGTCATCTCAACCACGGTCGAAAGTCCGCCCAGGGACTCGGCAGATTTAAGGATGGATCCCTTGCGGATGATCGTCTGGAGAACTGACCAGCCTTTGTCAACCTTGCCCAGCACATTCTTGGCCGGCACAGCTACGTCTTTGAAGACCACTTCGCAGAGGTGATCGTCGGCGATGGTGGGTATGACCTCGGTCTTGATACCGGCGGACTTGGAGTCCACCAGGAAAAGGGTCACGCCGTCTTCACCGCTGCCATCCTTGGTCCTGGCCACCACTATCATGTAGTCGGCAACGTGGGCGCTATCGACGAATACCTTGGCGCCGTTCAGGTTATAATCATTGCCCTTGTGCGCCGCTTTGAGAGTGATGCCGGATGCGTCGAACAGGCCGTTTTCTTCAAACCAGGCCAGCGTAATGATGCAGTTGCCGTTGGAGATCTTGGGCAGCAGGTCTTTTTTCTGCTCATCTGAGCCCGCTTCCACCAGGGCGAAGGTATTGACTACCGTGCTGATGTAGGGACCCGGAAGGATGTTCTTCCCGACCTCTTCGATGTGCATGGTCAGATCTTCGAAGGAATAGCCCATCCCCTCGTAATCCTCCGGGATATTAAAGCCAAGCCAACCCAGCTCAGCCATTTTCTGCCATAATGCGGGGTCGTAACCCTTGGGATCTTTTGCCAGCTCTCTGACCTTGGCCTTGGGGCATTCCTTGGTGAGGAAATCCCGGGCCGACTTCTTCAAAATCTCTTGTTGTTCTGTAAATCTGAGATCCATATTTCCTCCTTACTAATTACGCATCCTTGATTATTTCATCCTGGGAAGGCCGAGGCCGTACCACGCAATGATGTTGCGCTGGATTTCATTGGTGCCCATGGAGACTATGGGTACGAAGCAGCCCTGGTACATATATTCGGGAATCCCGCCCATCTTGGCAAATTTGGAATGTTTGGCCTGCCCGTAGGGTCCCAGGATATCGCAAGACAGGTGAGCGTATTTTTCCATCAGTTCGCTGGCGAAGACTTTTACCGCGGCAGCGTCCATCAGTCCCATCTCGTTCCTGTTCTGCTGGTCGGCAACGCGGTAGGCCAGCGTGCGCACTGCCTCGAGCTGGCAGGCCGCATCGGCGATCTTGTTCCTGATCATTGGGTCCCTTGACAGAAGCTGTCCGCCGCGCTTGTTCTCGTTGCAGTATTCGACCAGGTCTTCGAGGCCCTTGACCAACCCGTAAACCATATCAAGGTTCGACCTTTCGAAGCCGGCCAGCACGTTGACCACGGCCCAGCCTTCGTTTTCCTGGCCAACGACATACTTGGCGGGCATGCGCACGTCATCCAGGTAAACTTCGTTATATACATGGGAGCCGCTCATATAGGGTATACCCTTGATGGTGATTCCCGGGCTCTTCATATCGCAGAGGATAAAGGTCAGGTTGTGGTGCTTCTTGGCGTTGGGGTCGGATTTGTAGACGCCGAATGCCCAGTCTGCATAGTGGGCGCCGGTGTTCCAGGTCTTCTGACCGTTGACGATAAATTCATCGCCCTTGCGTACGGCTGAGCACTGCAGTCCCGCCAGGTCCGATCCTGAGTTGGGTTCGCTCCACAGTTCGCAAAACATGAGCTCGGCGTTGGCGATCTTGGGCAGGAATTCCTTCTTCAGCTCTTCGCTGCCTGCGGCAAGTAGCGTCGGGGCAAGCATGGACACGCCGAAGATGTCGGCGCCTGAAAGATCGTAGTAGCCGCGCGCCTCCGCGAAGAGCACCTTTTCCATCATCTCGCCGGTGCCGCCGTATTCCTTGGGCCAGCCAAGTGCCAGCCAGCCCCTCTTGGCGAACTCTCTGGCGCAGTATCGGTGGAATTCCCAGCCTTCTTCGGTGTCGAACTGGCTTTCGAAGCCGAGCCAGCTCTTGGGCTTCTTCTTGGCCAGCTCTGCGCAGACCTTGTAACACTCCTTCCTGTGTTCAATCTGTTTGTCCGTCAGTCTAAAGTCCATGTTTCCTCCTTATATTAATTCGTTTTTTTTACTATTATTTTTATATAATCCCGGCTTATGCCGGTGAACAATCAACCTGGCCTGTGTTCATGACTGCAGCCCAAAACCGCCCTATTATAATTTAAAGCGACCGATAATTAAAGTCGGCCTATAATCACGATCGTAATCAATCGCGCTTGATTGCCCCGTCAATCACTTCCTCAATATCTCGATAATTTTATAGGTCAATAATCCTGAGGGGGCCGCAACTTGCAGGGTATCGCCGGCCTCCCTGTTGAAAAGCGCCTGTCCCATAGGGGAAATAAGTGAGACCTTCCCCTGCTGAATGTTTGCTTCCTGGGAGCTGACCAGCGTATATTGTATCCTCTCACCGGATTCAACATAGGATATTACGACGGTATCCCCCAGGGTGATTTTGAGACCCCTCTCCTCCGGCGACTCTAATACTTTGGCGCGTTTGAGCGTATTTTCCAGGTCGTGTATCTGTCCCTCGATATGGCCTTGCCTTTCCCGCGCTGCTTCCAGCGGGGCGTTTTCGCGGAAGTCTTTATCCGCCGCCGCCCTGCGCAACTCCTCGGTAATTTTCGGCCTCTCTTCCTTGAGCGCAGCCAGCTTGCGCTTCATCTCCGCATGTCCCTCCCCTGTAAGGATTATCGATCCCTCGATCGTAGCCTTACCCGGCGCGCTGTACTGCCTGGCGGACGGTTTCTTCACTCTGATGTGCGGCGCCAGGTTGGATGAGGTCAATCCCTGTTTGAAACAGTATGATAGAAAAGTCTTTATCGTGTTCAGATGCTCGACAGCTTGGTGCGTTCCGGAATTATACTGCTCTGAATAGTTGGCCACTTCCTGCCCGGACAGGTTGATGATAGGCCTGTCCAAACCGTACCATCGTGTGAATTTAAGCAACTCCGGCTGGGTCTGAGGGGCAGATTCGTTTGATAGTGTCGATAGGAACCGGGATGCAGCTTCGCCGAGGCTGGTTTCAAAGTTGGCTGGCTGGGGCTTTTGTTTCGACGGCATTTTTCACTAAACCGGTAAATCTTAATACGGTATTGAGTGAATTGTCAATTTCACTGAGGGGTGGTGGCATACCTGAAATCGCTGGTTGCCCCGGTGGATGATCGGTCAGTTGCCGGGAAAGAAGCTGTAGCCTATCAATTTATATGCCAGTTTGGCGGCTGTAAAGGAGCAAGAAGAGGGACCCTGATCCGGGCAAAGCTCCACGAGGTCAAACCCGACTATCTTTCTTTTACCTGCCACCGCTCTTAATAAGCAGAGGATATCGCTCCAGCCCATGCCGCCCGGCTCCGGTGTGCCGACGGCCGCCATGATGGAAGGGTCCAGAACGTCAAGATCGATGGTAATATAGACATTCTCTGACAGCGAATCGATAATGTCGGAATAGGAGAGACTGTTCCTGCCCTGCTCGATCACAAAAGGGGTCAGCCCCCTGGCTTTGATGAACTCATGCTCTTCAAGGCTCATACTGCGAATGCCGACCTGTGTAACGGGACAGATCTCGAGTACCCGCCGTATAACGCAGCCGTGGCCGTATTTTGTACCAAGGTACTGGTCACGTAGATCGGTGTGTGCATCCAGTTGCAGCACAGAGAAGCCGGCGAATTTACGGCTGTACGCTCTTATTGAACCATAGCTGATGGAGTGTTCTCCGCCCAGCATTACTATAAATTTGCCTTCGTCGAGCAGCGATTCTGCCGCGCTGTATACGCGTCCGGCCATCGCCTCGGGGCTGTCCATCAAGGGCTCGAGGTTGGGAAGAGTGCTTATCCCCATGCTATAAAGCTCCCTGCCCAGCTCGATATCAAACCATTCCAGGTAATAAGAGGCATCGATAATAGACCTGGGGCCATTGCGCGTGCCGCTGTGCCATTCCGTCGTGCTATCGTAGGGGACGGGCAGCACCGTGACGCGCGAAGATTTAAAATCGGAATATGCAGGAGGAAGCCCGGCGAAATTGCCGGGCTGGCTGAGCAGGTGGCTGATATGGCTCATATCGAATTCAATTCAAGGACTTCCCGGCATTCTTGGAGCTCTCCCGGCTCCCATTCACGCCGCACCAGGCAGTTCCTCATCCGGATAAGTTCGAACCTATCCTTCATATCTTTAATAATCTGCTCAGCATCGAAATCCTTGCATGAAAAAACGTCTATATTTATAAAGGCGCGTTCAACGAAGGTGTGCAGGCTTATGTGGCTCTCCGCAATAAATACCAGGCCGGATACCCCCCAGTCCTCCGGTTTGGAGCCGGAGTATCTGAAAACAATCGGCTCCGATATCTTGGTCATCCCGATTTTCCCCGGGTAGGTGTTAAGCAGATCATGAATGAAGCTTTCGTCCTGGAGTATCTTTTTATTTTTTGCAAATCCGTCAATTATCAGGTGCATTGTATCTCCTTCAGCATGATTTTTCTTAATTCAAACAGGGCGGCAATGGCAGCCCTCTGCTTAATCTGCAGCCGGGTCCCCGGGTAAATCCGCTGGAAAGCGTGATTCTGTTTGCCATCGTCGATGCCGATCAGGATAGTGCCGAGTTTGTGTGCGGGGTCATCATTTCCAACGACGCCTGCCAGTCCCACTCCGACCGAAGTATTGAATTTACGCCTCACAGAAGCGGCCATCTCTCGTACAGCTTCCAGACTCAGAGGGCCGTACTGAGATATTACGCTGCTGTCGACGCCGAATTCCTCTCCCAGGTCCGCGCGGTTAATCACTATACCACATTTAAAAAATTGCAGACTACCGGGGACGTTTGTAATGGTGTTAGCCAGTATCCCGCCCGTATCTGTTTCCATGGTGGACAAGCTCATCTTTTTCCCGGTGAAAAGGTCTGCGACGATGATTTCAAGTGTGTCGGAATCGGCGCCCCAGATATAATCACCGACCAGAGGCCGGATCTCGTCGGTGGTGGATTTAACCAGGCGTTTGGCCTCATCCAGCGACTCAGCTTTAGCGGCGATGCGCAGGTGGATGCCGTCAGGCTTGGCGTAAATGCCTACGGTGGGATTGCGGGCAAGCAGAAATGACTTTGTAATCTCGCCCAGTTTGGCCTCGCTGAGGCTGAATGTTTTCAGGGTGCTGGAGAAGATCACAGCGTCGCAAAACTCGCGCTGTAACCTCGGCGCCACCACGCTGGACCACATCTGCTGCATCTCGCCCGGCGGCCCCGGCATGGCAATGATGACGTGTTTGTCTTTTGCCACCCACCAGCCGGGCGCGGTGCCCCTGGGATTGGGGATGACCTGGCATGAGGGGATGACCGATGCCTGCTTGATATTGCTTTCAGGCATATCCATGTTGAAATGCCTGAATAATTCCTTGAACTGGCTGACCAGGGACTGGTCGATCGAGATGGGTTCCTGGAAAAAATCCGCGATTGCCTCGCGGGTGATGTCATCCTCGGTTGGCCCCAGTCCACCCGTGGAGATGATGATGTCAGATCTCTGCCAGGCATGATTGAGGGTTTCGATGAGCCTCTGCCTGTTGTCGCCTACGGTGGATATAAAATGCAGATCTATGCCGAGTAAAGGCAATTGGCTGGCCAGATAAGCGGCGTTCAGATCCGTTATCTCGCCGAGCAGGATCTCAGTGCCGATCGAAATTACTTCTGCCTTCATCTAACGACATAAAATCCCTGTTAACATTTATTGACAGTGATTCCCAGGTACTTTTCAACCAGGTCCATAGCGCAGTATTCCCCGCACATGCTGCAGGCGCGTCCCTTTACCGCGTATTTAGACCGGATCTTCCTGGCCCTCTCCGGATCAATGGATAAATCGGCCTGCGCATCCCAGTCCAGGCGTTTGCGTGCCATGGACATTTCACGGTCCCATCCCGCGGCCTTGCCGCCGCTCCTGATGATATCAGCCGCGTGCGCGGCTATGCGGGAGGCGATCACCCCGTTCCTGACGTCTTCAACATCGGGAAGGGAAAGGTGCTCGGCCGGCGTCACATAGCAGAGGAAGTCCGCGCCGTATGCGCCTGCAATGGCCCCGCCGATGGCGCCGGTGATGTGATCATAGCCGGCGCCTATGTCTGTAACCAGCGGACCCAGAACATAGAAGGGCGCCCCTTTGCACAGGCTCTTCTGCAACTGCATATTCATTGCGATGTGATCCAGCGGCAGGTGACCAGGCCCTTCAACCATAACCTGCACGCCCGCCTGCCACGCGCGCTCTACCAGTTCCCCCAGCGTAATCAGCTCCTGTATCTGAGGGCGGTCGGATGCGTCGGCCAGGCTGCCGGGTCTCATGCCGTCGCCCAGGCTGAGAGTAACATCGTACCTGCCCGCTATATCGAGGAGGCGGTCAAAGTGCTCATAAAGCGGGTTTTCTTTATCGTGGTAAAGCATCCAGCCCAGCAGGAAAGCCCCTCCCCGCGAGACTATATCTGTTACACGGCGCTGGCTCTTTAAAGATTTTATGGCGCTTTGAGTTACGCCGCAGTGAACCGTTACGAAGTCTACGCCTTCAGCGGCCTGTTCCTCGATGGCCCTGAATATATCGTCGGCAGTGGCCTTGACGAGCGCTCCGTACTTTTCGCCCGCCTCGATCATAGCCTGGTATATGGGGACCGTGCCTATTGGAACGCTGCTCTGCTTCAATATGGTCTGTCTTACTGTCCTGATATCACCGCCCGTGCTGAGGTCCATGACCGTGTCGGCCCCGGACCTGATCGAAACCTGCAGTTTCTCCAGTTCGCCCGCCATTGTGCCCACATCGGAAGAGGTGCCGATATTGGCATTGACCTTGATCTTAAGTCCTTTTCCTATGCCGCAGGCCCCGCTCACAGGGTGATTGACGTTGGCCGGGATCACGGCGCTGCCCGAGGCTATATTCCGGCAGAGGCATCCTTCGTCGAGTTGCTCGGCTCGGGCAACCTTTTTCATCTCGGGGGAGATGATCCCTTTTCTGGCGAATTCTATCTGTGTCATCGTATTTAAAATAAAAAACCAAGAGTTGCTTTTTAACGAGCATAACCCTTGGCCGTAGCCGCTTCCCTACGCTTGCATTACCAAGAGCAGGTTTCAAGGGTTCTCCGGTTACCCGGAGTCTCAGCCCGCAAGTCCAAGCACCCCCAGCGGACAATTAAATTGTTACCGGCTTTTAATATAGCATGGGATCGCTTTAAAATACAAATGAGAGGTGCGACCTGGTCAGCCCCTCAACTATACCTGCTCCTGCTGACCAGCGCTATTATGCCGAAGATTATCATAGCGAGTAACAGC
>CAZKOL010000035.1:0-15958 GCA_964554375.1 uncultured Dehalococcoidales bacterium
GTCATTATGCATATTGGTCATCCTGCCCAGCCTCCTGGCCAGCATCTCGGTTATCGCGCCGATGTACTCCTCGCGCGTATCCAAAATAAGCGCTTCCACCGGTTCGTGCAGTTTGCCTCCGATCTCGCGTGTTATGGCCTCGGGACGCGATATCTCGAACTCGTAATCCTGGCGGCGCATGGTCTCAACCAATATGGCTAAATGAAGCTCACCCCTGCCCGATACCAGGAAAAGGTCGGGGCTGTCGGTATCCTCAACGCGCAGGCTGATATTGACCTCGAGCTCGCGGTAGAGGCGCTCGCGCAACTGCCGGGAAGTGCTGTACTTGCCCTCGCGCCCGGCGAAGGGCGAACTGTTCACACCTACGGTAATCTTCACAGTGGGTTCGCCTATCTCGATGCGCGGCATGGCGTCGGGATGCTCAGGGTCAACCACCGTGTCGCCTATGCTGACTTCTTCGAGGCCGGTGATGGAGATTATCTCGCCGGCCGATGCCTCTTCCACCGGAACCCGGGCCAGCCCCATGAAGGTGAAGACGTCGTCTATCTCGTATTTGCGCGGCTCTCCGTCGGCGCCGATCACTGCCAGAATATCTTTGGGCTTGACACTGCCGCGGTGCACCCTCCCGATGGCGAAGCGCCCCTTGTAGCTATCGTAATCGAGGTTGGAAACCAGCATCTGGAAGGGGCCGTCATCGATGGCCGGCGGGGGCACCTGTTTTAGTATAGCCTCGAAAAGCGGCATCATGTCAGTTCCCTCCACAGCCGGGTCAGTTGTGCAGGTGCCGTTGCGGGCGCTGGCATACAGGACCGGGAAATCGAGCTGGCTGGCGTCAGTGGCTATCTCCAGGAAAAGGTCCTGCGTCAGACTAACCACCTCGGTGATGCGCGCGTTCTCGCGGTCTATCTTGTTGATGACCACGATGGGCTTGAGACCCTTTTCGAAAGCCTGCCGCAGCACGAAGCGGGTCTGGGGCATGGGCCCTTCCACCGAGTCCACCAGCAGCAGGCAGCCGTCCGCCATATTGACCACGCGCTCCACCTCGCCGCTGAAATCGGCATGTCCCGGGGTGTCTATGATGTTGATCTTGACGCCGCGATACATCACGGCCGTGTTCTTGGCCAGTATGGTGATGCCCTTTTCGCGTTCCAGCGCGTTACGGTCCATTATCAGTTCGCCCATCTGCTGGTTCTCGCGGAATACCTTGCTCTGCTTGAGCAGGGCATCCACCAGGCTGGTCTTGCCGTGGTCGACATGCGCAATAATAGCTATATTTCTGATATCTTCACGGAATTTCGGGGACAAGAGGTACTCCTGCGGAATTTTATTTGCGGCGCCGGGTCAGTAACGTGCGGGTGATTGTAACCATATACTATAATAGTAGCACATTGGAGGCCGACTTATACACCGCCAGGGCCGGCCGGAGACCTGAATATGAGTCAAAAAAGAGGTAGACCGGACCCCCGCGTGGCCGTGATGCTGGCCGGCATGCGGCTGATCAACAAAGAATTCTACAACTTTAAACTCTCCCCCGAGGCCAACCGACGCACCGTAGAGCGTGACAGCCGCCTGGCCGCCGGATGCAGGGAAAGGGTCTTCAGCACTGCCGACATAAGACTGCGCGATGGACTGACAGTCCGGCTTTACAGGCCGTCGGCTCAAAACGGACTCCCGGTCGTACTCTATATGCACGGCGGCGGCTGGGTGGTGGGAAGCATCGCAAGCCACGACAATATCTGCCGCAAGCTGGCCAACCGGTCCGCGGCTATCGTAATCTCGGTGGGCTACCGATTGGCGCCGGAAAGCAAATTCCCGGCTGCCGTTGAGGACGTCTATGCGGCACTGAGGTGGGCCCATGCTGAGGCCGGCTCCTTTGGCGGAGACCCCGGCCGCCTGGCCGTGGCGGGGGACAGCGCCGGCGGCAACCTGGCCGCTGCAATATGCCTGGTGACCCGTGACCGGGGAGGACCGTCCATACGCTTCCAGGCGCTGGCTTACCCGGCAGTGGACGCCTCGAACCTGAACAGGGAATCCTACAGGCTGAACAGCAGTGGCTATTACCTGACCAAAAGCATCATCGAACAAGTCACACCACTCTATATAAATAAAGCGGCCGAAGTGCTTGACCCTTACGTCTCCCCGCTGCTGGCGGGCGATGTCAAAGGGTTGCCCCCCGGGCTGGTTATAACCGCCCAGTTCGACCCGCTGATGAGCGAGGGTGAAGCCTACGCGGCCAGACTATTAGCGTCAGGAATATCATGCAGGGCGCACAGGTACAATGGTATGATACACGGGTTCGTGTCCTTCACCGGGCTGCTGCCGCAGGCAGGGCAGGCCATCGGCGAGATGGCAGCCGCCCTATCCGAAGCGTTACAATAGCCTGTTTTCCCCGGCCGGGCCGGGCATCAAAAACCAGGAGGTTTCACATGCGCAAAGTGGTGATCGCCGGCGTTGGCATGACCAAATTTACAGGGAAGCAACCGCGGACTGCGGTCGAGCTTTTCGGCGAGGCTGCCGCAGGAGCTATAAACGAGTGTGGAGTCAAGCCCGGGCAGGTGCAAGCCCTCTTCATAGGCAATTACCTCGGCGACTTCGAGGAGGGGCAGGCCCAACTGCAGGCCTTTGCGGCGGACTATCTGGGGCTGGCGGGGATACCGGCCAACAGGTACGAGAACGCCTGTGCCTCGGCCTCTGCCGCCATCCGCGACGCCTTCATCTGGGTGGCCTCGGGACAGTACGATATCGTCCTGGCCGGCGGGACGGAGTGCGCCACCAAGATGGGCACCCCGCTGGCCACGCGTACCTTCGCCATGTCCAGCGACAGCCGCTACGAATATGCCGCAGGGGTGACCTTCCCCGGCGTCTTCGCCATGCTCGCACACCTCTACTCAAGAAGGTACAACATACCGCTGGAGACGCTTAAGAACCGGCTCTACCAGGTGTCCATCAACTCCCACTACTACGGGGCGCGCAATCCCAAGGCACAGTTCCAGAAGGAGCTGACGCTGGAGGACGCGCGTAAAAGCCCCGTGATAGCCTCGCCCCTGCAATTGGCCGACTGCTGCCCCTTCACGGACGGGGCGGCCGCCGTAATAATAGCCTCGGAAGAGGCGGCCAGGAAGCTCACCAAAAAGCCGGTGCTGATAGCCGGGGTGGGGCAGGCCTCGGCAGGAAACCTGCTCAGCCAGAAGGAATTCCTCCCTCGCATAAGGTCGCGGGAGCTGGCAGCGCAGCAGTCGTACAAAATGTCGGGCCTGGGACCGCGTGACATCGGCGTGGTCGAATTGCACGATTGCTTCAGCATCGCCGCGCTGATCGCACTGGAGGGGCTGGGCTTCTTCCCCTACGGCACGGCCGGCCTGGCGGTGGAAAAGGGCGAGACCAAAATCGGAGGAAAGATAGCCGTTAACCCCTCGGGCGGCCTCAAATCCAAAGGCCACCCGGTGGGCGCCACCGGCGCAGCGCAGGCCTTCGAAATCGTCAGACAGCTGCGCGGCGAGTGCGGCGAGCGCCAGGTGGAGGGAGTCAAGGTTGGAATGCTCGACACGCTGGGAGGGGACGGCGGCACACTGTGCAACATAATACTCAAGCGCGGCTGGTAATTAAAAATAACGGAGCGGTAAAGTGGAAGCAAAACTCACCTTCAAAGAATATAACGAAAATCTCAAGCAGGGCAGGCTGAGCGGACTTAAATGCGGCGGCTGCGGGGAAGTGTCGGCGCAGCCGAGACTGGTCTGCGCCAGGTGCGGCGGCCAGGATTTAGAGGCCATTGAATTGAAAGGCGGCGGCGCCATCCAGACATTCACCGTCAACTACGTTGCCGCCGAAGGCCGGGAGTCCGAGGCGCCCTATATAGTTGTAATAGTGGAACTGGACGAGGGCCCCTGGGTCATGGGCAGCATCGCCGGGCTCAAGCCGGAGGAGGCCAGCATGGACATCATGGGCAGGAAGGTGCGTATGGAGGGGCCTGCCGTCTTCGCCGGTGACAGGTACTCTGCAGGTGAGATCGCCCGTCCGCTGTTCAGACTGGTATTGTAGGGACAGGCCTTCAGGCCTGTCCTCTTACGGGCGCACCTGAAGGAACGCCCCTATGGGTTAGTTGGTAGGGGCGGGTTTTTAAGCCCGCCCGGTATTACGGGCACGTCGGTTATTCCTGTGCCTCCTGCAAAGATGCCCCCGACGTGCTTTTCATTTGCTCGCTGAGGTTTATACCTTTTTTCCCTAGATATGCCTTTCTGATGAACCACCACGCAGCCCCCAACAAAAGTAATCCGACAAGGACTATTATCGTATAAGGAGTCCTTGTAATATCACCTTTGTCGTCCAGCATATCAAGAACTATGCCGAAAAGGAAGATCAGAGAAAAGAGCAGTATGGAACCTATCCAGGTAAACCATCTCCAGAATCTGTTAAACTGAAAAATACCTTTGCTGTATAGTTCGGGTATTTTCCTGGGCATTAAGAGTACGGCTGTAGCCCCCAATATTTGTACTATCATAATTGCCAGCACCTGTACCAGTGCATATTGCTCAATACTGGCAGCAACCAGTATACCTAATAATTCAAGTACGAACACGATCATTATCGCAATACCGGGTGTCGAAAACCTCCTGTCGATTTTTGCCACAGGCCCCGGGATTAAACCATCTCTCGCCCAGGCCACAAATGTTCGAGCCCCGGACATCGTCAAACCATTGATTGTAGTTAATACAGCGCAGGTGAAGGCTATATATAGTAAGAACACCAGCGGCGGCGAAAGAAATGTACCGGCAGCAACCCATATCGCATCGCTCCCCGCTTTGCCTGCTTCATCCCAGGGCATCGTAGCCACCAGGGCGAAAGATTGCAGCACATAGAGTATTAGAATAATAATCAATGAAATTATTAACGCGCGCGGTATTGTATGCCGCGGATTCTTTATTTCACCTCCTATCTCAGCCAGCGCAATGAAACCGATCCACCCGACAGAAGCTACAACTATCACCAGGATGAACGGCAATACGCCATTGGGGAAAAGTGGAGTAAGATTGGCGGGATTGGCATTTATAGCCCCTCCGATACCAAAAATCAATATACCCAGTATAAACAGCGCAAACATCAGAGCCTGAATCCGGGTCGACAGTGAGATACCAAAGTAGTTGATCAGGGCAAAAATCGATACCAGACCGATCGACCATGCCAGCTCCGGGATTGCCGGCACATACAAACATATGATTTTGGCAAAACCCACTGCCACAAATACATTGGCCGTTATTATTGCTATAGCGCCGGCAATGGAACAGATGCCTCCCCAAAAGGGAGAAAGCGTCCTGGTAACAGCTACATAATTAGCCCCTGTCACAGGCAGCGTACCTGTAAGCTGTACCTGGTAGAGAATAGTAAAAAGGGCAGGAATAACACCCAGGGCATACGCTATCCACACACTGGGACCTGTCAATCCCAACAGCGAAGGCAGTAATATGAAGATTGAAGATCCAACAACAGTACCCGTGATTAAAGCTATCGCCCCCAGCAACCCTATTTTCCTTTGTAAAACCGACTGTTCCACGCGTTACCTCCTCGACTGATGTATTCTATCTATTTCACTTTCTCAAGCAGTGTGAAAAGCAAAATAAGAAGCAACCGATAATAATATATTATTTATCAAGCGTTTGATTTTTGCCCCTATATTACCAGCATCATCAATGCCTGTCAACAGCACAACTTAATATCAATATGGCCCGAGTTGCAATGATTTAGCGTTGACAAATAATTGACCCTGTAATAAACTATCAATCGATTGATAAACTATTATTAATGAGGTAGCAATGAAATCAGCAATCAAGAAAACCGGCCCCGGCAGCATACTGGTCAAGAGCGATAAGCGCAGAATGGAAATTGTAAATAAAACGGCGACGCTGTTTATTAAAAAGGGTTACCCGGGCACATCGGTGAGAGATATTGCAGCGGAATGTGACATGAACCTCGCTACACTCTACCACTACGTCGGTTCCAAGGAGAATATTCTATCGCTATATCTTGACTCTGTTACAGAATCAATGTCGCAATTCACCAGGGAAACGTTGCCGATGTTGCAACATATTCCTCCCAAAGAGGCGCTCAGCACGGCTATACAAATGTATCTCCAGTATTGTGATGAGCTTCAGGACGTCATTGTCTTCTGGCACCAGGAATCTAGAAATCTGAAACCGGAAAAACTCGGCAAGCTCATATCACAGGAGATTCAACTGGCGGATATGCTTAAATCAATCCTTACCTGGGGTGTTCGCTCGGGTGATTTTAAAATCAAGGACCTTGATGTCCAGGCACACTCCATTATCGTACTCTGCGATATGTGGTGCCTCAGACGCTGGTATTTTCGTCAGAAATACTCGCTAAAGCAGTACACAGAACTAGTCACAGACATCATACTTAAAGGAGTCACATCGAAGGAATAGTTGTTCTCGATACCATTAAAACCGGTTAACCTGACCGCACGTTAAATCCTTTAATCCTAGGAATAATCATGTAAGCGGAGGTATGAAAATGCGTATTCTGGTGTTAGGCGGGGCAGGGCACATGGGCGAGGAAATCGTAAATCAGCTGATCGCACGCAGCGATGTGCAGATAACCGTAGCTGATGCCGCTGCCGACAAGCTGGCAAAACTGGCCGAAGGCTTCGGATCAAAAGTCGATACCGCAGTCATCAATGTTGACGATTCCAACGGCCTTATCAGCCAGATGAAAAAGGCCGATGTTGTAGTCAGTGCGGTCGGGCCTTATTACAAATATGCGACCAAAATAATCGAAGCCAGCATCGCCGCTCGTGTTAACATGGTCGACATCGATGATGACTTCGATGCCACCCTGGCATCACTGAAGATAGATGCTAGGGCCAAAAAAGCGGGTGTGACCGTGGTTGTTGGATGCGGCGCAAGCCCTGGTGTGACCAATATCATGGCCAGATATGGGGCGGACAAGCTCGATAAAGTGGACGAGATACGGCTTTACTGGGCAGAAAGCGCCACGGATCCGGCCGGCCCGGCAGCGATGATACACTGGTTCCATATCACCTCCGGAGAAGTGCCCATGTACATCAACGGGGACTGGGTCAATGTCAAAGGCTTGTCCGGAGCGGAGGTTGTTGAGTTTATGCCTCCCCTGGGTAAACTCGAAGTCTGTTATACAGGTCATGCTGAGCCGGTCAGCCTGCCTCGTTTCATCAAGGGTCTCAATAATGTGACGATCAAGGGAGCCATCTTCCCGTCCCGCATGATGGATGTGTATAAGATATTAACCGAACTGGGATTTGGCAGCGCGGAGACCTTTAACCTGCCCGAGGGGTATTCAATTCCGGTCAGAGAGCTGTCGGTCAGGCTTTTGCGCGCCATGCCCCGTTTTGCACCCCAGTTTTTCCTGGATTTATATAATGAGGAGATGTCCCGGTATCAGGGCTGTGCCGGAGCTACCAAAGTTGTGGTGAGAGGACGGAAAGGTGGTGAATTCACTGAGTACACTTATGATTTGATGACGGATTCAGTGCGCACAGGCACCGCCACGCCCGCAGCAGTAGCAGCGCTGTTGTTGGCGCGCGGAGAGGTAAAAGAATACGGCGTACTGGCGCCGGAAGGCGCCTTCACCCCGGCTTTATTCCTCAAGGAACTGAAAGCCCCCATCAATGAAGTGGAAACAAGAAAGAGACAAATCGTGAATACAGCCAAACTCGGATAATATATTCACACGGCCAGAATAACGGTTAAGGAGGTTGATAAATGGATAAGTATCAGAACACAGACAGGACTGTCGGGCGCGTATTGGAGCTCAGGGCTGAAAAGAACGGTGACAAGCCGTTCTGCTACTTCGAAAACGATATGGTTACATACAGGGGCCTGGATACGATAGCCAACAAGGTGGGCAACAGCTTCCAGAATCTGGGGTTGAAGAAAGGTGATAAGGTATGCGTCCTTTTGCCGAACTGCCTGGAATTCCTTTACGTGATGTTCGGTCTTGCCAAATCAGGCATCACTATGGTTTCACTTAACTACCACCAGAAAGGCAATATCCTTGCCTACATGATTAATAATTCAGATGCCAAAGCCCTTGTCGTGCATAAAAATTTCATTGACAACGTGAAGGCTATTGAAGGTGAGTTAAAGAGCCTTAATACCCTTATTATCTGCCCCGATACAGATAATGTTCCTGTTTTTAGATTCGATATCGTTGCATGGCCTGAGATGCTGAAGGCCGGAGATGTGGTCGCTAAAGTAGACCTCCACTACAGTGATATTTTCTGTATGCAATTCACGTCGGGAACCACCGGGGCTTCCAAGGCGATAATGCAACCGCATAATCAGTATGTCTTCGCGGGTGAAAAAATGATTGAGGTGACACATGGCAGCGAAGGTGGGAATTTTTACAATTGGTTCCCGATGTATCATTTCTCGGGTATGGGGAACGCAACAATGAGCACCATGCTGAGCGATTCTACAATGTACATGGTGGAGACGTTCAGCCTGCGCAAATGGTGGGACGATCTGAGACGTTTTAAAATCACAGCTACCGGCGGTTTCGGCCAGATACTGCAATTGTTGATGATGATGCCGGAATCGCCTGACGACAAAAACCACCAGGTTAAGAACATGATTTGCGCGTGGGTGCCTAAAGACATCCAGGAAGCCTTTGAGAAAAGATTTAATATCATATTACAGGACGATTACGGTCTGACCGAAATCGAGCCTGTCAGCATCCAAGCATGGGACGATAGAAAACCCGGTACGCTGGGAAAGGGAATAGATGAGCTGGAGATTAAGATATTCGATGATTTCGACAACGAATTGCCCCGCGGTTCAGTGGGCGAGATCGTATGCAGGCCGAAATTGCCTTTTATTATGATGACCGGCTATTACAAGCAACCTGAAGCCACATTAAATACATGGAGAAACCTTTGGTTTCATACTGGCGATTTTGGGTTAATCGATCAAGAAGGCTATATCCATTTTGTGGACAGGAAAAAGGATGCTATTCGAAGGCGCGGTGAAAATATATCGTCTCAGGAACTGGAGCAGGTTATCGGAAGTCACCCCAGGATCGCTGAAATAGTTGCGGTGCCGGTTCCGTCAGAATTGGGAGAGGATGAGGTCAAGGTGATTGTCAGGCTAAAATCAGGTGATACACTAAAGCCGGAGGAATTATTGGACTTCTGCCAGCCGAAGATGGCCTATTTCATGGTACCCAGGTTTGTTGAATTTGTAGAGGATTTCCCCAGATCTGAACTGGGCAGGGTGAAGAAAAATGAGTTAAAGACGGTGAATGAAAATACCTGGGACAGGGAAAAGGCCGGGTACAAGCTGAAGCGCTAAATATGCCTGTACTTGCTCCAGAACATAGTTTTAAGGAGGCTAATGATGTCTGAGATAATCGGGATGAAGGCGCAGGATGATAAATATGCGACCAGGACCTTCATGAAGTATTCGAGTGAAAACCTGGGCAGGGATAAGAGCGGGGAACTTGTACTCTTGAGTTGCAACGAGGCCATCGCCCGTGCTGCCATTGAGGCAGGCGTACGTGTGATTACTTCATATCCAGGTTCACCGGTCAATTATGTACTGGACAGCCTGGCCTGGCCCAAACCCATTTTCCCATCCATGCACATTGAATGGTCGGCCAATGAGAAAAGCGCATTTGAAACTATGATCGGGGCTACGCTGGGTAACGTACGTGCGATGTCAGTTTTCAAGAACACCGGAATGAATTTCATCGCAGATCCGTTGCTGACCACCACTCACATGGGCATCAGCGGCGCCGTGGTTGTCTTTAACGATGATCCTAATGCTGAAACTACAGGGAATACACAGGACAGCAGGTATATCCCGAAATATGCTTTATGCCCTGTGCTTGAGCCGGCCACCATGCAGGAGGTGAAGGATTGGATTGTGGCTGCCTACGATCTATCCGAGATTCTGCGCATGACCATATTTGTCAGGGTCAGAGATAGGACCGGATGGGGACGTGAACCTGTGGTCCTTGGCCCCATACAGCATGCTGTAAGAGAACGAAAGGCTATATGTGATGCCACCGATGTTGCAAGGTTTCACCAGGGCTATGAAATACCGCGCAAAAAGGAGGAAGACGTCCAGAGAGTTGCCCCTTATCCTGTCTGGTTTTCCACCAGTTTACGCTTGCACAATGAAGCTCCAGTAGATGTCATCAATGAGGTGGGCAAACTACCTAATCTGCGTTTTAGAGACGAGGTGGCTGAAGCTTCTCCGCTTCATATAATTAAGCTGAAAAAGAATGCGCAGACAGGCATTATCACCGCTGGTTGCCATACCCTTGTACTTGAAGCTCTTGACGTTATGAATCTGGGCGGCGATGTATCAATACTCAAACTGGCCATAACCAATCCCCTGCCCGTGCAATTGATCAAAACGATGCTCGAACAGACCAGGCAGGTATTGGTTGTTGAAGAAATTGAGCCCATAATTGAGGAGGGCGTGCGTTCAATTGCTGCCGAAATGCCGTCACACGCCGCCATATTCGGCAAATTGACAAAGCATTTGCCTACCCTTGGTGAGATTGAACGCAACCATATCGGAGAAGCGTTGGAGAAGCTCACGGGCAAGAAATTCCGGCCCAAGGGAAGCAGAATCAGGATAGATGCGGGCAAGAAAATATTGCGTGACGAGATCAAATTTGGAGATCCGACGGAACTATCAAAGATGTGTCCCGGCTGCCCTGAATATGCAGGCCTGTATGCCCTTAAAAGGGCTGCTGAAGAGACCAATATAGATATAATAGGTTTTGGGGGTGATGGCTGCTTCGATCTGGTCATGCAACCTCCTCTCAAACTCGAAAATGTTGTGCTGCCGCTGGGCGGCAGCGTGGGCGGCGCACACGGGTTGGCGATGAGCGGCATTGACCAGGTAGTGGTTGCGCTGATGGGTGACGGAGGATTTTTCCATCACGGTATGATCAATGTAGTTAACGCCGTCTATAACAAGAGCAACCTTCTAATAGTAATCCTCGATAACCGGTCCGTGGGACAAACCGGCCATCAACCTCATCCCGGCGCTTTCGGTCTGACCGCAGCATATGAACCGACCAAGATAATGGACATCGTCGATATCTTGAAGGCCTTCCAGGTTGATTATTTAGAAGTGGCGGATCCTTTCAATCAAGCTCAATCCCGTGAAATATTTTCCAGGGTACTTAAAATGAAAGGGGTTCGCGTTGTCATCCTGCGGCGCACCTGTACACAGATTGTAATACGGCAGATAGGCAAGACCATAAGAGGGGTACGTGTCCTTGGCCCGCAATCCCGTGTAGATGAATCGAGATGCCTCGCTAAAACGGTCGAAAAATCGCCCTGCGAGGCTGCCTGCCCGGCGGGGATAGATATTGAGGCCTATATAAAAGCCATCGCCAATAGAGATTTCCAGCAAGCAATAGCGATAATAAGAGATAAGAACCCGTTCCCGAGCGTGTGCGGCCGTGTCTGTAATCATCCCTGCGAGATGGACTGCAAAAGGGCGAAAATCGATGAGGCCATAGCCATTATGGCACTCAAGCGCTTTGCCGCAGATTACGATTTCAAATATGGCGATAACAAACCGCGCCCCGTAAAGCAAACCAAACAGGAAGGCATAGCCGTCGTAGGCTCCGGGCCCTCGGGGCTCACAGCAGCATATGACCTGATCCGGAAAGGTTACGCGGTGACCGTGTTTGAATCAAGGCCTTTCCCGGGCGGCATGCTTACCGCAATGATCCCTGATTTCATGCTGCCCCTGAAAATGGTTGAACGAGACATTGAGTTCATCAGGCGTACGGGTGTGGAGATACGCACAAATGTTACAGTGGGCAAAGACATTACAATCGACGGCCTTTTCAGCCAGGGTTATAAAGCCATCTATTTTGCCGGCGGCGCGCAAAAGCCTTTGGCGCTTAATGTCCCGGGGACTCAATTAAAGGGAGTGGTATATGCCCTGCCTTTCCTGCAGGAGATTAAACGCGGGAAAAGGTTGAAACTGAAGGGTAAAGTGGTTGTGATTGGAGGCGGTAATGTCGCGGTTGACACTGCTCGTTCAGCAGTGCGCTGCGGCGCCGATGAAGTTCACCTCGCATGCCTTGAAGAGTTGCATAACATGCCAGCGTTTGACGGGGAAAAAAGAAAAGCCATGGAAGAAGGCGTCGTATTTCATCCCGGGTTGGCTCCCCGGGAATTTGTATCTACAGATAAAACCAGCATCGATGCCGTCCTGTTTAATCGCGTTGAATCGACCAGTGTTGACGAAAACGGCAGGGTTTGCTGGGATCTTATTAAGGGTTCAAGAGGTAAAACGTCGCTCCCGGCGGATTTCGTTATCATTGCTATTGGACAGGCGACCGATTCTCAGACATTTTCCGGCAAACTTGCGTTAAGCCAGCGCGATACAGTGATAGCTGACGAGAACACTCTGGCAACCGGCATACCCGGTGTTTTCGCCGGAGGTGATGCTGTATCGGGACCATCGACGGTAGTAGAAGCTGTTGGCTACGGTCATAAAGCAGCAAATGCCATCGATGTCTATATACGTACCGGAGATCTGCCGCAGCCCGTTGACCCCGCTATTACTCCTATTACAGGCGCTGATCGAATACCACGAGACATTATTCACAGGCCCAGGGCATCCATGCCGCTTTTGCCGGTCGCACAAAGGGTAAACTGCTTTGATGAGGTGGAAACCGGCTTGACCGAGGACATGGCCGTGAGTGAGGCGAAGCGTTGCCTGAACTGCAAGACCTGTGGGATCTGCCTGTTTAAATTCGGTTGTGTCAGCCTGACACCTCAGGTAAATGAAGAGCTGAATAAAGAGTATCCACGGATAGAGGCAGATACTTGTGCAGGTTGCGGGGTATGCAACCAGGTTTGTCCCTATGACAGTATCGTTGTACAGGAGGAATGATCAGATGAGCGATACATTCAATATGATGGTTGCGGGATTGACTGGCCAGGGAGATGTGCTTATTACAAGGGTACTGGCAACAGCTCTGCTGGCAGAGGGGAAGAATGTTTTAACAACCGATTATCCGCCATCAACACAACGTTTGTCGGGTATACACAGCCATATAAGGTGGGGCAGCGGTAAACTATACGCTGATGTTGTCCCCGAAGGTGAAGCCGACCTGCTGGTCGGCCTGGAACCGCTGGAATGTTTGAGGATAGGGATGCGATTTGCTGCGAAAACCTGCACTGTCATAATGAACGAACGGGAAGTGCCCCGCATGATTGTAACGCCTGAAGTTCGCACTTCGGGCAAATGGAAGCATCCGTCCACAACAGACATCCTTGCTTACTTTCAACGCATGGGCATAAACAAGGTATCTTCCTTTGATGCCACCGAAGTCGCAATGAGTAAAGGGGGCGGCATAATAACAATGAGTATGGTGATGCTCGGCGCGGCCTATGCAACCGGTCTCATTCCACTCAAGAAGGAGGCGGTGGAAAGTTGCATCATAGCCTTTGCCCCTAAAAAATGGACGGAGGCCAATTTAAATTCCTTTAAAGCAGGCGTTAATAAATACAAGGATCTTGTGCGTAGCTGATTGAGAATACGGCATTTAACTCAGGCTACGTTTTAACGCTCTGCTCAGTTTTTCATCGAATAAGTCCAGCCAATAATCAGGGGAGGTTTAATAAATGACGAAGAAGCTCCTTGCACTCGGCGGCAGTGGTCACATGGGACAAAAAGCCGTTCAAACCGTGCTAAAAAACCCGGATTTGGAACAGCTTATCATCGCCGATAACAACCTGGAAAAAGCCAGGGTATTTGCCAATTCACTAAAAGACCGGAGGGTTAAAGTTGAGCATGTAGATGTGCAGGATACCGGTTCCTTGGAAGCATTGATGAAACAAGTCGACGTGGTAATGAATACCATCGGGCCTTTTTACAAATACGCTGTGCCGATTGTCAGGGCAGCTATCCGGGCAGGTAAAAACTATGTTGATATCAACGATGATTATAAACCGACACAGGAAGTGCTTGAGTTCGACAAAGAGGCTCGGAAAGCGGGAGTAACAATCATAGAAGGCATGGGGGCCAGCCCGGGTATTTCCAACATAATCGCGCGCTATGCCGCAACCCAACTGGATGAGGTGGACTATATCCAGACGGCCTGGGGGATAGCCGGAGGCATCCGGCGGCCGCGCAGCGTATTTACCAAAGAGTTCATAGACCTGGTGAAGGCAGAGGCGGGGGATGCCGCGATAGGGCACTTAATTTACTGCGCAAGCTGGAAAATACCGATCTTTAAAGATGGTAAATTTATAGAGGTCATCCCCCTGCAAGAGGGTGAAGATGTGGCTTTCCCCAATGGAAAGGCGTTTTTCAAATATATCGGACATCCGGAACCTGTCACGTTGCCGCGTTTTATTAAAGGTATCAAAGGCGCCTGTAACCTCTGCGGCATGGAACCGGAGGAATTCGATACTGCATTATACCTTGGTAAAAAAGTCCGCAACAAGGAGATCAGCCTGGAGGATGCTATTCAGGCATTCCCCGATGAGATATTAAAAAGACTGCAGCAACGCCCGGATCATACCGAATACATGGGTCCGCTTAAGTGGGGCATCATTGTCAGCGTCTCAGGGTTGAAAAGAGGCAGGAAAGTCAGGTACACGCTGGGCCCGCGCGGCGCACCGCGCGGGGATATGATCGGAGTTACAGGTATCTCGGTTGCCCTGGCAGCAGACATGCTGATTAATAATGAGATAAATGAACCTGGAGTATTTGCCCCGGAAGGCTGCATCGATCCTGACCTGTTCTTCAAACGGTACGTAAATTACTGGGATTACGATAACAAGCGCTACTGGATACCAAAGCCGCAGAACATTAAACAGGCTCTCTGGCGGGTGGAGGAAGCGCTATAATCACCATACAGACTTTATTTGGAGGCGATTTATGAGCTTTAATGTGCAGCAATTCATGCTCAAGGATAAAGTAGCACTGGTAACCGGGGGAAGCCGCGGCATAGGCCACGCCATTGCGCTGGGGCTTGCTTCCGCGGGCGCCAAAGTGGCCATATCGAGCAGGAAACAGACAGATTTAGATGCGGTTCAGTCAGAGCTTGCCGGGCTGGGCGCTGAATCTATTGCTGTTGCGGCACACCTGGGAAAAATGGAGGACATAACCCGCTTGATCAGCAGTGTGATGGAAAAATTCGGGCGGATTGATATCCTGATAAACAATGCTGCCACCAATCCCACTGTTGATCCGGCAATAGACTACACGGAACGCGCCTGGGATTCCATTATGAACCTGAACCTCAAGGGGCTTTTCTTCCTTAGCCAGGGAGTAGCCAGGATAATGAAAGGACAGTCAGGTGGTTCGATTCTCAATATCGCTTCCGTCGAAGGTATCAGGCCAAACATTTTAGCGGCCTATGGCATCAGCAAAGCCGGTGTAATACATACCACCAAGGCCATGGCCAAGGAATGGGCTGTATATAACATACGGGTCAATGCCATTGCGCCCGGCATCACCAGGACGCGCTTCGCTGAATTCTGGTGGAAGGACCCCGAATTACTCAAAACTGCCTCCAGTATGATACCGCTCGGCCGAACGGCTGAGCCGGATGAAATGGTGGGCGCAGTCATTTTCCTCGTATCCGACGCATCCGGCTATATTACGGGGCAGGTACTTGCTGTCGACGGCGGGATATCTATATAGCCGAGCGTTTAGACAATCTGTAGGGGCGGGTTTTTAAGCCCGCCCGTTTCGCGAATCGGAGTCCCTTAAATACGCCGCGTAACTGCTCAGCGCAGAATAGGCCCTGATGGCCTGTGTGAACGAGGTATAGCACGTCGTGCCGGTCTCCCGGGTGAGACTGGACGCCGCCTCAGTAATCACCTCCGCTTTCATGGGCAGGCTGAGGGTCACGGCCACGGGTTTGCCGTAGCGCTCTTTCAGCGCCATCATCTCCCGGTAGTAACCTTCGAAATTCT
>CAZKOL010000036.1:0-15412 GCA_964554375.1 uncultured Dehalococcoidales bacterium
GAGGACGAGGCATCGGGAAGGGTATTGCCAGGATCTTTACCCAGAACGGCATCGACGTAGTGATAGCTGGCAGGAACTTTGAGAAGCTGGAAAAAACAGCCGCGGAGTTGAAATCCCCCAAAGCAGAGATATTGTGCGTCCAGACAGATGTGTCGGTTCAGGCGCAAGTAGAACGCCTGTTCGACAAGACGCTGGAAAAATTCGGCAAGGTGGACATCCTGGTCAACAACGCGGGCATCGCCGAGCCGGTGGCGCCTATCACGGATATCGATATGAAGCTGGTGGACGACATCGTAGGCATCAATTTTAAGGGTGTTTACTACTGCGCCCGCAGGGCGGTCAAGGAGATGAAGGCGCAGAAAAGCGGCAACATCATCAATATCGGCTCGGTCGAAGGGCTGATCTCTTTTCCGGGTATAGCCTACGGCCCCATGAAGGCCGCAGTGCACAGGTTTACCAAACTACTGGCCACTGAGCTGGCCGCCATTCCTATCAGGGTTAATTGCATCTGCCCGGGGCTGGTCCTCACTGAGATGATGGAAGAGCTTTCCGACCGCGATGTCGAGGTGTTTCTGGTCCATATCCCCATGCATAAGGCGCTGGTCCCCGATGATGTGGGTAAACTGGCCTATTTCCTGGCATCTGATGACGCCAGATATATTACCGGCTCTATAATCGTGGCTGATTCGGGCATCACCGGCGCCTCAACAGGATTAAATATATTACCGGGTGTTGAAAAATGGATAAATGCCGCCGTTGCCTGAATTAAGACTGGCGCCGGTTAAGCAAGCGGCGATTATCCGACAATATGAGGGTCTAAATTAAATGGGAGGTGTAAGTTAATGGCAAGGTCAAATAAGGTAGCTGTGATCACGGGAGGAGGAAGCGGTATCGGCAAAGGTATTGCCAGGATATTTACACAGAACGGCATTGATGTGGTGATAGCCGGCAGGAATTTAAAAAATCTGGAAAAAACCGCGGCGGAGCTGAAATCCTCCAAAGCGGAGATATTATGCGTCCAGACGGACGTGGCTGTTCAGGCACAGGTGGAGCGCCTCTTCGACAAGACGCTGGAAAAATTCGGCAAGGTGGACATCCTGGTCAACAACGCGGGCATCACCGAGCCGATGGGGTCGATAACCGATCTCGATATGAAGCTGGCCGAGGACATAATAAACATCGATTTCATGGGCGCCTTTTACTGCGCCCGCAGGGCCGCCAGGGAGATGAAAGCACAGAAAAGCGGCAACATCATCAATATCGGCGCGACTGAAGGGCTGGTATCCCTGCCCGGCGTGCTCTATGGCGCGATGAAGGCCGCTATATCGCAGTTCACCATAGTCCTGTCGCGCGAGCTGGCCGCCGTCCCCATCCGGGTCAATTGTATCCGCCCGGGAGCGGTCGTTACCGAGAAGACGCAGGGGCTTTCCAGCAGCGACCTCGAGGCTTTTCTTAAGAACGTTCCCATGCACAAGGCGCTATATCCTGAGGATATCGGTAAGCTGGCTTACTATCTGGTCTCCGATGACGCAAGATATATCACCGGCGCCGTTGTTTCGGCTGATGCGGGCGTCTCCGCCGATGGCGGATGGTTTGCATTCGGTTTGTAAATCCAAATTTTTTTATACAGGAGGATTCTTATGGATCTGGGATTAAAAGGCAAAGTGGCGCTTGTGACCGGCGCCGGTCAGGGTGTCGGCGAGGGCATCGGCAAACTACTGGCACAAGAGGGAGCCAGGGTCGTGGTGAACGATTTTTTCCAGGATAGGGCAGATAAAGTCGCCGGGGAAATAGTCAGTGCGGGCGGTGAGGCCATCGGAATTCAATCAGATGTATCCGATTTCGATTCTGTTACACGAATGGTCAAAAAGGCCATGGATAAGTTCGGCCGGATCGACATCCTGGTGAACAACGCGGGCGTCCCGGCTCCTATGCCTGAGGGTGATTCCCCCGCTTCATTTGATATGAGCTTCGAGAAAGTTGACCGGTCTATGTGGAAGAGATATCTCGATGTAAATATTTACGGTACTATGAACTGTACGCGTGCGGTGATTGATCAAATGATAAGCCAGAAATATGGGAAAATCGTCAACATTATCTCAGATGCCGGCCGCATCGGAGAGCCGAGGCAGGCTGCGTACTCGGCCAGCAAAGCCGGGGTGGCTGGTTTCAGTAAGTCGCTGGCTAAAGACATGGGAAAGCACTGCATTAATGTCAATTGCGTCTCTCTTGGCGCTGTGCCTCATCCGGGCATCGATAACCGCAGAATAGGCATGATGTTAAAGATGGGAATGACCGAGGAACAGGCAAAAGAAGCCATACAAAAGCGAAGAGAAGGGGCATCAAAGTTATATCCGATGGCCAGGGGACTGGGGCGATTGGGAACCTTGACGGATATAGCCAACGCTGTTGCATTCTTCTCCTCGGATGTCTCCGTTTTTATCACTGGCCAGATTCTAAGTGTCAGCGGAGGCTACACCACAGTAGGGTAGCTGAAGGCAGCGATAGAAGCTGGACAGGGAAATGGCGATAAAAACGCGGCTAACTGAGCTGCTTGGAATAAATTATCCCATTATTCAGGCCCCCATGAACTGGATCAGCGGCGCCGACCTGGTGGCCGCCGTGAGCAAGGCTGGCGGCCTGGGCACCCTTGGTCCCAATGCCGGTCAGAAGGCGCCCAGTTTGGATCCAGTCGAGGTGAAAAGACGGCTGGTTGCCCAGGTACATAAGGTAAGGGACCTTACCGACAAACCTTTTGCTATCAATATAACGGCGGCGACCAATCCGCTGTACAAGCTTAACGGGGTTGGTCTGTAGGACTGTACCAATTGATAAATAAAAAATGAAGGGGAATACAACACTTATGGAACCAGCAGTAGAGATAAAAAAGGCATACCAGGTAACCAGGGGTCAGGCTGCAAGCATACTCATCGTGATGACTGTCCTGTATGTTATGAACTACGCTGACAGGTCGATCCTATCGGTAGTGCTGCAGCAGATTAAAGTATCCATGGGTATCTCCGATGGGGAATTGGGATTGATACAATCCGTTTTCAGCTTAGGACTCGGCCTGTTCACCATCCCGCTGGCATGGATCGTCGACCGCTGGAGCCGGCGCAAGGCGATCGGCATAATGGCATTGGTCTGGAGTGCTGCAACCTTTGCCACCGGCCTGGCGAGAAATGTGGTGGGCCTGGTAATTACTCGTGCATTTGTCGGGCTCGGTGAGGATGGTTTCAGCACCAGCGGTTCAG
This sequence comes from uncultured Dehalococcoidales bacterium, assembly GCA_964554375.1. Taxonomy (GTDB): domain Bacteria; phylum Chloroflexota; class Dehalococcoidia; order GIF9; family UBA5629; genus CAIMUM01. Next base: position 3,255 of record CAZKOL010000036.1, read on the forward strand.
GTTGGCTGTCCCTGGTATATCCCAAAGCAAAGAGGGGGCTGATAACGGGTATCTTCGGTGTGGGTGGGGTCCTCGGCACAGCGATAGGTCTGATTCTGGGCGGAATTATCGTTACCCGGACAGGCATGTGGCAGATGCCGTTTTTCATTTTTGCAGTGCCAGGCATTATCCTCGGTATCTGGGCTTTTTTTCTGAAGGATTACGCGTCGGTAAAGAGCGAAGGGGAAGCCGGGCTCAGCAGACAATACCTGGTAAACTTTGTCAAGCTCTTTAAAATCAAGGCATTTACCTTTACCACTTTAGGGCAAGCATGCTATGGATTATATGTTTTCACGTGGGTTGGCTGGTTGCCAGCCTTTCTGATGCGTGCGTATAACATAGATGCCGCAGCTGCCGGCACCATAGTCGGTGTAGCCGGACTAACGGCCATGATTGGATCACCCATAAGCGGCCTGCTGTCGGACCGCTGGCGGAGAAAGAACAGGGGTGCCCGTGGCTACATGATGGCATTGTTGCAATTCATCAACTTCATTATGCTGGCAGTAATCGTTTACTTATTCGGCTCCATCCCCATACCGGTGCTGATCGCCCTGCTGTGCGTGCAAATAATGCTCGTAGCTATGATGATCCCGCTGCTCTTCTCACTTATTACCGATGTTACACCTGCCTCACATCGAATAGCCGGGCAGGGCATGATGGTCACCCTTGTGTATGCTGCCACCGCAGTGGGACCCTGGTTAGTGGGCGCCATTTCTGACGTAGTCGGCGGCGGCGCAGCCGGGATACGCGACGGATTTTTGTGGTTATTACCGGCACTGCTGCTGTGTGTAGTTTTCTATACTATCAATTCGAAATATTACCCGGATGACAGCGATCGCGTCAGCGATCACGTGTATTCGGAAAAGTAGTTCGCTTAATGAGGAAGGTGGTAAGGTTTTAGTAAAACCTTACCACCTTCTTTTCCAGGCCGGATGTACCTTTATCAGAATAGATTGGATTCCTTCTGCGTTCCGAATACCTTCCTCAATACGTCGCACATCTCGCCCAGTGTTACATAGGCTGTCGCACAATCGATAAGCGCAGGCATTATATTTTCGTTGCCTTCGGCTACCTTTTGCAGCCGTCGCAGACATTGCGTGACTCGTTCGCTATCCCGTTTGTTCTTGAGAGCGGCCAGGCTTTTCTTCTGGCCCGACTCGACCGCGGCGCCCACCCTGTGCAGGGATATCTCGGGTGTTTGGGAGAAGTACTTATTCACGCCGACCACGATCCGTTCACCCTCTTCGACCTCCTTCTGGTAATTATAGGCGGCCTCCTGTATCAGAGCCGTCTGGTAGCCGGATTTTATAGCGCTGGCCGCTCCTCCCAGTTTCTCTATTTGCTCAATGAATTTATTGGCTTCGGCTTCCAATTCATTAGTCAGGCTTTCCACATAGTAGCTGCCGCCTATGGGATCGACGACATCGGCCACGCCGCTCTCGCTGGCGATGATCTGCTGTATGCGTAACGACTGAGTGGACGCTTCCTCGGTCGGAATACAGATAGCCTCGTCATAGCTGGCAACAGCCATCGATTGGACGCCTCCCAGCGCCGCCGCCAGCGCCTGTATGGTTGCTCTGGAGATATTGTTGAGCGGTTGCTGCGCTGTGAGAGTGACTCCACCTGTCTGGACGTGGGTGCGGAACATCAGCGACCGCGGGTCTTTAGCCCCGAACCGCTCCTTCATGATCCTGGCCCACATGCGCCGTAGAGCCCGCAGCTTGGCGACTTCTTCAAAGAAATTGTTATGAATCTGAAAATGCCAGGACAGGCGCGGAGCAAATGAATCGACGTCCAGACCGCGGCTTACCAGTGTATTAACATATTCGATGGCATTAGCCATAGTGAAGCCGATCTCCTGAGACGCGGTGGAGCCCGCTTCGCGGATGTGATAGCCTGAGATGCTGATGAAGTTCCAGCGCGGGAGATTCTTACTGCAGTGCTCGGCTATATCGGCGACCAGCCTGAGCGAAGGCCCGGGCGGGAAAATATAGGTATTGCGGGCGATATACTCCTTGAGGATGTCATTCTGTACCGTCCCGTCCAATTTGGCCAGGTCTATGCCCGCCTTCTGCGCCAGACATATGTACATGGCGAGCAGCGGAGCGCAGGTGGCATTGGCCGTCATGGAAGTGCTGATTTTGTCCAGCTCGATACCCTCGAAAAGCACCTCCATATCGCGCAAGGAGTCTACTGCAACACCTACTCTCCCCACTTCGCCCCGGGCATACAGGCTGTCCGAGTCGTAGCCGAGTTGTGTGGGCAGATCGAAGGCGATGCTGAGCCCGGTCTGGCCCTGTTTAAAAAGGTGATGAAACCTCTGGTTGGTATCCCTGGCGCTGCCGAACCCGGAATACTGGCGCATCGTCCATAACCTGCCGCGGTACATAGCCGGATGGATGCCCCTGGTATACGGATATTGCCCGGGATAGCCAAGGTCCCGCTCGTAATCGAAACTGCTCAGGTCCTCCGGTGTATACAATGCCTCCAGTTCGCCTCCCGAGATCGATTTATATGAGGCCTGGCGGGATTTGATCACTTTTAAAGCCGGATTGAGTATTTTCTCAACCCATTCACTTTTACTGCTCATATTACACCTGCTCCGCTATTCCGTATTGACAAATATAGTAATGTATTATAGAATTCTGCCGTCAATGTATTAATAGTATTACAATATAACATTATTATATTAAATTAATTCGAGCCGGGTCAACAATACTAACAAAGATTACAGTGTGGAGGCCAGTTTTTAATAGTTACGCAACGTAAGCCACGAAATAGGTTTTATAAGGGAGAGATGAGTATGTCCGAGAAATTATTCACTGAAGCTGAACTACAGGAGCTGGGAACCGAGACAGTCGACCTGGTCGAGAGGGCGATCGATGCGGGTGATCTGCAGAAGGCCAAAAAGTTGAACCGCCGGCAGTATAAAGAGTTCTATTCTATGCACGAGGGCTTCCGGGACTGGATAGCCACGCTGATGTCCTATATCTATAACCGCATGGGGGACGAGGCCCTCTACGAAGTATTACACGAGGTCTTCAAGGATTTCACTATTCTGGCGCAGATATACCGCGCTGAAAGCATCAAGCGGCAGGTGCAGATGCTGGCCGCCGGTTTCCGCGGGCACCTGACCAAGCTGCAAATAGAGGAGGACGACGAGAAGGTCACAGTCATGATGACGCCCTGCGGCAGCGGAGGCAGAGCTGTACTCAACGGTATCTATAATCCTCCCAAGAATTTGGCCAGGGTGAAGAAAGCCCAGAGAATGACCTTCGGGCGGACGGATGTCCCGGTCTACTGTGTGCACTGCGCGCTGCAGGACATCATACCCATGGAGGAGACAGGTTATCCCATCTGGATAATTGAGCCGCCCAAGGAGTTCGGCAAAGATCCCTGCCGCTGCATAATATATAAAGATCCCGATAAAATACCCGCTGAATATTACGAAAGATACGGGTTGAAGAAACCAGCAAAGGCGTAATTTAAGTTAAAGGAGGACTGTTGTGATTCAAGCATTGGACGGTATAAGGGTCTTAGATTTGTGCCGCGGTTACCCCCCAGCTTTTGCGGCTATGCACATGGGCGATTTTGGCGCAGACGTGGTCAAGGTTGATCCTGTCGGGTTTGTTCAGGAGCTGCCCATGGAAGCGGCTGCGCAAACGATGTCCGCCTATACCTTCATCGACCGCAACAAGCGCAGCATCAAACTCAACCTGAAATCGGAACAGGGCAAAGAGGTCATTTATAAACTGATAAAAAAGATGGACATCCTGGTTGAGAACTCAAGGCCGGGCACGATGGAGAAGCTGGGCATAGGATGGGACACGCTGAAAGAGATCAATCCCCGCCTTATTTTCTGCGCGGTGAGCGGATACGGCCAGACAGGTCCCTACAGGGATATTATCGCCCATGATTCTAACATCATGGCGGTCTCCGGCGCGCTCAGCCTGATCGGTCCCAAGGACGGCCCGCCCTGCTGGCCGAGCAACATGGTAGCCGATTTCGCCGGCGCAGGGTTGCATCCGCTGGTCGGGATACTGATTGCCTTGCAAGCCAGGGAGAGAACGGGCAAGGGGCAGCTGGTGGATATCGCTTATCTCGACAGCGTCTTCTCGCTCATCTCCTTTGATACCACCATGTACATGGTCGACGGCGAAAAAAGGAGGCGTGGCAGTACGCCTCAAACCGGGAGTGAACCGCACTGCTCGACGTATCTCACCAGGGATGGCGAATATATCACCATACAGTTCATCGAGACAGCTTTCTGGAAAAACTTCTGCGAGGCCATCGACCGGCCCGACCTGATCGCCCGCCAGTGGCCTAAAAACGAAGAGGAGAGGCAGGAGATATTCAAGATTTTAAGGGAGCTGTTCCTTACCAAAACAAGGGATGAGTGGTGGGAGTGGACCAAGCAAAGGCAGGTATTCCTCGGCCCGGTCCTGTATGTGGAAGAGGCGATGGAAGACCCGCAGTTGGTAAGCCGGCAGATGATTATGGAGAAGGAGCATCCCGTGCTGGGAAAAATTAAGCAACTGGGCAACCCGCTCAAGTTATCCGATACCCCTGCCCAGTTCAACAGGTACTGCCCGCTGCCCGGTGAACACACCGACGAGGTATTGCGGGAGATGGGCTACAGCGGGGACCAGATAGCCGAGCTGAGAAAAAGTAAGGCCGTAGAGTGAGAAAGATAAAACATCTCTCCTGGAGGTAATGAGAATGTTAAATGGCGTAAGAGTTTTAGACGTGGGTGGCTGGGGTGTCGGGCCGATCGCCTGCTGCCTGCTGGGTGCCCTGGGAGCAGATGTCATCCGCTTCGAACCACCCAAGCTGGACGGTTTGTACTATGCGGGCACCATGCAGGGCGGCGCGGGCACAGCTTATATTACGGCGCATTTCAATGAGCGGAATATAGTCCTCGACCTGAAGAAAGATGAGGACCGGGAGCTCGCCTTAAAAATAGTTGCCACGGCCGACGTTATAATCGAAAACCATCCGCCGGGGACGATGGCGAAGCTGAAATTCGATTATGAAAACGTCTGCAAAGCGAACCCCAACATTATCTATTGTGCCAGCTCCAGCTACGGCGCAACCGGGCCGCTGGCCAATTCGCCCAGCAACGATCCGCTGATGCAGCTCGCCTCGGGTTTCGCCAGTTTGAACGGCCCTCCCGGCAGCCAGGGCGAGATGTTTCGCTATGTTGCATCGGTCGACTTTACCACCAGTTTGAACATCGTACAGTCTGTGTTACTGGCACTGATGGCGCGCCAGGTGACAGGGCGCGGCCAGAAAGTAGAGATGTCCCAGCTTGAAGCTACACTGGCCCTCCAGACCACCAGGATATCCGAGTATTTCGCGACGGGAAAAAGCCCCGTGCCGATGGGCACGGCCAATCCCAATATTGTGCCGGCCCAGGCTTTCAGGACTTATGATAATAAATACATCAACGTGAGCATTTACCGGGAGGAGTACTGGCCCAAACTGTGTAAAGCGCTGGCGCTGGCCGAACTTGAGAAAGATCCCAAATATGCCACTAATGCGGACCGCGTAAAGCACCGGGACGAGCTCATACCCATACTCGAGGAGAAATTCGCCGTGGAACCCGCCAGGTGGTGGATCATTCTATTACGCCGCAACGGTGTGCCGGTAGGCCCGATCAATACGGTGGACGAGATTTACAACGATCCCCACGTCAGGGACAACAAGATGGTGGTCAACCTGAATACCACCTGGGGGCCGGCGCTTTTCAGCAACTTCCCGCTGAAGTTCAGCGATGCGCCCAAACCGATCAAGATAACCGCGCCGGTCAAGCCGGATAAAAACAGGAAAGAAATACTTGCGGAGATATCCGGGCTGGCCGGAAAACGCAAGAGTAAGCGATAGGAGGATCGAAGATGACACCTCTGAAAGGAATAAAAGTACTGGATTTAAGCGAGGAGATCTCAGGGCCGTTCTGCTCGATGCAGCTCAGCGACGGCGGCGCCGAGGTTATCAAGGTGGAATCTATCGACGGAGATTGGACGCGCAAACTGGGAGAAAAGATCAAAGGTGAAAGCGCGCTCTTTTTGGCCTTGAACCGCGGCAAGAAGAGCATCGCGCTGAACTTGCAGGATGCAAAAGGCCAAGAGATAGTCCGAAAGCTGGCCAAAAAGGCCGACGTGTTGATCGAGGATTTCGGGCCGGGTAGGGCCGATGAGATAGGCATCGGCTACGCTCAGCTGTCTGAGGTCAACCCCAAACTGGTCTATTGCGCGATTTCACCCTTCGGGACGGTTGGACCATATGCAAATTTGCCTGCCTCTGAGCTCGAAATACAGGGCATGGCGGGGTACCAGTGGTTCCTGGGTGAAACGGGTGAGGCGCCGGTGCGACTGGGTGTGGATATAGTAGGCACCACAAGCGGGATATGGTCGTTTATAGGCATTCTTTCAGCCCTTTTTAGCCGTAAGGAAACCGGCAAAGGTCAAAAGATCGACAGCTCGCAGTTCTTGAACATGATCATGATGTACAGTTATATTATCACCGCCCACCATAACCCCGACCTGCCGGGCGGCTGGCACTTCACGGGTCCATTCGACCAACAGGAGAACGGCTATAAAACGCTGGACCGGGCCATTATGTTCGGCATGCCGATCGACGCGGAAAAGGCGCAGAAAGGCTGGGAGGAATTCTGCAAGAAGGTCGGCCTGGACGCGCTGCTGGAGGACCCGTATTTCAAGGAAAAGGGCATGAAGATGATAGGAATAGGCAGGGATGCGCAGGAGTTTAAACCTGTGATCGAGCCGGCGCTGGAGAACAAGACCGCTGCAGAGATAAAGGCCATCGTAGAGGGCGTCGGCGGGTACAGCGCCGTTTTCAAGACCGTCGAAGATATACTGGGCGAGCCGCAGGTAGCCGCAGTGAACATGGTCCAGGAGCTGGATCACCCGGTCGCGGGTAAGATCAAGACCATCGGCATACCCTGGAAATTGAAGGATACGCCTCTTAAAATGCAGGGCCCGCCTCCCACGCTGGGGCAGCATACTGAGGAGATACTGAAGGCCATAGGATGTGACGCTAAAGAGATCGGTGCTCTGAAGGGGTCCAAGATCGTCGCTTAATAAATTGGAGGAATAAGACATGATCGTTGATGCACATACCCATTTCTGGTTCAAAGGATTCATGCCGACGGCGTTCCACCGCAACACGGCCGAGGAATGGGCCAAGAAAGAGGCGGGACGCAAGCCGGAGATGATCCTTCCTAAAATCGAGGAGGGAGTTGCCGATCCCGACGGAGCGGACTATATAGCCAATATGGATAAGGCCGGCGTGGACGCCAGCATCATCATGATGACTGATTTTGGCACTTACTGGACCGGTGAGGAACCCGCCGTTCCCTACGAAGAGCAGGTCGTGCGATATGGTGAGTTGCAGAAACAATATACCGGCAGACTTTATGTTTGCGCCTATGTGGATCCCCGGCGGTCCGACTGCGCAAAGATCATGACAAGGGCCATCAGGGAGTGCGGCTTGAAAGGCTGCGGCGAGTTCACGACGAAAGGACTACTGGTGAACAGCAACGAGGCAAAGCCGCTGGTAAAAGCATGTGCCGACCTGGATATACCCGTGGTCATCCACACACGCGCCGGGGAAGGCATCAATGTTGCCGGCGCCGATTTCACCATACCGAACCACAACCATCCCGGACACATCGCGGGGCTCTTGAAGGCTTATAAAGGACTGAAAGTCGTTATTTCCCACGCCGGTTATCCCAAATGGTGGGAGGCCGCCATACAGGTAGCCAAAGGACATCCCAACTGCTACCTGGAGCTGTCCAACTGGAACTTCGGCGCAGTGAATATGGATGACTTCGTTCCGATCCTGGCCTGCATGCGGGACAATCTCGGCGCCGATCACATCCTGTTTGGCAGCGATCATCCGTCGGGCAAGCGTTATCGCGCCCTTGGTTTCCTGCCGGGCTGGGTGAACTATTTCAAGGAGCTGCCGGAGAAAGCAAAGAGCCTGGGATACGAATTTACACAGGCCGAGGTCGACCTGATACTGGGAGAGAACGCAAAGAAGCTGTTTAAACTTTAGTAAATATAATAAAGGAGAAAGAAGATGGCTATATTGGTTACGGGAGGAAAAGGTTTTATCGGCGCCAGGGTTATAAAGAACCTGGTAGAGCGCGGGGAAGAGGTGGTCTGCCTGGAGCCAAAGCTGACGCCAGGAAGGCTGGGCGACCTTGCCGGCAAGATCGCGATGGTTGAAGGCGATATAGTAAACTACGCCACTATCGCCGACATCCTGAGCAAGTACAAGGTCGACAAGGTGGCGCACATGGTCTTCTTCTCGGCGGAGGAGCGCGGCGTAAGCGAGCGCCCGGAAAAGGCCGGCGACCTGTACAGGCAGACGATGATCATGAACACCGGCACATTTCACATGTTCGAAGCAGCACGTCTGGCCGGTGTAAAAAAATTTGTTTACCCGAGCTCGATCCAATATCACGGGATACCCTGGGATGGACCCGAGCCTGTCAACGAAGACTCTCCGGCCAGACCGAACAGAGGTTACGGCATCGGCAAGTTTTTATGCGAGCACCTGGCCCACGAATACAACAGGCTGCTCAAGACCGATATAGTCACCATCAGGATACCCGGCGTTTACGGGCCGGGCGTGAGAATAGGCGCCAGAGGCGTAAACCTTATAGGCACGGCGGGAGCGCTGGGCAATGAGATTCCCTTTCCATATCCAGCGAAGCAATTCATCGTGCTGGCGCATGTCGATGACATAGCCGAGATGGTGGCCAGGATACTGTTTGCCCCGAAACTGCCTCACGAGGTCTACCACGTCGGCGGTCACTATGCCTCGTACGGCGATATGGCGGAGATCGGCAGGAAGATCATTCCTGACATGAAGATCACCTTTGACGAGAACGGTCCATGGGGACACATGTGTCAAATAGATTGCAGCAGGATGATAAAAGAGATAGGCGTGCAGCACCGCAGCCTGTATGATGGGTACTTTGACCTTATCAACCTGACACGTAAGGAAAATAACCTGCCGCCGATAGAGAAGAAATAGCTTATCATTATAAGCGGGAGTTGAAAATGAGTGAAAACATAGCGGGTACGGAGAAAAAGACTATTCCATTGCAGGAAGGCCTGTTTGAAGCGGATAGCAGTGGCAAGTACCACCTGGTTGCCAGCCGCTGCAATAGCTGCAAATTGACGTTTTTCCCCAAGAGGAAATACTGCGGGAAGTGCGGGTCTGCCGACGTAGAGGTGTTTAATCTGAGCGACCGCGGCAAGGTCTATACATTTAGCCAGGTAGATAGGAAGAGTATATATACAATTATCGAGCCGCCCTACATGGAGGCGGATGTCGAGATGCCCGAAGGTGTCCATATATACACGGTACTGGATAAATGCGATCCGCAGGCTGTCACCTTCGGAACGGAGGTGGAAGTCTACGTGGACAAGGTCAAGCAGGATGAAGAGGGCAACGACATCATCGCCTTCAAATTCAAGCCCGCTGCATAAGAATCCAAGCTTAAATAGCTGAGTTTGACGGAGGAAACATAACAATGAATGAAGTAGTAGTAATCGGAGTGGGCACTCTTCGTTTTGGCAGGTGGCCGAACAAGTCTGTTATCGAGATGGCGGAAGTAGCTATAGAGGCTGCGCTTAAAGATTCAGGCATCCCGTTTAAGGACGTTCAGGCCGCGTATATCGGCAGCGAACTGGGGCATTTCCCCGATGCCAGGATGATCGTACAGAACTTCGGCTGGACCGGCATTCCCATCAGTCAGATGCAGCAGGCCTGCGCCAGCGGCTCAGCCGCATTCAGGGAGGCCTATTACTCGGTGGCTGCAGGCAGGTATGACGTCGTTTTAGTGGCCGGCTATGAAAAAATGGGGAAAGGCCTGATCCCGGGCGGTGTGCCCGAGCAGGACAAGGAGTTTCATCTCCATTATATGGGACTCGATGTGACGCCGGCCCGCATCGCCATGGCCATCAAAAGAAGGATGCTGACCTACGGCGACACTCCTGAAATGCTGGCTGCTGAATCAGTCCAGAGCTTTGAGTATGGATCGCTGAATCCGTACGCACATAATCAGAAGAAGTACAGTATGGCGGATGTGCTCGCATCGCCTGCAATCTGCTCCCCGCTTACTCTTCTGATGTGCTGTCCTATCAGCGATGGAGCATCAGCGGTCGTGATTTGCAGCAAGAAGAAAGCCAAACAATACGGAGCGGGTAGGGCGATCACCGTTGCCGCAAGCTTTGCGGGAACACCGGATTACAACGACCTGGTGGGCGGGCCGGGACCGCATATCGGCGGCGATTTCAAAGGGGGCAAATTGACCAGCCGGGTGAGCAAGGAGGCCTACGAAAAGAGCGGCATAGGGCCCAAAGACATCAGGATAGTCCAGTGCCATGCGCCCTTCGCCGGCGGTGGCGCGATCTGCATAGAGGCGCTTGGCTACTGTGAGGAAGGCGAAGGCGGGAAATGGTTCCTCGAAGGCAAAACAAAGATAGACGGGCAGGTGGCCGTCAATACCGACGGCGGCCTGATAGCCAGAGGGCATCCCCTGGGCGCCACGGGCGTCGCTGAAATAGGCGAGCTCGTCCGCCAGTTGAGGGGCGAAGGCGGCAATCTGCAGATACCCAACAACCCCAAGGTAGCTATGACACACAATGTAGGGCTGGGCTGCCTGAACCTTCATATTCTCAAGAAGTAGCTGCAGTTGAATGCAGGTTATTTCGCCTCGGTACGACTGCCAACAGGGTCAGGTATGCCGGAAATCATATATCATTTAAGAAAAACGGCTCTGTGATGAAAAACGACGACTATATCAAACAGATATTCCGCGCGGCGACGTTCGACGGTCAAAATAAGGTCGTCAGCCTTCGGGAAGCGCTTGAGAAGAACCTGAAACCGGGTGCGTCCATATTTTTAGGCTGGAACGCCAATGCGGCGATCTGCGAAATCATGCGGCAGTATAACAACAGGCAACCCGGTTTCACCGTTGTAATGACCATGACCTGGGACCTGTCATTGAACCTTGTCCACTGCGGGCTGATCAAGAAGCTTATCTCGACCAGTTGTTCGTATGCTGCCCCCAACCCTGCCCCCAGTCATGTTATCCAGAGGGCCTGCCGGGACAGGTCAGTGGAGATCGAAAACTGGACCCTGTACTCCATTCAGCAAAGGCTGATGGCGGGAGCATTGGGAGTGGGCTTTATGCCCACCAAATCCATATCCGGAAGCAGCATGGCTACGGACAATAGCGGTTCTTTTGTGGAGATGGCCGACCCCTTTGATAACAGCAAGAGAATCGGCGTGGTTAAAGCTTTGAATACGGATATAGCCATTGTTCACGCGCTGGCTGCTGACCCAAATGGCAATACTATCATGTCACCGGTTTCACAGGATACGCTGTGGGGGGCCAGGGCCAGCAGGGGAGGTGTGGTGGTAACGGCTGAAAAAATAGTCGATGCCGATTTCATACGCCGGCATTCACATCTGGTCAGTATACCGGGATACCTGGTGAAATCGGTTTCACTCTGCCCGCTGGGAGCTCACCCGGAAGGCTACTTCTCCAACATCGCGGGCATCGATAGTTACGGCGAAGACTACGATTTCATGCTTGAACAGAGAAAAGTAAGTGTTGAACCCGATTCATTGAACGCCTGGTTAAAAAAGTGGATATACGATGTCAAGGATCATGGAGAATACACCCGCCGGCTGGGCGCGAAACGCGTGTCCGGCCTGAAAAGTATGCTTAAGAAGAGATACTGGGAAAGCGGTATCACTCCGAGCAGCAGGAGGGCTTCGGGCAAAGATGCCGGCAGTACAGAGGTGATGATAGTAGCTGCATCGCGAAAAATCGCCGAGCGGTTCAAAGAAGGCCGGTATCAGGTTCTGCTGGCAGGGATAGGGATACCCGGGCTGGCCGCGTGGCTGGCTTTTTACCAGCTTAAGAGTGACGGCATTGATATAGAGCTCATACTTGGTTCGGGAGTGCTTGGATACAAACCCGGGCCGGGTGATCCCAATTCGATGAGTGTCTGCAATGCGTTGTCGGCGAAGATGCTGACGGACACCAGCGAAATGTACGGGTTTATTATCTCGGG
>CAZKOL010000037.1:0-15148 GCA_964554375.1 uncultured Dehalococcoidales bacterium
CGGTATGGGTCTGGGTCATCATCGCCATCGGCGCCATCCTCGTGATCGTCACCCTCGTCCTCATCATGCGGATAGGTAAAAAATAGTAAAAAAAGGAAGTGGGATTCATTTAACAGGTCTGATCGCGTGCGGTTGTATATATCGGCCGGATATTGGGATAATGAAACGGGTTTAAATTAGGCTGACAGCTTCATGCTGATGTCCAGTGCCTCGGCAGAATGTGTCAGGGCCCCCACGGAAATCCAGTCCACCCCGGTTTCGGCAATGGCACGTATGTTGTCCAGATTGACTCCGCCGGAAGCTTCCAGGATTACTTTATGGGCGACCAGTACTACTGCTTTACGCATATCATCCAGGCTCATGTTATCCAGCATGACAACATCGGCGCCCGCCTGCGCAGCCTCCGAAGCCTCGAGAGGATTAGAGGTTTCTATCTCGATTTTAATGTTACGCGGTGTTTTATTTCTCGCCTGGCGGACGATTTCGGCAATACTCAGGCCTTGCCGACGTAGAATGGCTATATGGTTGTCTTTGATAAGCACCATATCCCCCAGACTCATGCGGTGGTTGCTGCCGCCGCCAACGGATACTGCATACTTTTCCAGCACGCGCAGTCCGGGCAGGGTTTTGCGCGTATCCAGTATTCTGACAGGGAGTCCCCGGACTGCATCAACATATACAGAAGTTTGAGTTGCTATACCGCTCAGGTGCTGAAGAAAATTTAAGGCTGTGCGCTCGCCTTTTAAAATGCTTTGCACATCACCCTCAATCGCCGCAACAACATCTCCCGGTTTAACCTGGCGCCCATCTTTAAGCAGGACGGAAAACTTCAGGAACGGATCGATCTTGAAAAATACCAGCCTGGGTATGTCAATGCCCGCCAGTATGCCGTGCATCTTGACTATAAATCTCGCCTTGCCTTGTATGTGGGGAGGTATTAGCCTGTCGGACGTAACATCACCACCTGCTAGATCTTCATCCAGCGCCCGGTCGATGAGGTCTTCCAATGCAGGGAGATAGTCGTCTAGTTGCATCGATATTTAAGCATCCCGTCCGGCTAAATACGTGCAATATCCATAATTTATGGGTCCTGACCTGGTTATTTCACAGGGGAAATTGCTGCAATCGAAGCAAAGTGCAACCCCTCTGTTAAAAGCACAGGTGGCTACTTTACAGAATTTATTGTCCTTTGGCGCACAACCTTGAATGCCACTGGGGCAATTACTCTTTTGCATACGAGGACATTTCTCGCAGGCAATTCCGCATACACCTATTTTCATGTTATGAACTGTCATCAGGCAGTTGAATTATAGTGGCTTCAACCTTTAAATAAAAGGCAGACCATATGTGCATCATCCGGGCAAAGATACGGCTGACCGGCGTGTGTTTAAGGGTTCAGCAGGTAAATCGAGAAATTTAGAACAGTGGCATAGCTGACCCACAGTATATAAGGTATGAGAAGGAATGATGCTATTTTGGAAATGCGGTAAAAGTTGATCATAGTTAACAGGATCGCCGTCCACAAGGGGACTATTACGACAATGCCCCAGAGCGGTGACTTCCACCCGAAGAAAGCGTAAGACCACAGCATGTTGAGTGCGAGTTGGATGAAGAAAATGATAAGTCCTTCCCTGACCTGGAATTCTTTTATGCCTTTGCGCCAGACAAGGAACGCAGATACGCCCATGAGGATGTAGAGCAGGAACCATACAGGGGCAAACAACCAGTTGGGTGGTGTAAAGAATGGCTTCTGCAACAGTGCGTACCAGTTGGGTATGGCAGTTCGTGTAAAAAGAGATCCGATTAACCCGGCGCCAAAGCAGGCGGCCAGGCTTAGCAGCAGCTTGACGGCATCGATTAGTCTTCTCGCTCTCATAGATTTTCAGGCCAGTGCTGGTGAATCGCGCCGGCGCGCTCAGGTAAAATCCGCGCCCCGTGGAAATAATATACCAATAAGCTTCCTGACTCAAATTACTAAAGCAGCCGGCATAAATCAGGTCTTAGCCGCTGGCGCTGCAGATGCATCATGGCCTAGATGGCATTTTAACAGCCGTCCATCTGGAACAGGGTGATAAGCGGCAGTCATACGTTTGGTTGACTCCAAATTGCTGTGCTAAAATCCCCGTTGGACTGTGCCACTAAAGGCCGGTCTGGGAATCATTTGCACATGAACCTTTATCATTTAAGTCGGTTGCTTCGGAGCTTGCCTGAATATGAACAGCTGTTAAATGACCTGCGGGGAAAACAGAAGGTACAGATAAAACTGTGTTTACCCGACCAGTCCCTGCCCTTCGTGGCGGCTGCCATTTACAGCTGTCTGGGCAGGACGGTGTTGCTAGTTACAGCGCACGCTGAGACGGCAAGGCGATGTTTTGAACAGGTAAAGCTGTGGCTGCCTGATTCGGACCCTCCGCAGTTTTTCCCGGAAATAGATCTGCTGGGGAGTGATCTCTCAGTGGATCCTGTGGCCAATTCAGAACGGCTAAAGGTAATGTCACTGCTGTCCGGGTATAAAACCGTGGCTGAAAAGGATGAATCCCCTACCTTTATTATGTGTTGCGCTGCCTCGCTGATCAGTAGATCCATGGGCCCGGTCACATACAAAGCGGGCTGTCTCGAGATTAAAAATGGGATGAGCATGAACCAATCTGCGATGATTAAACGAATGCAGTCGGCGGGGTACACATTTGAGGACGTAGTGGAGATACCCGGCGCCTTCAGCAAAAGGGGTGGCATTGTCGATGTATTTCCCTGCGGCTATGATTCGCCTGCCAGGATCGAATTTTTCGGAAACGAAATAGAAAGCCTGCGGTTATACGACCCGAGATCACAAAGAACTACGACACAGGTACCGACACTGGTTGTGCCGCCCGCAGTGGAGCGATCAGTCGGCGAAAATGCAAATTTACTGGATTACCTGCCGGATGACGCTATTTTGCTGTTGGACAATGTCCAGCAGATTGAATCAGAAGTGGGGCGTATCGCGGCTGAAGCATCCAGCCTTGGCCTATCAGGTACTGATGGCAGCGATGTATCCGGTTCGGATGGTCGTTTTTTAAGCTGGCAAGATATTGAAAACAAGATAAGTGGCCAGAGCAAGATTATTGAATTGAGTCCCTGGAATGAGGCTGAAGACTGGGACACCCGCCTTTATCACCTTCCTATCAAAGGCGCCCCTGATTTCTCTGCCAGGTTTTCGGCTTTTTTGGACAGATTGCCTGAATTGAGGAAAGAAGGCAGCAGAGTTTTGATCGTCAGCCAGCAGGCGGAAAGGATAAGAGAACTCCTGCAAGAGGTTGATATCAGCATAGATACTTTGAAAGCAATTAATGACTTGCCGCCGCTCAATTCAATAACCCTGGTCCAGGGTTCGCTGGACGGAGGATGGCAACTTGACGATGATTTATTGCTGCTCACAGATGTCGAACTTTTCAAAAACTTAAAGAGACGACGTTTTAGCAAAACCAGGCCTGTAAGACATCACCTCTTTCTTAACGATATCAGCACCGGGGATGCTGTGGTACATGTAGAGCATGGTATCGGGCGTTTTGCCGGTATCACCAGGAAAATCAGCGCGGGTGTGGAGAGGGAATACTTGATGCTGGAATATGCGTGTGGCGATATGCTTTACGTACCAGTGGACCAGGTCGATAGGGTGAGCCTCTATATAGGAGGCAGTGAGAAGACGCCGTCGCTGAGCCGGCTGGGCTCGCAGGAATGGAGCCGGGCGCAACAAAGGGTGAGGGAGTCGGTAGCAGATATAGCCGCCGAGCTTATCGATCTATATGCCAGCCGGGCTGTCGGTGGGGGCATCAAGTTTTCCGGGGATACCCTCTGGCAAAAGGAATTGGAAGCTTCTTTCCCATATATCGAGACTCCAGACCAGATGGAAGCGATTGAGGCAGTTAAATCAGACATGGAGTCGGTACGGCCTATGGATCGGCTGGTTTGCGGCGATGTGGGTTATGGCAAAACTGAAATTGCCCTGCGCGCCTCATTCAAGGCGGTCATGGACAGCAAGCAGGTGGCCATAATGGTTCCGACCACGATTTTGGCTCAGCAACATATGAATACTTTCAGCGACAGGTTAAAGGCATTTCCGGTGAAAGTTGCAGTATTGAGCCGCTTTTGTTCACCCGGGGAACAGGCAGGTGTCATATCAGGTTTGGCAGATGGGACGGTGGATATATGCATCGGTACGCACAGGATGATTCAAAAGGACGTGCTATTTAAAGACCTCGGACTGGTGATAATCGATGAAGAACAGCGTTTTGGCGTGGTCCACAAGGAGCATTTCAAGAAGATGAGACAGTGGGTTGACGTGCTTACGCTGAGCGCTACCCCCATACCCCGAACGATGCATATGGCGCTTTCGGGTATCAGGGATATGAGCACCATCGAGACGCCGCCTGAAAGCCGGCTGCCTGTAATTACATATGTGGGTGAATACAATGACAGGCTGATTCGGGAAGCCCTGCTGCGTGAACTGGAGCGTGACGGTCAGGTGTTTATCGTTCATAACAGGGTCCACAGCATAGGCGAGCTGGCATCTAAGGTGGCCAGCATGGTGCCGGAGGCCAGGATATCAGTTGCGCATGGACAATTGGAAGAGGATAAGCTCGAGGAAATCATGTCTGACTTTATGCTGGGCAAAAGCGATGTGCTGGTAACAACCACAATCATTGAGTCGGGTCTGGATATGCCGAACGTCAATACCCTGATCGTAGATAATGCAGATAAGATGGGATTGACCCAGCTTTACCAGCTGCGTGGAAGGGTGGGGCGTGGCGCAAATTCAGCTTATGCTTACTTTCTGTTTAATTCGGGTAAAAGCTTAACCGGCCAGGCCCCTGAGCGTCTGAAGGTAATTGCGCGGGCTACTGAGCTGGGAGCAGGCTATGCCATAGCTATGAAGGATCTCGAAATAAGGGGTGCGGGCAACCTGCTGGGGGTGGAACAGAGTGGGAATATAGCTGCCGTGGGATTCAGCTATTACGGTCAGTTGCTTGAGGAGGCGGTCGAAGAGATCAGAGCCCGGCGCGAGGGACGCACGTTGCATAAGAAGGTGGCGCCCGCCAGCGTTTCCATTGATCTGAAGATACCCGCTTTCATCCCTGATACCTTTATTGGTGATGCCAGGACGAGGTTTAATGTCTATCACAGGCTGGCCAGGATGGCCGCTTTGGATGAAATATATGACATAAGTGAAGAACTTGTTGACAGGTTTGGCAGTATGCCGGAAGAGGTCACCAATTTATTGTATGTAGTGGAGTTGAAGCAATCAGCTATCAGTGCGGGGGTTGAGTCGATTGTTCGCAGTGGTGACACTATAGTGATAGCCTTCGATGAAAATAACCGGATTGATTCGGATAGGGTCAGCGCTTTGAAAAACGGGGCTATCAGGAGGGGTGACAGGCAGATCAAGATTGATACTGCGCTGTTGGAGCAGGGGTGGAGGAAGCTACTGAAAGAATTGATCGTGGAATTGGCTTGCGGGGATAAATCGACAAACGCGCAAAGAGGCTCTTAATCCTCGACACCTGCCTCTTGCAGGTAGTCCATTATATCCTGTATCGTGACCAGGCCATCGGCATCTTTCCCAGGTATTTCAAACCTATTTCCCGGTTTGCTGAATTTGTCTTCGATTGTAGTAAAAAATTCGGCCAGGTCATCCGGGTCCATATTAAGATCATCGATAAATGAAGCGGACGGCTCTATGGAAGTCGAATCGACGCCCAATTCATCAACGAGGATTTTCTTGATTTTATCGAATAGCTTTGTCATCTGATATCCCGGGTCAATTATACGATGTGGGATGCTTATCAATCAATTTGATTTTTTCGTTCTTTTTCTGTTGACATAACAGCGCCAAGCACCCCATTTATAAATTTGGGGGAAGCGTCTGCGCCGAATTTTTTGGCAAGTTCCACCGCTTCGTTAATAGCCACCTTAACCGGTGTCTTATTGTCTATAATGATCTCGTAGAGCGCTATCTTTAAGATATTTCGATCCATGGGGGCAAGCTGATCAACGGGGAATGCCGTTGCAAAGCGCTTAATGGTGTCGTTTAACTGCTCCCGGTTATCGAGTACCCCGTGTACCAGTTCACCGGCAAAGCCGGCGCCATCACCGCTCAGCGCTTTCATCTTGATTGTACGTTCAAGGATGGAGTCAGGGCTGTTAGCTGCAAATTCCAATTCATAAAGTGTTTGCAGTGCGACAACCCTGGCAAGATGCCTGAGACCTGTGGGCATAGAATCACCGGAAGAAATTAACTTTAGCGCGATGATTCTTGATTTAGAACCTTCCGCCTTTCCGCCACTTTATTATTTCACTAGCTTTCTCAGCGTTGCTGAGGTTGAAGGTGAGTGCACCAGGGCTTATCAATTTAATGTATTTGGTCAGGATATCGCCCGGCCCCACTTCAAAGAACGTGGTTATACCTCGGGCAAGCATGGTCTCCACCGTTTGCTGCCACTTTATGCAATGTACTATCTGGCTTATCAGCTCTTCCTTAAGGGCTTCAAGCGAGTTCATTGGCTGCGCCGTTACATTGGATACAATGGGTACTATCGGCGGCTCATAGTTGAATTGCGATACTGCGTTTATCATGCCATCGAGAGCAGGTTCCATTAATGAAGAATAAAAGCCGCCGCTGACTTTGACGGGCTGCATACGTTTGGCTCCTTTCACCTGTGCCAGCCTCCTGGCCTTGGCCAATTTATGCTCATCTCCGCTTATGACCATGTTGTCGGGCGCATTGATATTGGACAGCTCAACTCCGGTCGTAAGGCATACGCCCTCGACGATGTCCCGGTCGAGGTCCATAATTTGCAGCATACCACCCGGCTTGCGGCGGCCGGCCTCATTCATCAGCCGTCCGCGCTCACGTATCAGGCGGACAGCATCGCCCAATTTCATTACACCGGATGCCACCATGGCTGCATATTCACCACAACCGTGTCCAGCCACCAGTGTGGGCTTAGGAAGCGATCCTTCGCTGATCTCTTCCCCGGCCTTGAGGCAGGCAATGCTCACGGTCATTATGGCTGCCTGGGCATTCATAGTCTGTGACAGATCTTCTTCAGGACCTTCAAAACAAAGCCTTGATAGCGGAAAACCGAGCGCTTTATCTACCTCGTCGAATACTTCCCTGGCGGAATTGTAGTGGACGTAAAAGTCAAGCCCCATCCCGACCTGTCGGGATTCCTGACCTGGAAACACGTAGGCCACTTTTACATCTTCTACCATCTAATTACCTCCTTGATTTACCGAGTCAGCTTGCCAGCAACATTTTATTTGCGCTTCTTTTTCGCGCTTTTAATCTCCAGTACTTCCCTGCCATCGTAAGTACCGCATGCCGGGCACACTTGATGAGGCAGCTTTGTGCTGTGGCAGCGGGAACACTCGATAAATGCTGTAGGTGCCTTAGCAAGGTGACTGCGCCTTTTCCCCTGGCGCGCTTTGGGGTATTTTTTCTTAGGAAGTGGTGCCATTTAGATTTTGCTCTCCTTTTTTTTCTGTGCTAATTTATCCCACCTGTGGTCAGATGGCCGGGTGGTATGACCGCAATCGCCATGGGCTAACTCCTGGCCGCAGACAGGGCAGATGCCCGGGCAATCCGGCCTGCACAGCAACCTGGTCGGTGTCGCCATGACTATATACTGTCTGATTGCTTCGCTTAAGTCAAGGATATGATTGTCGGCAATCGTAAATTCTTCAGGTGGCGGGTGAAGGTGAATACCTGAAGTGATATCGATAACCGGGAAAAACTCCTCCTCCATTATAAACGAAATCTGTTCTTTTGCTTCTCTCAGACAGCGGGAACAGGGACCCTTGACATCGGCGAAAAACTTACCGGCAGCCAGAATACCTTGGCTGGTACGGATCAGTTCGATACGACCTTTAATATGGCTCTCGTCATTTTCGCCGGCAAGCTGGTCAATCTCATAATTTCGCTTCGCTCCAACCGGCTCCTTGAGGAGCTGGGCGACATTAATTTGCATGGCAATAGATACAACCACGAATTCGGCTCATTATAAGAAGAGATACGTGTAATGTCAAGCTAAAGAACGTAAGCCGGGCTGCATGCCGTATTACTGGCTTCGCCAAGTGCCCCACATATCTATACCCGTCATATTCAATAGACAGCAGGCGCAGTCGGTTAACATAAGATTGTATATGCCTTGACTGAGCTTAATAAAAGGATTTAAACTGTCTAAGGCTGGGGTGATAGCGTCAAATACTTCCTTAGGGACGAGTTAGTGTATGCTGCCGGTTATTGAAGCTGTTGATCGCCTTTGCTCCAGGGAATACAGATCAATCTTCCAATATCGCCGCTGAAGAGCTTGTTTAATTAGACCGCGGGCGTGTTTGAAAAGGGGCTGCCCGCGGTTAATTAATCTGGATAATGTTAAACTGTTCCGGCAAAAGAACTTGAGAAGGAGTAAGACACGGGACATGAAAGTTGTATTTATTGAAGACGTTTCAACCAAAGAAAAGAAAGGTGATATTAAAGAGGTATCTGACGGGTACGCGAGGAACTACCTTTTGCCGAGGGGATTGGCGTTACCTGCAAGTGCCGGTGCTGTAAAGGCAGCTGAGAAAATATCCCAGGAGCGGGAGAGGAAGCGCGTGCGGCTGCATGACGAGTATATTGAGCTTGCCAGGCAGATCGAAGGAAAAGAGCTGCGTTTCAAGGGCAAAGCCAGTTCCAAGGGCACTCTGCATGGGTCTATCACATCTGCTGATATAGCAGACAAATTATCCAACCTTGTTAATATTGACATCGACAAGAAAAAAATAGTCATGAAAAATTCGCTGCACAACATCGGCGAATATGAGGTCGAAGTGATTTTCTCCAGGGATGCCGCAGCCAAGATCATGGTCATAATTGAGAGGGAAACAGCCTGAAGCTATGAGAGAAACCCTGCCACCTTATGATCTGGATGCCGAAGAAGCAGTGCTCGGCTCGCTGCTGATTGACAGTGAGTCTATTACAGAGATAGATACAATAGTTGGGGCCGAGGATTTTTTCAGCGAGCAAAACCAGTTCGTATTCGGTGCGTGTCGCAACCTGTTCCAGCGTGACGAGGCCATTAACCAGATTACAGTGGCACAGGAGCTCGTCAGACTTGGGAAGCTGGATGAATCAGGGGGAGCTGCATACCTCAGTCATCTGGTGTCAATGGTTCCGACCTCCCTGCATGTGCGGCACTATGCGCAAATAGTGTACCGGCTCGCTACCATGCGTCGCCTCATCAGCGCGGCCGGGCAGATCGAGTCAATTGGATACAAGGCCGACCCTGACGTGGACCTCTCTCTGACACGGGCGGAGGACATCATCTTCAAGCTCAGGACTAGGCAGGGGCGAGGCGAATTCATTCCCATCCAGGATGCGCTCAACCGCTATTTTGAAGAGGCTGCGAATAAAACCATCTATGACAAGGATATCCAGAGTATACGTACAGGTTTTAAGGCCATTGACAACGCCCTGGGTGGGTTGCAGCGTTCCGAGCTGGTTATTCTCGCTGCAAGGACCAGCATCGGCAAGACAAGCTTGGCCCTTAATATCGTCCGCAATGCAGCCGTTAACCAAAAGGCCTGTATAGCACTTTTCAGTCTCGAGATGTCACGGCGCGAGATAATCCAGAGGTTACTGTCGAGTGAAGCCAATATAGAGTCGCAGCATTTCAGGAAAGGACGTTTTTCGGATCTCGAGGAACGCCTGCTTCAACGCGATATAATCCCCAGGCTGGCGGAGACATCCATATATATCGATGATACACCCAACATGCGTATCAGCGAGGTGCGTAGCAAGGCCAAGAGGCTTCATCTCAAGCATAATGTTGACATGGTCGTACTTGATTACATCCAGTTATTGAGGGGTGATTCCAGGAGCGATAACAGGGTGCAGGAGATGACCGAGATAACCCAATCGCTGAAAGCGCTTGCGCGTGAGCTGGATACGCCCGTGCTGGCATTATCGCAGCTCAGCCGCAATATCGAGCACCGCCAGGAAGGTAAAAGGTTGAAACAACAGGTCAAACCCCAGCTCTCGGACCTGCGTGACAGCGGCAGTATTGAACAGGATGCAGACGTAGTGATGTTCATTCATCGCTTGGATAAGATATATCCCAATGAAGAAGATTGGATCCGTGAGTTCGGGGAGGATGCGCCCTACCCCAAGGGCATCGCCTGGATAATTATTGCCAAGAACCGCAACGGGCCCACGGGTGAAGTCTCCCTCAGGTTCATACAGGAAACTACCAAGTTCGATAACTTTGACAGCAGTGTGGTTGAGGTGGGTACTCTATATTAATAAGGTATAAGGGATATGACTGACGTAAATTTCAAGGGGTTCCCGCCGAGGGTAGAGGTCACGCCTTTGCCCAACGTGTTTTTCAGTGAGGTGCTGGAGATAATAAATAGTCTCCTTGAATTAAAAGCAGTCATGCAAATATTCTTCCTGCTCAGCCGAAGGAGGGGTTATCCCAGGTTTGTAAGCTTCAGTGAATTAAGCAGGAACGTTGTAATTGAGAGGGAGTTACACACAATGCAGGGCGATGCAGATGCGCTGTTGAGAAGCGCCCTTGAATCAGCTGTAAAGCACGGAATCTTATTGCATATACCCATAGATATGGGCGGAAAATCAGACGATGTCTACTTCATTAATAACGAAGCCGAGAAGGATACTATCGGCAAAATAATGAGTGGAACCTTGAAGATACGAAGTGTGCAGATCAGAACCCTGGAGGAGCCGGCGAGTGAGCAACCCCGCGATATTTACAGCCTCTATGAGCGCAATATCGGCATGCTCACGCCTATCCTGGCCGAGGAACTGCAGGAAGCGGAGCACCGCTACCCGCCGGAATGGATCCAGGACGCTTTTCGCGAAGCAGTGAGGGCCAATGTAAGAAACTGGAAATATATAAACGGCATATTAAAGCGCTGGGAGAGAGAAGGAAAAAAAGATGGAAAACCTGTCGGAGATTCTCAAAAAGAAGGAGATCCCGATAAATACATCCGCGGAAAATATGGCCACATGGTCCGGCGATAGCCAGGTGGAGCCCGGGTCCGTCAATCAACAGGCAGAAACCTGTCCGGTGTGCAGGGGAACTCGCTTCGTTCATCCGATGTTGCCCTCCGGGGAATCCGATTATTCGCGGTTGATACCATGCGCATGCTCCAGGGGTGACATCGATAATAGAAGGATGGCACGGCTGCAGGCTATAAGTAATCTGGGCAACCTTTCGAAGCTGACTTTCAGCAGTCTATCGCCCTTAGGGCGAAGCGGCGATCCGGTTTCGCAAAAACTCTTTCAACTCGCCCTTGACGAAATCCGCAAGTTTGCAGAAAACCCGCAGGGGTGGATTATACTGGCTGGCCCCGTAGGTAGCGGTAAAACACACCTGGCCTGTGCAGTCGCCAACTGCCGTATAAGCATGGGACATTCCGCATTCTACATCACGGCCGCGGAGTTGATTGATCACCTCAGGTCGACCTACAGCCCCACCAGTGAAGTTGAATATGATGAACTGTTTGAGCAGATAAGGAACAGCCCCCTGCTGATACTTGATAATCTTAATTATTCTGCAACAACCGCGTGGTCTAAGGATAAACTCGAACAACTGCTGGAGCACCGCTTCAATGGTAGGTTGCCCACGCTGATAACTACAGGCATGTCGGTTGAAGAGTTCAGCGCTGATTATGCCGGTCATATAAATGACCCTGATGTCAGTAAGATT
The DNA here is from genome assembly GCA_964554375.1 of uncultured Dehalococcoidales bacterium. Lineage (GTDB taxonomy): Bacteria > Chloroflexota > Dehalococcoidia > GIF9 > UBA5629 > CAIMUM01. The sequence goes on from CAZKOL010000037.1 coordinate 11,748, forward strand.
CTGATTCTGAAAAAAGAGTCATCCAGCCTGCAGAGTCTTGACAGCCTTGATCTAGAACTGCTGAAAAATATGAGGTTTAAAAATTTCGATAGTAAACGTTTGAGCCTGCAGGAGGAAGTCAGACAAAACCTGGAGCAGGCCTACAATATCGCCCGGGAGTTTGCCCGGGCTCCGCAGGGCTGGCTTATTTACCAGGGTTTGAATGGTTGCGGCAAGACACACCTTTCGGCGGCTATAGCCAATGAGCTGCGTGAATCGGGGAAAGACGTTCTCTTTATCGTGGTGCCGGACCTGCTGGACCACCTGCGCGCATCGTTTGGGCCTGAAAGCCGGGTATCTTATGATGCTTTATTCGAAAAAGTAAAAAAGATACCTGTACTGGTGCTTGATGATTTCGGAGAGCATTCGGCCACTTCTTGGGCCCAGGAGAAGCTATACCAGTTGATAAACTACCGTTATAACGCCCGCCTGGCTACGGTTATAACCACCTGCCTCAATCTTGATGAGATTGAAAATCGGGTCAGTTCGCGTATGGTTGACCCCAGCATTAGCATGGTGTGGAACATAATTGCCCCCGACTACAGGGGCGATATTAAAACAACGAGGGCGGGTCGGGCCCGGCCCAGGGCCAAAAGTTAGCCAGGTTCAGCGAATTCATTGAAGCTGCCTGATTTTCCTGATAAAATATTTTCTGACGCGAAAGTGGAAAGTACTGTAGTAAATCAACCCGTATTAGTCTTAAACGAGAACTACCTCCCTCTGAACATTTGCAGGGTGCGGCGGGCAGTTGTGTTGGTGCTGATCGGAAAGGCCGAGGTGGTGGAGAATGGGCGTGGGTATTTTTTCGCAAGTTCCGGCAGTTACGAGATCCCATCCGTTATCAGGCTGGTTTACCTGGTGCGTAAACAGGCACATCCGCGCAAGATGACCAAACTGGAGATATTCAACCGGGACAAATACACCTGCCAGTACTGTGGTAGGGAGGGAAGAGAATTGACGCTGGACCATGTTATGCCCAGGCGCTTAAATGGCCAGCATACATGGGAAAACATCGTGGCAGCGTGTATCCCATGTAACAGGAAGAAAGCTGGCAGGACACCTGCTGAAGCCGGGATGCCGCTATTAAGGACTCCGCGTGCACCCGGCAACATAGGTTTTTATGTGCCGTTGCAGTATTTGAGTGCCAGGTCGGAGTGGGAGAAATATTTACCGCATAGAAGGTGACAGCGCGGGCATCATGGCTTCTTGGTATTGACGATGACAGCCTCGGCGTTTGGGACTTCGATAGTCATGCTTGTTTCCAGTTGAACCATCAAGGTTTCCTTAATGACATTTCGGCCTACAATCCTGCCCTTACCCATCTTTGTGATGATATCCTGTCCCATCTCGGGCAGCTTTCCTCTCATTTTGTGGTATTGCTCGTATTCATAACCCAGGCAGCACAGAAGCCGCCCGCAAAGACCGGACGTTTTCATTGGATTAAGGGCAATATCCTGCTCCTTGGCCATTTTTATTGATACGGGCATGAATTCGCTTAGAAAAGAGACACAACAGAGTTGACAGCCGCATTTCCCAACGCCGCCTATCAGTTTGGCCTCGTCTCTGGCGCCCACTTGCCGAAGTTCGACATGCGTCCTCAGTTCATGGCTGAGCTTGCGCACAAGCTCACGGAAGTCAACCCTTTTCTCGGAGTAGAAAAATATGATCAGATGGCTCCCGTCCAGATTGTATTGCGAGTAGATTACCTTCATAGGAAGGTTAAGGTTCCCGATAAGCTCCTTGGATTTGGTCAGCGCTTTCTTAGCGCGGTCCCTTTGAAATTGAGCCTGGGATATATCCTCAGGTGTTGCTATACGTATTACGGGTTTGAAAGGCTCAGCGTTTTCGGCGGGCGTTACTTCCTTGACACCGATGATCACCTTGCCTATTTCAATCCCGCGGTTTGTTTCGACTACGACAAGGTCATTCACTTTGAGCTCAAACCCGGCGGCATCAAAGGAATAAATCTTCCCCGCCTGCACAAACCTGATTCCTACAACATTAGCCATCAGTTATTTGCACCAGCTGAATTTATTGCGTAATCGGCCCTTTTCTCTTTTTTAGGCATGTCCAGCATGATTACCTCGAAGAGAAGATGCAGGTTGGCATTATGCGACAGGTTTAGCAGCATCCTGTTTAGACTGTTGATAAACTCTTTTATCTCAAGAATTGTCAGCGTATTTGCCCACAATTTGATGTCGTTGATTTTATCCAGGTTAGTAACAGCATCTTCACAATTATATTTTAGCAGCATTACGTCGCGACACCACGAAAGCCAGAGTTTGATCATCTCTTCCACGCCGTTCCTGTCGGAGGGTAACCGCTGGATATATGATAATCTGTCGGACCAAGATCTGGTCAAGAGTGAGGCGAATTCCCCCAGCCGCAGGTCCCTGTTTTGCAGGTAGCTGTCGTCATTGAGGGCGGATATAGCCCAGCCCAGGCAGCCCCCCGAAAGCCTCGACAACAGTTTTATTTTATCTGAATTGACGCTATCATATTTTTGCAGCTGGCTCTCTATCTCAGCCACAGCTACCGGTTTCAGATCAAACCGCCGGCACCTCGATACCACTGTCGGCAAAAGCGCGTTTTCCCGGGATGTAAGCAATAAAATAATTACATGTTGCGGCGGCTCTTCTAATGTTTTAAGCAGGCAATTGGCAGCTTCCGCTGACATCAGGTCTGCATCATCGATGATATAGACCTTGAAGTTTCCTTCGTAAGGAGGTAAATTAGAACTTCTCTGCAGCAATTCCCTCACCATATCGATACCGATCTCGGTGGCCTTCCGCCTGTCCTTCTGCTCCCGGCCGGCGTATTTGTCGATGACGATTACGTCGGGGTATTTTCCCTGCTGGATTCGCTGGCAAGCCCGGCACGATCCGCAGGGAGGTGTACCGTCGCCGCAGTTAAGGGCGCTGGCCAGGTCCAGAGCGAGCGTCATTTTCCCGATATGAGGTGGGCCTACCAGCAGGTATGCATGGGCCAGGGAGTGCCTCGCTATCGAGTCCCTGAGAAAACCGATGATACGGTCCTGGCCGGCTGTCCGCCACATTTAGGATTTTCCCGGAATGTCATATTTCATAAGGTCGGAATACTTCTGCCTTCGGTTGGTATCCGCGGTTATTGGAAATAATTCGAGCCTCTTTGAGGACATTTTAATCCCCTGAATGTAATTTCGATTAATATATAAAAGGTATTATACACCAATGCATGTTAAGACTGTCATCCTTTATAAATTGAGGCGAGTAGGCCGCTGTTGTTCTTCAGTATAACAAAATAAATCAGTATATTTGACAGGTGTTGCGATAACTGCTATATTATAAATTTGCTATTATGCCATTTCTACTGAGGACACCGAT
>CAZKOL010000038.1:0-15030 GCA_964554375.1 uncultured Dehalococcoidales bacterium
CGGCCACCGTCAAGGGGAAACCCGGGCAAAATGTTGAAAGCCGCCAGCAGTACATTGATCTCAATCATATAGACAATCGTGGCTTTGGCCGGCCCGGCAGCCGCCAGGCCTGTTAAATCCAGCGCCCAGAATAGGCCGGCCAGTGCAACACTGGCGAGGGGCCCGGCTATGGCGATGGCAAACTCTACACCTGGTTTCTCCGGCTCGGATTCCAGGTTGCTCAGCCCGCCAAGCAAAAAGAGCGTGATGCTCTTTACGGGCACACCGCGCGATCGGGCTACCAGGGAATGCGCCATTTCATGGATAAGCACCGAGACAAACAGCAGCAAGGCCGCCACCGCGGCCGTCACCCAGTAAACCAAACCTTCCCAACCCGGGTATTCGGCCGGAAAATAACCCGCGGCCAGGGACCAGACGATCAAGAAAAAGATAATGACCCATGTGTAATGGATACCTATATCGATGCCGGCAATCCGGGCTATGCGTAGCGAACCTTTCATGATGACCTGTAATTTACGTGGCTATCTGCTTGAGAAAGCTTTCGATGGCACGGTTGACCTCCACAGGCTTTTCCAGAAAGGCCAGGTGCGTGCCGCCTTCGATAATGCTCACCCGGCAATCGGGCATCTTGCCGGCAAGGTACTGTGAATACTTCGGCGGTGTCATATTATCCTGGTCGCCTACTATGCAGAGCGCCGGCAGTTTGATCTGCCCCACCTTATCCATAATATCGAACTTATCGCAGCAGCGAAAATCGTTGAGCTGGGCTGCAGGCCCCACTTCGGCCAACCTCGGCATGATGGCCCCGCGTATCTTTTCATCCACCGTTCCATGAAGCGGCTCGAGCACCTCGCTGATCCAGGCCTGTGTGTCCCCCAGTTTGCCCTCGACAACCTCAAAAATCATCGGCAGCACTCTCAGGCGGGCGCCGGAACCTATCAGGATGATTCCTTTCAGGTCCTTTGGGTACTTGATGGCATGCGTCAGCGCAATACCGCCTCCCAGCGAATGGCCTGCCAGCACTACATCTGTATATCCTTTATCCTGGAAATAGCCATGCAGCCAATCTGAATACGCCTCCATACTGGTGCATATTGCTCCATTCGGATGGCCGGGCAGGTCAGGCGTATCGGCGTCGCTAAAGTGCTGCTTCTGCAGCATCCATACATCCCCACATGCGCCTGACCCGTGTATAAAGACCAATTTCATATTGATTCTCCTCTATACTGCTAGATCGCCGCAGTCTGACCGGCCAAATTTACGAGGCAAACGGCAGTTCCTGCTGGCCGACAACCATGGGTTTGGGTGGTGTAGTGGTCATGGCGCGGGTCTCTTTGGCAGTCTGCTCCTCGGGGTTCTCTTTCTCCACCAGTGCGATGGAGACTACCCGGTCGCCTTCATCCAACCTCGATAGCATGACGCCCTGCGTTATGCGCCCCTTGACGGGCACACCCTCGCGCCTCTTCTTCCTTCCACCTTCTACCAGTACCTTGGTCTCTCTCTCGACATCTACATTTATCCTGAGCTGCACGCCGTTGGCGGTGGTGATGAATAGCTCGTAGCCGGGCGGCACGAACTTGGCGGCGATGACCTTGCCGGTCTTGGCATTGACCCTGTGGGCCAGCACGCCCTTCCCTCCGCGGCCATGCAGGGGGAATTTGTCCACTTTGGTCTTCTTGCCATAACCGTTCTCCGTGACCGTAATAAGGTCAGCGGCAGTCTGTACCGTGCCCATGCTGACTACGATATCGCCCTTGTTAAGTTTGATGCCCCGCACTCCTCCGCTGGTGCGTGAGGCATTGCGCAGGGGCGCAACAGCGAATTTTACGGCCTGCCCGTTGCGGCTGACCAGCATCAGCTTATCCGATTCGGCTACAACGTCCACCCCGATCAGTTCCTCGTCGTTCTTCAGCTTCATGGCGATAAGTCCACTGCGGCGGACGTCAGTAAAATTGCTCAGCCCGGTCTTTTTAACTATGCCCTTCGAGGTGGCCAGCAGCATAAAGAGGCTGGGGTCGGTCTTCTCCGGCACGAACATGGCCGTGACTTTTTCTCGTGCCTCGATGGGGATCAAATTGATGATATTAATGCCCTTGGTAGTGCGGGCAATGTCCTGCGGTATCTCGTGGCATTTTATCTTGAAAATCCGGCCGCGGTTGGTGAAGAACAGCAGGTTATCGTGCGTGTCGGCAGACATGGAGCTCATCACGTCGTCGCTGTCGCGCGTTACCATGCCCTTGACACCCCGTCCACCGCGCAATTGCTTTCGGAAAACATCGGCGGGGATGCGCTTGATATATCCCTGCTCGCTGAGTGTCACGATGACATCCATGTGCGGTATGAGATCCTCCACCTGGAACTGACCCGCTTCATCTTGTGTTATCACCGTGCGCCGGTTGTCCCCATGCTTTGTCTTAAGGTCCACCAAGTCTTGTTGAATGAGTTTAAGTATTTTCTCCGGGTTAGCCAGCAGGTCCTCAAGGTAATGTATGGTCGTAAGTACGTCTTTATATTCGTCCAGTATCTTCTTGCGTTCGAGGTTGGCCAGCCGGCGCAACTGCATCTCGAGAATGGCCTGGGCCTGCAGTTGGCTGAGCGAAAACTCAGTCATAAGGTTCGTGCGTGCCGTGTCGGCCGTCTCTGACTCTCTAATAGTCTTGATCACTGCATCCAGGTGGTCGAGGGCAATCTTGAAGCCCTCCAGGATGTGTGCCCGCTCTTTGGCCTTCTGCAGGTCGTATTTAGTCCTGCGGGTAATGACCTCGGTACGGAAGGCTACGTAGCACTGCAGTGCTTCCTTTAGGTTTATAACGCGCGGCTGGCCTTCTACCAGCGCGATCATGTTGATGAAGAAAGCCGTCTGCATGGATGTGAACTTGAAGAGGTTGTTCTGCACCTTGGCCGGGTGTGCATCCTTTCTCAGCCCGATGACAAGGCGCATGCCCTGGCGATCCGACTCGTCGCGTACATCGCTGATACCTTCGATTTTCTTGTCCCTGGCTAACTCGGCGATCTTCTTGACCAGCTCGGCTTTATTGGTCTGGTAAGGCAGCTCCGTCACGACCAGCTGCATCTTGCCCGCCTTGGTCGATTCCTCCACAACCCGGGCCCTCAGGACCACCTTGCCCTGCCCGGCGGCATAGGCATTTTTTATGCCCTCTACACCGCAGATGATGCCGGCGGTGGGGAAATCCGGCCCCTTCACGAACTGCATCAGTTCATCAACCGAGGCATCCGGGTTCCCGATTAAATAATTTATGGCATCGCAGATCTCCGTGAGATTGTGCGGAGGAATATTGGTGGCCATGCCCACTGCTATGCCGGAGGACCCGTTGACCAGCAGGTTGGGCAGCCGGGCCGGCAGCACCGACGGCTCTTTCAGGCTGTCGTCAAAATTCGGTATGAAATCGACCGTATCCTTGTCGATATCCAGCAGCATCTCGTCGGCTATCCGTGCCAGCCGCGCCTCGGTGTAGCGCATGGCCGCAGGCGGGTCATCATCGATACTGCCGAAGTTACCCTGGCCGTCCACCAGGCGGTATCGCATGGAAAAATCCTGCGCCATCCTCACCATGGCATCATAGACCGATGAGTCCCCGTGCGGGTGATATTTACCCAGCACCTCGCCGACGATGCGTGCGCTCTTCTTGTAAGGCGAGTTGTAGCGCATATTCAGGTCGTGCATGGCAAACAATATACGGCGGTGTACGGGTTTGAGGCCGTCACGTACGTCCGGCAAAGCGCGGGAGACTATTACGCTCATGGCATAATCCAGGTACGAGCGCTTCATCTCGTCTTCAATGCCGATCGGCCTTATGGAGAATCCTAATTCCATTTTTACTCCTCGCCCCCAAAGCTGTTATCGAGTCGTTGCAGGTCTTCAGCAGCCGTGTATCCTTCGTAAATCGAGAACCCCTCGGGGACGGTCTCGGTATCTTCCGACTCAGTGTAATCGGGCTCTTCAAGCCCATCTTCCTCGCCGGCACTGTGTCTCAGCAGGTTATCCTTAACATGGGCGGGATAGGTCTCAGTCACCCGTATTGGAAAAGATAATCGGCCGGCCTGGCTGGAATGCTGAAAAGTCTCGCGTATTATGACCTTGACCTTGTTATTATCATGGTCCAGGCTGACAATTGCAGCTATATACTTATTCCCGCCTTGAAGCAACTTGGCCAGGCGAAGTCCGTGCTCAGGTTCGATCACCCCCAGGTACTCACCACGGTCATTCTTTACTACGGTATCCTGGCTTCTGGTGTCCAGAAACACTTTCTCACCCGGGGTCAGCTTCACGAGGACGGGTTGAGGGGCAGGTTCGAGCAGGCTCACAATGCCGTATTTGCCCACATCAGCTATGAAATCACTGGGCTTGGCCTTCTCCCGCTTCACGCTCGCGACCTTCACTCCCTTGAGCAACGCCAGCCGGTCGAGGTTTTTCCTGGCTATTATATTGCTGGGGGAGATCTCCAGGGACTTGCTGTAGGCATCCTTGGCCTTCTTGTACTCGCCCAGCTCCATGTAGGCACGGCCCAGACGGTTGTAAGCGTCTACGTCGGCTGGGAAAACCTCGATAATTCCCTGGTTTGCGGCAACAGCCTGCTGCCAGCGGTTCTCAGTGGCCATCCTTATGGCCTCCTGGATACGTCCCCGCCATATCCTGGCTTTCTCTTCTTCGCGTTCAGGCATCCCTGATACCCTCTGCTTTAAATGTATCTGACATGTCCTCTGTAATCATTTTATTTAATACCATATTTTCATCAAAGGCAAATCTGTCACTTATTACCATAGCCCGCATCCGGTCCGGTGTGATTTAAGTCGTTTCATTCCTCCGCTCTTATGCCCATACTTTGGGCGCCGGGAATTTGACACGGCTTTTCAAGCGGTGCTAAATTACCACGTAACTTAAATTAAGTCAATAAGAAGGTGCATTGATGAAAGAACAGGTACAGGAAGTATTAAATATTATCCGCCCCAGCCTCCAGGCTGACGGCGGAGACGTTGAGCTGGTGGATGTTAAGGACGGCGTTGTCAGTGTAAGGCTTAAGGGCGCCTGCTCGGGCTGCCCCATGTCGACTATGACGCTTAAGAAAGGAATAGAACGCTTTCTTAAGGAAAAGATCCCCGCGGTCAAGGAAGTTGTCGGCGTATAGGCGTGCGGCCTAAACCTTGTCCAGTTCGAAGGCCTTATGCAGGGCCTTAACTGCTTCTTTAACCTTGTCTTCTGCAATAATGCAGGTGATGCGTATTTCCGAAGTTGTGATTAACTGTATATTGATATCCTGCGCGAACAAGGTCTGAAACATCTTGGCTGCATAGCCAGGCGCATTTTGCATACCTGTTCCGATTATCGATACCTTGCCCAGTTTTGAATCGCTAAGGCATTCTCTGGCGCCTATTTCCTTGGCCACGGGAGCTATTATATCCATCGCCCTGGTAAGGTCCTTCTCCGTGATGGTAAAGGTAAGGTCAGTGATATTATTGACACTGGCATTCTGAACTATCGTATCGATGCTTATGCCTGCCCTTGCCAGCGGTGTGAAAATGGCAGCTGCTATGCCAGGGCGATCCGGTACACCGGTCACGGTTATCTTGGCTACATCCATATCATGTACAATGCCCCTTACCTTATTTCCTTGCTCCATGCTTTTCCCTCCCTGAATAATAGTGCCGGGCTTCTCCGCCATGCTCGATGCTACCAGTATGGGCATATTGAATAACTGTCCCAGTTCCACCGAGCGGTGGTGCATGACCCTGGCGCCCGATGTGGCCATTTCCAGCATCTCTTCGTAGCCTATCTCATCCAGCTTGCGCGCCTCCGGCACCAGACGTGGGTCTGCCGTGTAGACTCCTTCCACATCAGTATATATCTCGCACACCCTGGCCTTTAGACTTGCTGCCAGGGCCACGGCCGTTGTGTCTGAACCTCCCCGCCCCAGCGTGGCGATTTCGTTGTCGGGAGTTATCCCCTGGAAGCCGGCAACAATTACGATGTTGCCCTTATTCAGCTCTTTTACTACCCGCCTGGGTTCTATGCCGGTTATCCTGGCCCGGCTGAAGGCAGAGTCGGTGGAAATCCCGGCCTGAGGCCCGCTGAGAGCCACCGCGCTGAAGCCCATGGCGTGTAGCGCCATGGCCAGAAGCGTGCTGGAGACTATCTCCCCCGTGGACAGCAACAGGTCCATCTCGCGGGGCTCCGGGTTTGGATTGATCTTGCCGGCCAGTTCTATCAGGTCGTCGGTCGTATCGCCCATGGCGGAAACAACCACTACCACCTTGTTGCCCTTGTTGTATGATGCTGCAATCCTGCGGGCAACGTTGCGAATCTTGTCAGCGTCGGCTACTGAGCTGCCCCCGTATTTCTGCACTACTATTGCCATATCAATCGCCGCCCGATGTTATTCTTTGTCCTTCAAAAAAATATCCATGAGCCTGTATCCCGGCCCGACCGAGACACCTGTGCGGCCGGCCTCCGCCTCCGTGAACCGGGCTGCCCCGCTGGGTTTTACACCGCCGCCCCAGATAACGAATGGCACCGGTTCTGCGCAATGGGTCTTGAGCTTGATCGGAGTTGGATGGTCCGGCATCACCAACGCCTTTAGTCCGCCGTTCTTCCAGTCAATCAGCCTGCCTATGACCTCCCTATCGATGAGCTCTATGGCTTTTATCTTGTCGTCTGCCGAACCCCTGTGGCCCATCTCATCCGGCGCCTCAATGTGGATAACAGCCAGGTCACCGTTTTTAAGCGACTCCAGCGCCCCGTCAGCCTGGGCGGCGAAATCGTTATCCAGGTTGTCCGTTACTCCCTTGATTTGCAGCACTTCTATGCCGGCCATCATTGCCAGCCCTCGCAGCAGGTCAACACCCGAGGTAAGTGCTGCCTTGAGGCCATGCAACTCCTGAAAAGAAGGCATCTCCGGCAAGCGACCACTGGGCCAGAAAAGCCAGATCGAGGTGACCGGCAGCTTGCCCAGCCTTTTGCGCTCGATATTTACCGGGTGATCGGCCAGTACCTGCTCAGACTTCCTCATCAGTTCTCGCAAAAGTGGGCTGCCCTCGCCGCGCGGCAGATGATCTGCCACCGGGCGGTCGGTTATATCATGGGGAGGTGTACAGATGGCCCCCAGCGCATCCTCGTGCCCGCTTATCCTGCAGATGTGCCTGTAGCTGATGCCGGTAAAAAAGCGTTCCGATTTCGATCCCAGTTTTTCATTAAGCGTTTTGATGATGGCCCCGGCCTCCACGGTAGTGATATGCCCGGCGCTGTGACTGATCATCCTGCCCTCTATTACCGTCACCAGGTTGCAGCGGAATGTGACCTCCCCCGTCCCTATGGGGACACCCACGCTGCGAGCTTCGATGGCGCTCCTGCCCCTGTAGTAGACCGTGGGATCATAACCCAACACCGACATGCACGCCGGTGCGCTGCCCGGCTCCATGCCCGGCGGAATGGTTAAAGCCGTACCGGCATATCCCTGCCTGGCCATGCGGTCGAGGTTAGGGGTTGATGCCAACTCCAGGCATGTCTTATTGCCCCTTCCCTCAAGCGGCCAGCCGGAGGCGCCGTCCGGTATGACAATGCAAAATTTCATAGCCAATAAGTTTACAATTGTTGCCCTAAAAGTTAAAGCCTACTATAATATCTAACTCGTGCGGGGAGTAGCGCAGTTGGTTAGCGCGCAGCGTTCGGGACGCTGAGGTCGGAGGTTCGAGTCCTCTCTCCCCGACCATTTTTCATGTTAGACCCCGTTATACCCAGCCGCCTTTTCTGCATATATTCTCTCTGGTAGAGTTTCTTCTGTTCACCCGATAGTGGCATTGTGTTTTCCTTCCTTTTGTTTCGGTTTTCTTTTCCGTTTGTAATCCAAGCTAAGAACCACCCAGTCACGTCCCAGCTTCTTACCTCTTAATCTATCATAATTGCCACGAAATGTCAAGTTATGCGTTGGTAAGTTTTATATGATATGAGTAATAATTAGTTGACACGAAATACACTATATGTTATCCTTTTACTGAGGTGATTAATATGCAAAGGTTATTAACGCTTGATGAGGTTGCAAAGGAGCTACGAATCAGCAGACGTACCCTCTATTTATGGATAAAGCAGGATAGAATAAAGGCGATTAAGCTACCGAATGGTAAGTTCAGAATAGAAAGTTCCGAGTTGGAGCGAGTGTTGAAGGATTCCAATGTTGATAGTAACGTGTGGCATAACATGATGGAGCGGCTCATGGAATGAGAATTCCATACCCTTGAGACAATAAGGAGATAACCTATGGCTAATAGTACAATGGTTCAGGTAGTGATTAACGGCGAAGTGTTGGTTTTGCCAGAAACCTATGTAAATACCTTGAATGCACTTGATAAGTGGCTTTACATTGAGGATTGGCAGTCTATAAATATCCTATTGGGAGCCGCAGCGGCATTATATGTTCCTGGTGACCCACTTTGGCTTAGATACATTGGTGGTTCAGGTGGAGGTAAAACTGAGGTACTTAGAGCAATATCCGCTCATGCTGATTCATTTGAGATAGCAACTTTCACTTCTGCAAGTTTGGCCGGCGGATTCAAAGATGGATACAAGTTATTAAAGGATATTGATGGTAAAAGAGTGGTAACTCTCGATGTTTCACCTCTCATAACCCAAAACAGCGATACTCGAAAGCGAATTTTCGGCATCCTCCGCTACGCCTTTGACGGCAGCCTTGTCTCAGCATTTGGTAGCCCCGAACAATTATTAAAGCAGAAAGCTTCTTTTGATTGGTTACTCGGTGCCACACCGGCCATCGAGTCACAGAGAAACCTGGATGCTGAGTTGGGTGAGAGGTTCATTGACCTCAGACTTCAACTGAAAGACCGAGAAAAGGCGGCTGAAAGAGCTTCTAAAAATGCTGGAGTATTGAAACAGATGCGACAAGTACTTGGTGAAACGGTTGGACAGCTTCTTGAATACTGTAAGACCGGTCCAACACCGCAACTTCACCACGATATTGCGGATAAAATACCCAAGTTAGCTAATCTCATGGCGCTTCTAAGAAGTCCAGTATCCAGAGATAGATTCAATCATGTTTCTTATATTCCGGTACCTGAATTGGGAACGAGAGTATCGCAAGGCCTAAGTAAATTAGCCAAAGGATTAGCTCTGATAAAAGGTAAAAATGAAGCGGACTGGGAGGAGTTTATGGCATTGGTAAGAATTGCCTCCGATTCCCTGCCTTCTACGCGGAGAGTGATAATGGCCGAGTATTTGAGCGGCAAGAGAAAGATTGAGGATATAGCCAAAGCTGTAAGACTGAGCGTTGGTCAGGTAAGTGATCTTTTGCGGGACTTGGAATTATTGGGGACAAAGAAAGGAGACCATCTCCAAGTGGATTTTAGCAAGGCCGTGGTCACCGCTCCTGGAACTAATTGGCCTGTGCAAATCGACTATGCTGAGGTGATTGCTAAACGTTAGATTTTCACGCATTTTACAACCTCCCCTTCTTATACATAGAAAGAATATTAATTAAATAATAATCTAAGAGGGTAGATAATGCGTGAAAGAAGCAACCTCTCCAGTTGTTATCCTGATTTTTCCGTTTCTGCTCACGATGCAAAGTTTTTATCTTTGAGCTACGAGCGAGTGCAATTTTGTGCAAAAAAGCTACAAGTGAGAGTGCTGGGAGTATTCCCCGAACTCCTGTTTGAGAATAAAAGGCATTTTCCAACGCTCCAGCAATTGCTTACAGGAGATAAGACATCAGATATACAATTTCGCTAATGGTCTGATACCTAGGAGACTGTCCGAGTAATCCAAAATGGGACAATTATTTAAGCTAAGAGCCAGCTTGTTTTATGACCCGTTTGAAGCTACTGTACATATTACTCGGACACACTCCTAGACAACGTGAAAAAGATCCAAGCTGGCTGCAAATGTACTAAAGCCGCTTGTCAAGAGCGGCTAATCATTCACCTGTATTAGGATGGCCTTATTCCAGATTGCGAAGTCGTTAACGGGGGACGCACCTGCATCCACGCGCAGAATGAAATAATCTTTCTGTCCCTCGTAATCACTAAGGTTGATATCCCAGTACTCTAAAGGGCCCGGCGCCGTCACTTTCTTACTGTCTACCCAGGTCACATTATTGTTGACACTATCCCGCAGGCCAAACTTGAATGTAACGCCATCACTTCCTGTTGCGTTGCGCGCCAGTCCGATATTGCCCATAAAATGTAACTTGGGGGGTATTCTAATGGGGGCCATTTTTTGAGAGCCTAACTCGTCGGCATAGAAATAGCCCCAGGTTCCTTGCATATAACCATCGGGAACTTGTTGGGGTATGGTCTCCACCGTAGGCGTCACATCTATGGAGCCGGTGCTTACCTGGAAATGAGCCCCAACCACGTTGCCCTCGCCGCCGGTTTCGGGAATGTTACCGGCGCCATTTGTCCAAGTGGCCAGGGTGTTTACGGAAAGCAGGTCGTAACTCCACGGTGTTCCCAATACCATTACCTTGCAGTTATTGGTTTCAACCGCCTCACTGGCCTTTCCCTGTGCATCAGCGCATACTTCGATCTTAGTGTTTAGTAGCCGTACATCGGCATAACCTTGGGGGTTAATATCGAGCTTAGTTTGCGCTGAACCTGCTGGAGCCAATTGAAAGCTGGAGAAAGTATTCAACTGCTCCTGGCCAGGTTTTAAAATGTCGACGTAGCTGGAGCCGCCCTCAGTCGGCAAAAGGTCATTTACCTTGAGATAGGTGTACGTCGGTGGCGAGTCCACGGCGCCAATATTTTTGATCGTATAGTATATCTTCGACCCATCACTCCTGACCTGAGTGATTATTAGGTCAGGTGCTCCTGCAACGGGCGCAACAGGAGCTGTGACTGCCCCTGGACCGGCGGGCGCAACCTGCGGTGCAGGTGTTTTATTCTCTGGAGCAGCCTGCGTACAACCTGAGACGACTGCCAGTGATATGACCACGATTAATGACAGTAACAGGTAAAAACGGGGGTTTTTCATGATAGATACCTCCAATTTTATTTTGAATTAAGCATTCCACATATTTAGGATCTGCTTGACTAGTCTAAATCCTGTTCCAGAACGACTAAGGATTCACGAAAAGTGTCGATGATATTCACGGACGTCGTCTTCGGATCGTATAACTACCGTAGATTTATTGCGGGGGGGGCCCGCGACCATTTTTATATCTCCTCCATTACCTCCAATGCCCTTATTTTGCCGTTTGCCACTCATCCTGAGTCAATAACGATTCAAATTACAAGAAGGATTTTATATTATGTCTATATGCTAAGTGTATTCCTCCCCTCCCCCATTGTCAAAATGCTTGTCGTGATTAAGCGATTGAATAATGAGAAAGGAAAGATACTTAAGATGGAATTTAATTTGCCGTTAGCTCCTCTATCCGGCAGGACAGAGGGTTCGGGAGCTGTCTTTAGTGGTGTCATTCTTAGCTTTGGAAAATTGAATGGTGGGGCATTGTGGATTTGAACCAGCGACGCCCAGTTAGTAAGGCAGGAGCTTCTATTTGCCCGGATAGCGAAACTTGGCATAATTTTGGATTCCGAATTTTCCAGCCAGCATTGAAATCGACATATTAGCCTCCATACGAGAATCACCAAACCCCAGGCAGAAACGATGTCAGCCAAGTGGAGCTTTACAAAACTTCTTTGAGTCCTGAAAGCCGAATGTGTGGGTATAATGCCGCACCATAATAATTTTCTCTTTGTCACCATGCCTCTGCAAAATCGCTCTACGGGGCTAAAATCAGGGCTTATAATATCGGAGGGATGGGACTCCACCTGCCATTGCTTTTCCGGTGTAATTATCGGCGTATTTACAATGAATCAAACAAATTTATCTGCATTTAAGACAATGGAGCTTTATAAAGCTTGAGACTATCCTCGAACCGTACTGACCTCGTGTATCGGTCAACCATTTCAAGATTTTGCCACCTTCCCAATCGCTTGATATCCAGGCTATCCATCCCTGATTTTAGCAGGATGGAGGCAAAGGCCCGTCTGAAGCTGTGGGGATTGCAGGTAACATGAGTAGCCTGATGCAATCGTTTTAGCATGCCCTGAATGCCAGCCCTATCAATACCCCAGATATTGCCGTTTACCTGGTGAACAACCAGCCATTGTTTCAACAGATTCTCGGACGTTTGACCAAACGGAGCCTTGCCTTCCTTCTGTCCTTTGCCCCAAACTCGGATAGTACGCTCAGACCAGCAAATGTCCTCCGATTTGATAGCACTTAGCTCAAAGAGCCTAAGCCCCGATTCTACAAACACGGCAATAATGGCCTTGTTGCGTAATGCCATGTCTGGCGGGTACTGGTTATCAAGATAGTCGAACAATTCCCTTACGTTGTCCGGTGATGGTGCTTTCAAGAGTGGCACTGGTACCCTGGGAATATCAATATCCGACCAGGGATTGCGCATAACCCTTTTTTTCTCTAACCACCTACCAAAGGCACGGAAGGTCTCAAATAGCCGCTTTCTCGCACCAGGTGAGTGCTTACCGAGCCATTCGCTTAGTTGCACCGAATTGGGGATGGTCTCAAAATCTTGAAGTAATCGCCTAAAGTGACCCTCAATGGTTACCTTGCTGAAGTGCGTTAGACCCCTCGTATTGATTCGGTCTGATAGATACCAATTTGAAAGTCTGGCAAGGTTGGTATTGTTAGACCCGTAGTCGGTTTTAGCTTCGAAGTAAGCGTTCGGGACGCTGAGGTCGGAGGTTCGAGTCCTCTCTCCCCGACCAGCCCTGCTCTCTACCCCACTTTCTTTTTTGCCTCGTCCCAGATGGCATCCATCTCTGTCAGCTTCATCCCCCTCAAGTCCAAACCCCGCTCCCGGCAAACCCCCTCGATATATTGAAAGCGCCTCACGAAACGGGCGTTCGCCTGGCGCAGGGCTGACTCGAGATCAACGTCCATCCGGCGGGCCACGCTGGTCAGCACCAACAGCACGTCGCCGAATTCGTGGTTCCTCTCCTCCGGCGTCACGGCATTCTTCAGCTCCTCTATCTCTTCAACCAGCTTGTCTATGATATCGTCGGCTTTCTCCCAATCAAAGCCGATGGCCGCCACCCTGCGTCCCACCGTCTGGCTGTAAGCCAACGCCGGCAGACTACCGGGTATGCCGGCCAGCAGCGACTGGCTGCCGTCCTTCTCCTGGTCCTTAATCTCCTGCCAGCTGAGAGATGCCTCTTCAGCATCAGCTACTTCCTTGCCGCCGAAGACGTGCGGGTGCCTGTTGATCATCTTGGTGTTGATGCCACGCAATACGTCCTCAAGAGAGAACTCGCCCGATTCCCGGGCAATCTGGGAGTGCAGCATTATCTGCAGCCAGAGGTCGCCCAGTTCTTCGCTGAGGGCAGGCATATCGTTAAGCTCGATCGCCTCAAGTACCTCATGGCTTTCTTCAACAAGGTATTTCTTGAGCGATTCATGCGTTTGCCTGCGGTCCCACGGGCAGCCGCCCTTCCCCCGCAGACGCTCAATTATTATCCTGAAGGTCTCGAATTTATCGAGCTCCGCTTCACTAAACCCGGATATTTCGTTCGCCATGACCCGGCTTAATTCCGCCTGCCGCCGAATACCAGTAATACAAAGTAGAGCAGTTGCGCCACGGCCTGCAGCATGGCCGCCACATAGGTCAGGGCCGCCGCGGAAAGGACCGCACTTGCGCCATCATACTCCTGCCCCACCAGCAGCCCGGTTTCCTTGATCATTTGCCGGGCCCGGTTGCTGGCGTTGAATTCCACGGGGAGCGTTATCAGGGTAAATAATACTGCGGCTGTAAAAAGCAATATGCCTGCAATCGCCACCACCTCGCCGAAAGCCTGGGACAATCCCATGAGGAGGATGCCGCCGAATACCAGTATCCATCCGAGGGTGCTGCCGATGTTTGCGGCGGGGACCAGCGCGGACCGTATGCCCATCATGGCGTACTTCGTCTTGTGCTGCATGGCGTGCCCGGCCTCGTGAAGCGCTATGCCGACAGCGGCCACAGAAGGTGTCCCGGCAACTTCAGGGGATAGCCTGAGCACCTTTTTGGAGGGATCATAATGATCGGTAAGTTTGCCCTGCACGATTTCGACCGGCACATCCGCCATACCATTTGCCCTCAATACCTGGGTTGCTGCCTGGGCGCCGGTCACGCCCCTTTGATTGCAGACCTTGGCGTACTTGGCATAGGTGGATTTAACCTTGAACTGCGCATATATCATAAATATCAGGGCGGGCGCCATTAATATAAGGTAAAGCACCATAGCTAACTCTCCATTGCATCCATTTACACTTAATAAGTCTATTTCGCGTGGGCTGTTAAGTCAAAGCAAACTGCCGATAAAGTCTCGATGCCCGGCTGCGAAATCTCCCGCTGTCATCTCTCGCTTGCCCTCGGGTTGAACCGTAACAAGTCCGAGCATGCCTTCCCCGGTCCTGACGGCCACCCGTGTTACCTCCCCCCTGGGCAACGCGATAACTTGTCCCACGCTGCCTTTTCCGCTGTCCGCCAGCGGGACCGCTGCCACGATCTTGATTCGTGAACCCATCCATTTAACATAACATACCGGCCAGGGATAAAAGGCCCTTACCTTGCGCCACAGTTGAACTGCCTGCCATTTCCAGTCCAGCTCGCCATCCTCTTTGCGCTCCATCCTGGTATAGCTTGCCCGGGCTTCATCCTGCGCCAGAGGCTTTATCGTCCCGGACACCCAGTCAGGCAGGGTGTTTATCAGCAGTTCAGCGCCGGTTGCCGCCAAACGGCCGGTTAATGACCCCGTGGTATCCTCATCCTGTATCGGCACCTGCGTCTGTGCAATTATGGGCCCGCTATCGACCTTCCTCTCGATTAACATGATGGAAACCCCGGTTTGCGCATCACCGTTGAGTATGGCGGCCGCAACAGGTGACGGCCCTCTGTACCTGGGCAAGAGCGACGGGTGGATATTGATACATCTGTACTGAGGTATTTGCAGCACTGTTTCCGGCAGGATCTGGCCATAGGCCGCCACTATGATTATGTC
>CAZKOL010000039.1:0-14767 GCA_964554375.1 uncultured Dehalococcoidales bacterium
TGCCGTGGTTCCCATATCCTGAAGCGTCGTTGTAGCTACCGTCAAACGGGAGGTGGAGGACGAGTCCTGTGCCTGCAGGAATGGTAGTCGGTGTAGATGTGGAAGTTGACGTTGGAGCAGGTGTAGGAGTGGTGGTAGTGGTAGTAGTGGTAGTACCAGGTGTGGTAGTAGATGTGGATGGCGACCCTGTTCCCGAGCCACCGCTCTCGTAGCAGGCCTTTATCTTTGCGTATTGTTCGTATGCTATCTGTGCTTCCGGCGTATTTCCCTGGCCCTGAGACATCAAAGAGGTTAGCTTATTGTAAGCAGCAATGTACTGTTCATAAGTACACCCGGTCTCTGCTACGGTCCCCGTTTGTCCCGGGGTAGTTGGCTGCGCAGAAGATGCGGCGCCTTCAAAAGTCCTGGCGCCATTGCTTTGATACACCCATTGAATTCCATACTCGACAGGGTCCAGCCAATCGTAGGTTTCATCAATGTAGAACTTGCCGTACTTTCCACCTGACCGCACAACGTACGAATGCCCGTCAAGCGGCGTTGCCATTTCCATATATCCGGATGCCGGCGCCTCGCCTATGGCATCAAGCCTTATCAGTCCCATATCAATGATGCCGGGAGAGTCAAAAACATGGATTCCCCTGGGTGCGATGAAGAAGTCCCCTCCCGAAGTCGTAGCACCACCGTACATGCCAGTATCAGCAAGAGCCTTTACAAAGCTGAAAGCCTCATGTGCCTTATCCCAGTCCCTAATCTTTGAATATCCACTTCGAAGGCCATTATCAGCTACCACAGGCGCCGCCGTGGCCATCAAGGCCAAAACAAGCATTATGGCCATCGTGTTCATCCACATAAAGCCTTTCCTATTTCTCATCGTACCTCCTATACTGCAAGATTGATCTGTGTTTATTGATAAATAGAAAAAGTAAGTGTTCGTTAACTCACATTATATAATTCAGATTAATATCAGTCAATATTAAGTTGTGCTGACCTTCCCCCGGCTTAGTATAGCCGTCTCCTGGAGACCATGTGCAATTTATACTATGATTAGAGTATAGCTTGCCCGTTGACCTGATTTATACAATTTAGTATGCTGTACCAGATTCTTCAATGGGATTGTAGCAAGTGAACAATCCTGGACGGTATTGATCCTGAGAGTGAGGCCGGATTTCTAAAAGAATTTTGCGATTTTCGAGTACAAAATAATCGGGAGGAGATTAGGAAAGATGGCTGTGAGAAGATCAGCGATCGTCCTGGTGACCATCATGCTTATAGTGGGGGTAGCGTTATCCTCATGTGCGCCGGGCGGCTGTGCTCCCACAGCGCCACCGGCAGACAAACCAGCCGATACAGGTACCCCGGCAACCCCGGCGGAAACACCACCGGCAGTCACTACAGAGGAAACGACCCCGGCAGCCCCGCCTTCAGAGCCATCGCCTGTCAGTACACCGCAGGTAACTGAAAAACCCACATCCTTTGAAGCTGCAACTTATAATAACGACCAGTACGGATTTAGCGTAAAGTATCCCAAATCCTGGTCAAGCGAGAAACTTATCGGAGACATGGTGATGCGGGTGGCAGCCAAGGCAGGCGATATTCAGTCTGATGCCGCAGCGGCAGCCGTGGTAGATAAGCCCTCGGATTACGGCAAGGCTATCAAGGAGGCCGTGGACGAAACGCTTGCAGCATCCGGTGTGCCTGTTAAAACGAAAATCGAATCTATCAATGCTACCACTTTGTCGGATGGAACGACTCCTGCCACGGAAGCCGTGTTAAGCGCCGATGTCTACGGAATGTATCAGCTATATGTCTATGCGCTGGGCACAGATAAGGGCGAAAAGACCATAGCCGTCATCGGCCTTACAGTCAAGGGGGACGCAAATAAAGCCCTGCTGAAGGAGATCGCTCAAACCCTGAATGTCAAATAAGCAACAGGCTTGTTGCTGTGATAGAAGTAAAAATATATTATGCAGCAAATGTATTATTGTCCCAATTGCAGAGCGCCGGTAGCCTACGGCCAAACGCAATGCTCAAACTGTAAAACGGTCTTGACCTGGCAGGTATCGCAAACACAGGATCAATACCAGTCATCTCAGGATCAATATGCCCACCAGCAGCAGCAATGGTACCAGGCTTCTCCCGATAACCAATCAGCAGGTTCGGGATATCAAGGCCAGGATCAGCCGCAGGACGGTGATAACGGGTCACGGCTTTTGCAGCTGATAAAAAGTAACAGGCGAATCGTTGCCATAGTTACTATTATTCTGGTCATTGTTGCTTCGCTTATCGGCGCAGGCATCGCTCTGCAGGGGGAGATCTCGAAGTGGTTCGCAGCGCCGGTCGTGGCATCTTTTGATGCCGGTTCCTCGACGATCACGTCGGGGCAAGAGGCAACTTTGAGCTGGGAAGTTGCCGGAGCAACCTCGGTTTCTATCAGCCCTGACATCGGGGCGGTTTCTTCCAGCGGAAGCGCGACAGTATCTCCCGGCGAAACGACGACTTATACGCTGATTGCCAGCAGCCAGTTCGGTGGCTCTGCAAGCAAGTCCACAACTATCGCGGTTACCGGCGCTCTGCCGGGCATAAACAGTTTCAGTTTCAACACTGACAGTATCTATACAGGTCAGACAGCCACATTATCCTGGAGCGTTGCAGGAGCATCGTCGGTTTCCATTGACCCGGAAATCGGGACTGTATCGTCAAGCGGAACAAAAAATGTGTCACCGGGTTCAACCACCCGATACGTGCTGACAGCCTCAAATAATAACGGCAATTCAACCGCGTCAGCCACGCTTACGGTAACCCCATCAAAAGCGCCTATCATTACCACATTCAGCGCCAGTCCGGGTTCAATCGATTCCAGCGAGGTATCGACTCTGACATGGGATGTCATCGGCGCAAGGTCGATTAATATCAATCAAGGCATCGGTGGCGTTGCGTCAAAAGGCTCCATGCAGGTTACTCCCGTTGCGACCGCCATCTATACATTGAGGGCTGATAGTGACTACGGCTCGGCAACTCAGTCAGTTACGATTACTGTGAACACAACAAGTACAACAGGCCCGGCCATCACGAAAGATCCTCCGGAGATAAAAACCTTCTCTGCAAGCCAGAATTCGATTATGTCGGGAGATAACATAACCTTGACCTGGGCTGTCAATGGAGCAAGGACAGTCTCGATCAGCCCGGATGTCGGCGATGTGCCGTCTTCAGGTTGGACGATGGTAATACCGGCTGCCACCACCACCTATAAGTTGTCCGCTGTCAATACCTTCGGCACAGTAACTGAGGAAGCTACGGTTACGGTGAGTGCGTCAACGGATGGCACAGCGCCGGTAATAAGATCCTTTACTGCCACGCCCATCAACATTCCCGAGGGGGGAACATCGAACCTCTCCTGGGATATAAAGGGCGCCACCATACTTACTATCAATCATGGCATCGGCATCCCGGCTTCAAAATATTTGCAATCAGTATCGCCTGCTATAACTACAAGCTATACGCTGACCGCCCTCAATATTTACGGAAGCGATAACGCCACCGTTACCGTGACTGTAGTCCACTGATATTTTATCCTGTATATAATCCTTCAATAAATAGGCCATCCTCGTGTCCATGAGGATGGCCTTACATTAACCGTGCGTGTATATTTCAGTCAGTGATTATGGCGCCCGCGACCATTATGCTGGGACCGGCGTGGACGCCGATACACGGGCCAACCTTGGTTCGGATTATTTTAGCATTGGGGATGGCCGAGCTTATCCGTTTGGTCAGGTCTTCAAGCTCATCCGGTGTGGTGGCATCCTCCACCACAATCTCCTCGGGATTGCCTGTCTTTTTCATCAGATCAACCAGTATATCTACAGCCTTGGCGCGGCCGCGTGCCTGGGTAACCGGGTGTATGACACCATCCTTAAGCGTTAACACCGGGTTCAGCTTGAGCATTCCTCCCAGCAGAGCCTTGGCTTTGCCGATGCGGCCGCCTTTCCTCAGGTACTCCAGGGTGTCGAAAATCATGTAGACGCGGATCTTCGGCAGGATGTCCTTTACCATCCCGGTAATCTCCGCCAGCTTCATGCCTTTCTCTGCCGCCCTGGCCGCCGCCAGTGTGGGCAGCAACAACCCGGCGCAGGTCCACTTGCTGTCGATGACCTCAATTTTAAGGCTGCTATCCACCAGTTGTTTGGCCTGCATGGCGCTGTCATACGTGCCGCTGATGCCGGCGGATATGGTCAGCACCAGTATTTCATCGGTTTCTTTGGCCAGCTTCTGGTATGCCTCGGCAAATAATCCGGGGGCGGGCTGGGAAGTAGTAGGGTGCACCTTGCTCTCCACCAGCATCTTGTAGAACTGCGCCGGCGTGATGTCCACGCCATCCTGATAGTTATCGGTGCCGAATAACACATTAAGCGGCACAATGGTTATGTCGTACTGTTTTCTTATCTCTTCGGGAATGTCTCCGGTGCTGTCGCAGATGATCTTTACCATCCCTGATTTACCTCCATAAGTAGCAATCGAGTGTTATAGTATAGGCCGTATGTCAGCCCGCCCGTAATCCGTAGTATTACTTAGTTATGACGGGGCACAATGCAGCCTGTGTCTATGCCTCCGTCTTTTCTTTCCCGGCCATAATAATAGTATTGCAGGTTTTAAGGCAAATCCATAAATTGTCAGTTTTATATCAGGTATTTATCAGTGAGCCGTCAAGTATATTCAAGATTACTCCTTTATACTGAGAATAAATAAATATCAAAGGAGGTTAAAATTGAAAAGCAAATTCGCAATTGTTCTGGTGGCATTAGTGTTGCTGACGACGGTAGCGGCTGCAGGTTGTACCTCGGGTGTGAGCAGTGAGCAGTATATGGCTTTGCAAAGCCAGGTGAATTCACTCAATAATTCACTCAGCTCTACTCAACAGCAGCTGGCCTCGACCCAGCAACAGCTGAGTTCCACCCAGCAGTCGCTCACCCAGGCGCAATCCCAGCAAGAGCAGCAGAAGACGTATGTTACCTACGCGCAACCGGCGGCAGTGTATCAACCCACCGTCATCTATCGAGATTATCCGTACTTATATCAAGGCTATCCATACGGGTATCAATCCTACCCACACTCAACACCGTGGTACCCCAATCCTTCACCGCCGAGGCCTCCTCAGCCTCCCCCTCCTCCCCATCCTGCTCCGCCGCCTCCCATGCCCTAGCAGCGAATCAATATCGAGGGGGGACAGTCAGCGCAGAAGCGATCTGTCCCCCCTCAAAACGTCTGAATCAGTTTAACAATCCGCGGATCCAGTTCCGGACGCTGCCATCGCTCCTGGATGGCGCTAAAAACACTTGTTATTTTGCCCCCGGAGTCGGCAGGCTTACTTTTTGAATTTCCAACTGGGGGGCAGCTCACTGCCGGCCTTTTCGACGGCATTTGTGTCAAAGGGGGTGCGTGTGGACTGGTAGGCCAGTGCCAGTTCGTGCGCCAGGGCCTCTATTATCGCCTGGTCGGCCAGTTTCAGACAGTCGCTTTCCGATACATGAATGATGCCCCTGGTCGGCAGCGGCAGGATGGTGAACCAACGCGCGGCCTTGATCTCTGAATCCTTGAAATATTCCAGGTCCAGTTCGCCCCACTCCGGCACCTCCTGTATAGTCATGACGGTGCTTTGCAGGGCCCTCTTCACATTGGTGGGCAGCCTTTGCCACGTCTGCACTGCTATCTTGTTCAAACGCGCGTTGCTTATGTTCATGGGCGGTTGCTTCGATTGGAATTCCGACAGCAGGCTGAGGATCACCCCCAGCATTAAAGGTATGCAAACGTAAAAATATTTTTCCCAGCCCTGATCGCCGGACATATAATAAATGGTCCAGGCCGCGTAAACTGCGAAAGCCCAGTAAAACGTGTGTATGCCGATCCTTTCCCTCGCGCTGAGCTCACGCGCAGGCAGCATGAGAAATGCTGCCAGGGACGCCAGGCCCAGGCATACGGCGCCGATTACTCCCCCCATAATCTCGATTCCCATAGGATTACCTCCAACTGCTAATTATAGCAGCAGTTACGCAGGTATCAATAGGTATTTAGTCATACCCGACCCCGTACTAAACGGCATTCCCCGGTATTCTGTATAATATTAAATAAATCTATAAGGAAATGTGAAAGATGCGCCGGAAACTGTTATTTTTATCTTTTATAGTCGTCTTTTTGCTTGCAGTAGTATTTGTTGCATGCTCGTTGCTGCCCGGTGCGGGCAGCGCCTACGACCCGTCGAAAAGCTATGCCGCTTTCCTGGTACTGGATAACGATACAGGAAGAAGCTCGTTGGCCACAATGCAGCAGCGTTCCATAGGTGAGGGATGGGAGATAGGACCCATCGAGTTTTATAAGCAGGGCGCCAGGGATTTCGCACCCATGCTAAAAAAGCTTACCGCCAGCAAACAGGTGACGGTGGTCTGGGTCATCTGCTACATGTGGGATATACCGGATATCAAGAAGGGCATGGAGGGCCTCGAATACACAGGCCCCTTCAGGTATGTACCCATTTCCGGGGGGACTGGCGCGATCCAGATTCAGCAGTAGCCTTCCGCGCCTCAGCGGCCGTGGTTAAGGGATTTTAGCAGGGCGGTTAGCAGGCCAAGCCGGGGGACAGGCACTCCCAGCGACCGGGCTCGCCGCAACGGCTCGCCGAAGATGGCATCGATCTCCATGGCCCTGCCCTCCACGAAATCGATCATGGTGCTCGGCCTGTACGCTCCCATGGTGGAGGTCTTTTTAAACATGCTCTCGACGAGCGCGTCCCCATCGATGCCGGAGCTTTCCCCGTGATGGGCCAGGTCGGCATTCCCCGCAGAGATTACCTCTTCCATCAACGCCTTCGACGCGTCGCGCAGGCCGGCGTCCGACATGATACGGTCGGTGGTTATGCCGCCGCCGGCGACGCAAAGGCCGCTGAAAGGGATGTTCCAGCAGAGCTTTTCCCAGCGTGCCTTCAATAATGACGTGGCGGGAACAACGCTCGTTTTACTGCCCGACCATAGTTTAAGCGCCTTTTCGATTTCGGTTGGATTATCCTTGTAGTGCCCTAACGTCACCGTGCCATAGGCCAGGTGATGCACGTGTCCCGGCTTGCCCCTGTTGATACAGGTAAATGCCAGGCCGCCGAATATCCGTTCAGGCCCGAACCACCCGGCAAAATGGTCCTCCAGTCCGAGTCCGTTCATAAGCACCAGTATGCGGGTATCTGTGCCCACGCAGGGCCGGACCAGTTTTTGGGCGACATGTATGGAGGTCGATTTGAGCGCGCAGATGACCCAGTCCACGGCACCTATCTCTGTGCTATCTGCGGCTGTGAAGGGACGTGCCAGCAGGAAATCACCATCAGGGCTGGTTACGTTCAGGCCGGACGACCTGACGGCATGGTAGTCCCGCCTGACCAGGAACCGGACATCATGGCCCGCTTCGGCCAGACGGCCGCCGTAATAACCCCCTACGGCGCCTGCGCCGATCACAGCGATGCGTTGCGCTTTTTTCATGCAAATATCTTAACAAAGAAGCCGCTTTGTATTGAAATCCGGCGCCTAACCGAACACCCTGCCGATCTTAGCGAATACAAATATAATGCCGTCACCCATTTTATCCAGGCCGTTGATGATATAAGTAGCGGTCTTATCAAGGGACAGGGAAATGGGATTGATCTTGGGCGCCGGCGATCTATCGCTGATGCTCTCTGTCAGTGGTTCCATGTCCTGCAGGCAGGGATCGTCCTGCAGGGATAAAATGGCCTTATCGCATGTGGAGGAGAGGTCATCGCGCAGGCATGGGTGCTGCTGTTCGATGCTGGATATACTGCTTTTCAGATCGTGCAGGGCGCTGATCAGGCGCCTGCGGCGGTCGTAACACGCATCCGCTGATTGAAGGACAGCCTGTTCTGACGCGGGCGGAGATTGCAGCACCATTACCTTTAATATTAAGGCTTGCTCAATCTATTTTCAACGTTATGCCGACCGGGCAGTGGTCCGATCCCCTCACGTTTTTCAGGATAGATGCGCCGGTCAGTGATACGGCCAGGCTACTGGAGATGAAGAAATAATCGAGACGCCAGCCTATGTCCTTTTGCCTGGCTTTGAACCGGTAGCTCCACCAGGTGTAATGGCCGGCGTCTTTATGGAGTTGGCGGAAGGTGTCGACGTACCCGTGATCGATCAACTTATCCACCCGGGCGCGTTCCTCGGGGAGAAATCCGGACGTCTCGCGGTTTTCCCTGGGCCGGGCCAGGTCTATTTCATGGTGAGCCACATTGAAGTCACCGCAGATCACTATATTTTCACCACGCCCGGCCAGCGCATCGACGTGCTCCAGCAACGCGTCGTAAAAAGCCAGTTTAAATGGCAGCCGTTCCGCCATTTTGTCTGCATTGGCCGCGCCCTCTTTGCGGGCTGCGGCTACTTCTCGCGGGGAATAGGCCTTGGGGAAGTAGACGTTGAAGAGCTTGAACCCGGGGTGTTCGGTCATCAGCACCCTGCCCTCGCTGTCGAACCTGGCAATGCCCAGCCCATTGCTGCTGGAGATAGGTTTCTGCCGGCTGAAGGTGGCCACGCCGCTGTAGCCTTTCCTCTCAGCAAAGCTCCATGAAGTATAGTAGCCTGCCGGGTTCTCGAGGCTGGCAGGGACCTGCGCCTGCTGCAGCTTCGTTTCCTGGAAGCAGATGATATCCGGTGATTCCTGCTTCAGCCAGTGGAGGAAGGACAGCGGTTGCCGCCCTTCCGGCGCAAGGTTGGCTTTATCCAGCATGTTGCGGATGCTGACCACGTTCCAGGAGATAAGTTTGATTTGCTCAGCCATCATCTATTGCCGTTCGCCGCTGTTGTCCGGCCGCTCCAGTCGATTATTTTAATCCTTCACGGCCCCCGCCGCAGAAAAAGCTGCATTTCGGGCAGTACCTGGAGTCCCTTGAAATATTGTTGCCGCAGTTGGGGCAGATCGGTTGCAGGGGCTGGCCGCAGTTGCCGCAGAAGCGGTCATAGGGGATGCGCGGCCAGTGGCAGCCGGGCTGCGCGCACCTGGAGTTGATGGCGCCCAGGAGGCCGAGCTGGCTGTGGCAGTAGCTGCAAACCGTGCTGCCCGCCGTATTCTCTTTCCAGCAAATGGGGCAGAGAAAGTTTTGCTGCATGACTATTCCCTAAATGTTCAATACTGTATGCCCGGCGCTGAGGCAGGGTAATGCACGATTAGTACTCGCTATCGTATATAGGCTGAGTAGTCTGCTGCGTGCCCGAGCCTGCCACGGACGTGTCGAACTGCATATCCGGGCTGACCCCCTTGTTGCCGTCTTTATCATAAGAAACCGCGCGGTAAATGTAGGAGGTTCTCGGCAGCAGGTTGGTCAGGCCCACCTCGTGCGTAAGACAGCCGGCGTTGATTCTCGTGCGGGGGTCGCTTTCAATCAGCGTGGTCGTATTGGCGTACGGCCAGATCCCGTATTCCACCTGCGTGCTGGAGGGTTCGCTGGTCACCCAGGAGATAATGGCCCCGTTGTTTGCGCCCTCCCTTACCCTCAGCATGGATATCGTCGGGGCAGTCGTATCTATGGGTGTGGTGACTGCCGGTGTGGAGCTCGTCTTGATCCAGCCGAACTGGAAGGCCAGGATGAGGAAGATTGTCATGCCCACCACCAGCACCACCAGCGCCGAGAGCAGCATGGGATTGGTATTTCGCACGATCTCTTTGAGCCTGCCGACCAGGCCGTCCAGTATGCCCGCCGGGGGAGCGCCGCCCCCATGCACCGGGTACGGTTTATAATCGCCGTACTGGCCATACCCGGCCTGGTAGTCCTGGTACGGGGGCTGTTGGGCCTGTGGCTGGTACCCCTGCTGCGCATACGGCGGGTACTGTGGCGGGTACTGTGGAGGATATTGACCCTGGTCCTGGTACCCGGCCGGAGGGTATTGCTGTGGTTGCTGTGGTTGATATTGTGGCTGAACGGGTGGGGCGCCGGTATGCGGGAGCACGGCATGGCAGGCATGGCAGTACTGGCTGTCGGCGGCGTTGCCCGCATGACATGAGGAACAGTAGGTGACAAGGGTATTGCCGCAGTATGCGCATACCCATTGTCCCCTCAGGTTCTGTGCGCCGCATTTGGGGCAGGGGATTGTCGATTGGTACATAAGAATATCTGTAAGCTAAGATAAAAGGCGGGATTATTCCGCAGGGGTGGTGAAGTCATAGGTGGCAGATACGGCGTCAACGCTGCCGTCGGTGTGTGATAATACGCGGTACTGGTACTTGGTATCGCCGGTGAGCCCTGTAATTTTGACCCCGTGAGTCACTGCACCGATGCTGGCGCCGCTCACAGGGTCATCCTGCATCTCGGTCTTGTTTCCGAATGACCCAAAGGGACCCCATTCTACCTGCGAACTGGACGGCTTGTCCGTCTTCCAGAGGATGCCCACCTCCTTGATGGCCTTGGAGCTTACTTCGACGTTGCTGATTGTAGGTGGTGTTGTATCCTTGACTCCTGTGCTTGCGCTGGTAGTATTATCGCTGCCCAAATTGAATATGCCCTTGAGGTAGCCCTGGCTGTAGGCCCAGTAGCCGAAACCTGCCAGGCCTGCGAGCAGCAGAACGAGCAGCAATATCAGCATGCCTTTGCCGCCGCCCTGTTGAGGTGGGCGCGCTCCCGGCGGATAAGCGCCGCGGGGAGGATATCCCGGCTGTTGAGGATAGCCGGGTTGAGGCGGATAACCTGCGGGCTGTTGAGGATAGCCGGGTTGTGGCGGATAGCCGGGCTGCTGCGGATAGCCGGGCTGCTGCGGATAGCCGGGTTGCTGCGGATAGCCGGGTTGAGGCGGATAACCTGGTTGCTGCGGGTAGCCGGGTTGCTGAGGATAGCCAGGTTGAGGCGGATAACCGGGCTGTTGCGGATAGCCGGGTTGAGGCGGATAACCTGCGGGCTGTTGAGGATAACCTGGTTGTGGTGGATAGCCGGGTTGCTGCGGATAGCCGGGCTGCTGCGGATATCCCGGCTGTTGTGGTGGATAGCCGGGTTGCTGTGGCATCCCGTCGAAAGTCATGCCGCATCTGGCGCAAAAGGTGCTGCCCGGGCCTGCCGGGGTTCCGCAATTGGGGCAGGTGATCGGCAGTGGTGTGCCGCACGCATTGCAGTATTTCTGTCCGGGGGCGTTGTTGGCGCCGCACCTGGGGCATCTTATCCATTGCTGCATTTCATCTCTCCGTTACATCCATAACTATCTACAGTGGAAACGTATTTCCGACTCATTATGTTTAACCATTTTCTTGATTATATACACAGGTATTAAATAAATCAATAAATCCGGGCTTACGGCGGCAAAGATTTTCTCTACCTGCCGGTAAGGTAGCTCCTGCGCGATATCTCTTCCCCCCTGGCATTATAGAGCACGGCCGTATCGGCAATCTCGTTGTTCCAGATATTTCCCAGCCCCCAATTAAAGGAAAATCCGCCCGTCTGGCAGTGAACTTCATCTGTGAAAACCAGCACCGTTTGACCCGGGTAGAGGATGCATGGCAGGGGTAGGCCCTGCTGTCCACGGGCCGGTTTCATGGGCGTCTCGTCCAGCGGTTCCAGCGGCGTACACGATGACCAGTCGACCTCGCTGTTGGGCACATTGGCCGGCTTGGACTGCTGAGTGTTCGTTGAGAACCTGTTTATTTCGGACTGCGCCGGGTTTTTGGTTACAGTGTAATAACTTTCCGCTATGGCCTGCTCTTCAGTCGTATCCACCACCGGAAGCTCGTAGGGCAGGCAGGGGAAATGTGATGGAAAGATGAAGGTCGGGTAGCCCCTGGTGATATTGGTCAGGCGCCAGCCGGTTATATCCTGGTGGGTTTGACCGGTGTTCTGGATGACTACGAACTCATCGCGCTCGTAGAGCCCCGGATTGCAGCAGCCGATCCTGGTGAGAGTGCCCCTGTAGTGGATAAGCTTTATCTGGACCGCTGATACCGGCTCAGGAACCACATCCGGGGTGGGCGCCTTCAGGCCCGGGGCAGGCGCCTGGGCCTCGTCTGAAGCGGGAACCGCCGGGGCGGGCGTTGTTGCAGTTGAGGGCTGTAACCCATCGATGCCCTCAGGGACCGGTGGTGGAACGGGCGATGTGCAGGCCGCGGCCGCCGCAGCAAGAGAGATGAAAACTGCCAGCAGCAGTGAGGCGCCGGTTTGTACCGGTTTAAAAGGCAGCATAAATGTAATTGAATTATATGCATTGATGCAGAGGGATGTCCACAGCGCCGGCGCTGCCGGCCTTCTAACCCGGATGAATTACGATTGTTATGGCCGCCCCGCCTTGATTTTAAGCCTTGTTAAAGAATAAAATATAGCGTTAGAGGGCGGCTAGCTCAGCGGTTAGAGCACTTGCTTCACACGCAAGGGGTCACAGGTTCAAATCCTGTGCTGCCCAGGGCCGAAGTGGCGGAATGGCAGACGCGCTACGTTCAGGGCGTAGTATCCGTAACGGATGTGTGGGTTCAACTCCCACCTTCGGCACCATTTTAAGCGCCTGTAGCTCAGTGGATAGAGCGCAGCCCTGCGGAGGCTGAGGCCGTGGGTTCAAGCCCCACCAGGCGTGCCACTCCCAGGGCGATTAGCTCAGCGGTTAGAGCACCTGTCTTACACACAGGGGGTCACTGGTTCAAATCCAGTATCGCCCACCACTTTTCGTAGCTAGATACCCCAAAACGACACTTTCCATAATCCTCATTTTTAAAAAAAGCTAATGGATAGCTAATGGATTTTATTGCTGCGCTCATTATTCGGCGCGGTTTTGAAAACCTCATCGAAGCGGGCGGCTGCCGCTTCCTGGAGGCCGGGCGCGACATGGCTGTAAGTGTCGAGCGTTATCTGGATACTGGCATGCCCCAGCCTCTCCTGGACGATCTTGGGATGCACCCCCTGCTTCAGCATCAGCGAGGCATGGGTATGCCTTGCATCGTGCAGCCGGATGTACTTCAGCCCGGTCCGCTTGGCCAGCTTGCCCCAGGCATGGGTGATGCTGTTCGGCAGTAACGGTTTTCCATCGAGGTGGCTGAATACAAGGTCATCATCCTTTAGTACCTTACCCACAAAGGCCCTGTCCAGTGCCTGTTTTTCGCGGTGCTCTTTAAGCACCAGCGCAGTTGAAGGCGGAAGCGCTATGGCACGGCGCCCCCTGGCTGTTTTCGGCTGTTTGAAAGTGAATGTGCCGTCGGCCAGGTGCTGCAAACTGCGGGTCACGTAGGCCTGGCAGAGCGTCAGGTCTACGTCGCACCATCGCAGGGCCAATACCTCGGATCTCCTCATCCCACTGGCAAATAGCAGGTGAAACAACGCATAGTATTGCGTCTCTTTGGCCGCTTCAAGGAATCTCCCGAGTTCTTCCGCGCTCCACGTTTGCATCTGATGGCGCTGGCTGCGGGGTGGGCTTACCGAGTCGGCCGGGTTACGTGTCAGCAGCCCCCACTTTATGGCAGTCTCCAGGGCGTAATGTATGGCAACATGGCAATGCCTTACCGTCTGCGGGCTTAAAGCACCTTTGCCGTCACACCGGCCGCTTGATAGTTTTTCCGAGTAATACCGCTGTAAGTGTTCAGGCTTGAGCTGCGTCAGCGGGATATTCCCGAGGGCGGGAACGATATGGGAGTGAACGATGTACGCGTACCATTCGGCTGTCTTGGGGGCAAGGTTGGGTCGAACGTAATCCTTCAGCCACCTCTCCAGGAATTCCGCCAACGTGATCTTGTCCGGCCTGATAAAAGTCCCCGTGTCCAGTTGATGCAGCAGCTCCGCCAGCTTCTTCTCAGCGTCCTTCTTGGTTCCCTTAACGCTGTACCACTGCTGCTTGTACTTGCCCGTGGCCGAATCCATACCCATGTTGATGACGACGGTGTAACTGCCCTTGTACCTCTTGATGATATGCCCTCTCATTTCACGCCCCCATTAATGCTTAATATGAACCCCGGCCGCCGCAGCCGTATTTAACCCGAAGCCGCACTATAAAATACTGATGCGAATATAACACCGGCCTGACAAATCCCCGTAGACAAGTAGCACATATGTACTATTATAATATACAGGCCAACGGAAATCAATACGTATAGGAGTGAAAATGAACGAGGAAAAATTGACCATGACCATTGACGAGGCAAGCGTCCTGCTCGGCATCGGCCGCAGCCTGGGTTACCAGATGGCCCACAACGGCCAGCTGCCTGTCATCCGCCTGGGCAAGCGTCTCCTGGTATCCCGCAAGGCCTTCGAGGCCATGCTCGATGTGAAGCCCGCCGGGAATAAACCACAGGCATCATGAGTACGGATAGCCGATGCCGAAAATACAGAAAGAGCAGTCAACCGGGGATAAATCTGACTCTGAGAAGCTGCCGCAGGTGCCTGTTCCCGGCTTCATTTGCGGCACCACCATCGGCGAGCTGGTCGTCCGCAAGGACGGCTCCAGTTGCTTCATCATCAAGCGCAAGGGCGCTATATCCACCACCCGCGAGCACCGCACCCCCCATTTCGTCCATGTCCCGCCCGCCGACTCGCTGGCCGGCAACATAGTCCACTTCGCCAGCGACTTTGCCCGCTACTGCGATCTGCAGGAACTGTTTAAGCAAATCAAAGCCTATATCAATAAATACCTTGAGCTTCCCTGGTATTATGACGATATCTCCGCCTTGTATGTCCTATTATCCTGGGTGTACGAGTTTGCTCCTTCCCTTCCCTATCTGCGCGTGCTGGGCGACTGGGGTTCCGGCAAGACCCGCTTCCTGCAGGTTGTCG
>CAZKOL010000040.1:0-14639 GCA_964554375.1 uncultured Dehalococcoidales bacterium
AGGTTAATATGAAGACTACATCGGAAAAGATCGAGAACTGCCAGGTTGCCCTGAACGTCGAAATGGAGGGCACTGAAACCGATAAATACATGGGCATCGCCCTTGAGCACCTGGCCAGGAGGGTTGTCCTTCCCGGCTTCAGGAAGGGTAAAGCCCCTGTTTCCCTGGTCGAGCAGCACATCGGCAAGCAGGCCATTATGCAGGAGGCCCTCGAGCACCTGGTGCCCGAAGCCTACGAAGAAGCCATCAAGAACGAGTCCATACTTGCCATCGACGAGCCCAAGATAGAGCTGGTGCAGCTAGAACCTATTATATTCAAAGCCATAGTGCCCACCAAGCCCGAGATCACGCCGGGCAATTACCGTGACATCAGGATGGAGATGGGCAAAAAAGAGATAGGCGAAGACGATATCAACCAGGTTATAGAGCAACTGCAAATGCAGTTCGGCACGCTGGTGCCCGCCGACAGGGCGGTGCAATTCGGGGATATTGTGACGGTTGACATTGAGGGAAAGCGTGGGGAAGAGACTATTCTATCGCGAAAGGACGCAGCCTATGAAGTCAACCAGGGTTCCAAGTACCCGGCGCCCGGTTTTGCCGAGAAGCTTGAGGGGATGGTTAAGGATGAGGAGAAGACTATTGATTTAGCCTTCCCGGACGATTACGAGATCAAGGAGATCGCCGGTAAACAATACTCTTTCAATGTGAAAATCAGGGAGATCAAGGAGAAGAGCCTGCCCGAGATCAACGATGATTTCGCCGTGAATGCCGGTAGCGAAAACCTGGAGGACCTGAAGGAGAAGATCAAAAATAGTCTGCAGGCGCGCGCAGATGACAGCCTTAAAAAAGAGTTCGAGCACAAGCTGATCACCGCGCTTATCGAGCAGAGTGCCATAGATTTTCCGCCCGTACTGGTCGAGAGGGAAGTAGACCATATCGTCAATGAAGAGGCCAGGAATTTCCCGGACGGGGTCAAGGGTCTGGAGGGTTACCTGGTCAACGCCAAGAAGACGCTGGAGCAGCACAGAGAGGAGCTTAAACCGGCGGCATCCGACCGGGTTAAGGCTTATCTGGTTACCAGCAAGATCGCTGAGATCGAGAACATAACAGTCAGCGACGATGAAGTGAACGAGTCGATCGATAAGATGGCCGGCGAAGAGCAGGGCAAGGCCGAAGAGGTGAAGGCATTGTTTAACCAGCCGAGGCCGCGTGAATCGCTGAGGGATATGATGATCATCAACAAGGCCATGGATTTTCTGATCAAACTGGTCACTGGACAGGACAATAATATAAATATGGAGGTACCGGATGAAAAGGTCACCACTTAATATAATACCAACAGTTGTTGAGAGCAGCGCCAGGGGGGAGCGGTTCATGGACATCTACTCTCTGCTTCTCAAGGAGAGGATCATCTTCCTGGGCACGCAGGTAGACGATCAGATATCCAATGTTATCGTCGCCCAGTTGTTGTATCTGGCCAGGGAGGACCCCGAGAAGGATATAAGCCTGTACATTCACTCGCCGGGTGGGGTTGTCACGGCGGGACTGGCCATCTACGATACGATGCAGCTGATCCAGCCGGATGTATCCACAATCTGCGTGGGCTCAGCCTACAGCATGGGCACTGTCCTGCTTTGCGCCGGCGCAAAAGGTAAAAGGTATGCCCTGCCCAACTCCACGATCCACATGCACCAGGGCCGGGCCGGGACACAGGGACAGATTACGGATATCAAAATCGCAGCCAAGGAGTTCGAGAGGTTGGACGAGCTGGTGGCCAAAATACTCTCAACTCACACCGGCCAGTCGCTGGATAAGATCCGCCAGGATACCGACAGGGATATTTATTTCGATACCAAGCAGGCGGTAGAATACGGTCTGATCGACGATGTGCTCGCGCCGTCGGCCAAGAAAGACAAGAAGTAACTATTCATGTACCTGCCGGTCGATCTCGGCAGTCAGGTCGTAGCCGGCGATGGGCAATCCGCGGCTGTCCAGCAGCCTTTTCTGACTATCTATCTTGATCCTGCCCCGGCTGAATGAACGCAATGTATCGATAATCAGCGGTGTCTCCCTGATGAAACCACGCTGCCTGATCAGTTTGAACAGCACATTATCCTCGCCTTCGGCCTGCCTTAGTGCGTCCACTGGAAGGTCACCCAGCGAATCCCACAGCGCATCGAATTTCTCACCCCTGATCGGGTATTTGCAAAACGAGATGACGGGGCCCCTGTCCAGTTGAGGTGTGACCAGGTGTATCATCACGCCCGACTCGGCCGCCCTCTCTCTCATCAGTTGCCAGATGACCTCCTGCCAGGCGCCCTTGGGGCCGGTGGGCAACGCAGGATGAAGGTTGATCATATTGAACCTGCTGCACATCTCGTGGCCCACGATCAGCATGTAGCCTGCCAGCAGGCATATGTCCACCGTGAAACCTTCCAGCCCGGCCATGACCTGCCGGTCATATTCCAGGCGCCATCCGGGGAGGTCACCGTCTTTCACGCCGACCTGCTGCCTGAAGCTGCCCGCGAACTTTTTAACAGAGGAGGTTACCAGCGTGATTGAGTATTCCCTGACTTGGGCCAGAAAAATATCCGTCTTCTCCGATTCGCCGGGTTCACGGCTGCAGAAGACGAACTCGATGCGGGCATCAAGCCCGCCCTCGCGGATTGTAGAGACCACAGTATCCAGCAGTTTTTTAGAGCTGTCACCCCGCGCGGTGGAAAACCAGCCGATTCTCAGCATCCTTGCTATTCCTGCCTGGTGAACTTTATCAGCCTTGCCGTGGTGGTGATGAGGTGTATCAGCGGGCTGGATTTCCTGCCGAAGAGTTTGGCGCATGCCAGCGAGTCCAAATATTCGCGCGGGCTGTTGAAATCCGGCATTTCCACCAGCGCGTAGCCTATCTCCGCAGGGTGATGGGCGTCCGACCCGAAGCTGATCAGCTTGCCGTGCCGCCGGGCAAGGCTGCGCGCCTTTTTTTCGGCGCCGGGGAAAAGGGTGCGCGAATTGAATACTTCGATAATATCCACCCTGTCCGCCAATTCCTCCAGCATCTTTTCGTTGCGGAAGGCGGAGGGTCTGACGCGGTCGTAGGGATGGGGGATGCAGACCAGGCCACCCTGCTCGCGGATGCGCCTTATGGCCTCGTCGACAGGGATTTTGTCGGGTATATCTTCATGCAGGAACATACCCATTATCTCGCCGTAAGGGGTGCGCACCTCTTCGCAGATTATGATCTTTAAAGGGGCTATCTTGCTGAGTTCCCTGGCGCCCAGCGTGGTTCCGTGGTCGGCCACGGCAACGCAATTAATGCCCTTGGACTGGCAGGCTTTAATCAGTTGCTGATAGGTCATGAAGGAGTCAACCGAGCGCCTGGTATGAACGTGCAGGTCGGCCTTGATCAAGGATTAACTGACCCTTTCCAGATATTGCCCTGTCCTGGTATCGACCTTGATGGTATCGCCGGTGTTGATGAAAAAGGGTACCTGGATGGTGATGCCCGTCTCCATTTTGGCCGGCTTTCCGCCGGCGCTGGCTGTATTCCCTTTGAACCCGGGACCGGTCTCGGCTATTTTCAACTCGACCGATATGGGGAGGTCCACTCCTATGGGGACACCCTTGTGCGTGAGCAGCTCCATGTTCATGTTCTCTTTGAGGTAGTTGACGGTTTCGCCCATCAAACTCTTGTCCACAGCCGTCTGCTCGTAGCTTTCGTTGTCCATCAAGTGATACAGGTCGCCGTCGTTGTAGAGGAACTGCACCTGTCGCCTCTCGAGAAAGGCCTTGGTGAATTTTTCGCTGGCCTGAAATGATTTTTCCACGATGTGCCCTGCCTTGACGTCCCTCAACCTTATCCTGATCTGAGCCGAGCCTCTTCCCATTTTGATGTGCTGGTAATCCAGCACCTGGTAAAGTTGACCGTCAAGCATGATGGTTATACCTTTCTTTAGTTCACCGGCGTCGATCATAATGATTTACCTCCATATAAACGGGACCTTTTGCCCGTGTTGGTCAGGGCCAGCGCTTTGCCGCCGGAGATTACGACGGTATCTTCAATCCTGACCCCGCCCCACCCGGGCAGGTAGATCCCCGGCTCGATTGTGAAGGCCATATTCTCTGCCAGTATATCATCGCTGGACGGTCCCAGGCGCGGCCATTCGTGAGCATCGAGTCCGACGCCATGCCCCAGCCCGTGGCCGAATGAGTCGCCGTAGCCCGCTTTATCAATAATATCACGAACCAGGCCGTCCGCAGTACCCGCACCCATACCCTCTCTGATCAAAGCTATAGC
The DNA here is from genome assembly GCA_964554375.1 of uncultured Dehalococcoidales bacterium. Classification (GTDB taxonomy): domain Bacteria; phylum Chloroflexota; class Dehalococcoidia; order GIF9; family UBA5629; genus CAIMUM01. The sequence continues at coordinate 4,292 of CAZKOL010000040.1, forward strand.
TGATGTTTGAGCGCCCAGCACCGTGTTGTAGACATTATTGAACCTTTCATCTCCCTTCCCGATAATATAAGTGCGCGTCATGTCGCAGCAATAGCCGCCGTGCCTGGCCCCCATATCGATGATTATGGGCTCGCCCCCGGCGATAGGTTTGTCCGTCGGCCTGGCGTGAGGCAGCGCGGAGTTCGGTCCCGAGGCTACGATTAGCTCGAAGGGAAGGGGTTCGCTACCCTGCTGCCTGATATAGCTTTCGAGCTGCCAGGCCAACTGTTTTTCCGTTAAGCCCTCCTTGATCGAGGGCACTATCTGCTCCAACGCCCTGTCCGCGATGGCGCAGGCCCTGGTTATGTCGGCCAGCTCATCTGCGTCCTTGACCGCCCTCAGAGGCTCGACCGGGCTTTTGACGGGTATGATATGGAACTTGTCTCCCGATGCCTGAGCCGCCCGGCAGACCGACTGGTAGACGGTCAGTGATATGTGATCGGACTCAACGCCGAGCCTGTCGATACCCATGCCGGCCACCAGGTCGGCAAGCCATCCGCTGACATCGCCCTTAATATATAAAACTTCGAAACCGGGCGATTGTTGTCCGGCCTGCTCCACGTAACGGAAATCGACGGCCAGGCAGGATCTCTGCGGTGATATCACGAGCCAACCTGCGCTGCCGGTGAAACCGGACAGGTAGCGTCTGTTGCTGGCGGAGCCGATGAGCAGGCCGTCTATCCCGTTTGACGCGAAACTGTCGCGCAGTGAAGATAGTCGGCTCAAATTCTTGCTCCCTGTGTCAGCAGTGGCATTCAGCACCAATAGTCAATGTGTCAGGACTTCTCCTTTCGGGCATGGTAGGTTTTACGCTGCCCGAAAATCTTTTTGGTCGTCTTGCATTCCGGGTATTTAGTGCAGGCCAGGAATTTTCCGTAGCGTCCGGTCCGTATGACCATTGCCTCGCCGCAGTTGGGACACTTCTCGTCGGACGGCTCGGGCGCGGGGCCCCGGTTAACCGCCACGTTTTTCTTGCCCGTGCAATTCGGGTAATCCGAGCAGGCCCAGAACTTCCCGTAACGGCTTGATTTCAACACCATGTCCTTGCCGCACTCCGGGCACTTATCCTCGGACTTGATGACCACTTTCTGCAATTTATCCTGGGCACTGATCAGATCGTTCGCAAAGGGGGTATAGAAAGATTTAATCACGGACTGGCGGTCCATCGTCCCCTTGGCGATCTCGTCCAGCTCTGACTCCATCCTGGCCGTGAAATTGAAATCTATGATATTGGGGAAATTGCTTACCAGCAGGTCGTTGACAATAATGCCGATCTCCTCGGGGCGCAGCTTCCCGCCATCTTTAAAAACGTATTCCCTGTCCAGTATGGTGGAGATAATCGGCGCATAGGTGCTGGGCCTGCCGATGCCCTTTTGTTCCAGGGCTTTGATCAGTGTAGCCTCGGTATAGCGCGGGGGCGGCTGCGTGAAGAATTGCTCGGGGAACAGGTCGACCAGGTTGAGCGGTTCGCCTTCCTTCAACTGGGGGATGGCGGTCGAATTAAAGTCGTCGAACTCATCTTTCTCCTCGTCGCGTCCCTCCGTATACAGTGCCATAAAACCCGGGAAACTCATCTTGGAAGCCCTGGTGCGCAGAAGGTAGATCAATTTGTTTTTAGTGCATTCAGCCTCGATATCCACGGTCAGCGTATCGAAAAGCGCTGCGGACATCTGGCTGGCGATGGCCCTTTTCCATATAAGGTCATAAAGCTGGTTCTGGTCCTTATTGAGGAATTTCTTGATGCTGTCCGGGTCACGGCCTGCCCTGGTCGGCCGTATTGCTTCATGCGCTTCCTGGGCCATCTTAACTTTCTTGGTGAAATGCCTGGAGGTCGCGGGCAGGTACTGTTTGGAAAAATTGGCCGATATATAGGAACGTATTTCCTCAACGGCGGAGGCTGCTACATTGGTAGAGTCGGTCCTCATGTAGGTTATCAGTCCGGTGTCGCCCTCCTCGCCGATGGGCAGCCCCTCGTAGAGCTGCTGGGCGATGACCATGGTTTTTTTCGCGGTGTAATGCAGCTTGCGCCAGGCCTCCTGCTGCATAGTGCTGGTGATGAAGGGGGGCGCCGATTGGCGGGCAACCTCTTTTTTCTGTACTGATTTCACCGAGTATTGGGACTCGCGCAGGTCAGATATGATGTTTTCGCATTTGGCGGTATCGGGTATATCCAATTTGCCATCGCCCGCCAGGCCGATAAATGAGGCCTTGAAGGATACGCCCTTCTTTTTCTGTTGTGCGAGTTTAGCTTCAATGGTCCAGTATTCAACCGGCACAAACTGCAGTATCTCTTTCTCGCGGTCGACGATCAGCCTGACCGCTACCGACTGCACCCTGCCGGCCGAGAGGCCTTTAAGGACTTTTTTCCAGAGCAGCGGGCTCAGCTTGTACCCGACCAGGCGATCGAGTATGCGCCTGGCTTGCTGAGCGTCGACCATCTTCATATCGATAGGGCGGGGGTTTTTAAACGCCTGCTCGACTGCTTCCTGAGTGATCTCGTGGAAGGTTACGCGTCTGAGGGGGATATTATCCTTCTGCAGGTTGGCGGCTTTGATCAGGTGCCACGATATGGCCTCGCCCTCGCGGTCGGGGTCTGTGGCCAGGTAGACGGACGAGGCGCTGTTGGCAAGCTCCCTGATCTCCTTGAGCACCGACCTTCTCTCGGGGATATTTTTGTATTCCGGTTCGAAGTCGTTGTCGATCAATATGCCCAGCCGGTCGGCCGGGAGGTCCCGCACATGTCCCATGGACGCCCGTATCACGTAGTTCTTGCCCAGGATTTTACTCAGGGTCCTGGCCTTGGCCGGGGATTCAACGATTACAAGTTTTACAGTCATAATTCTCTCAAATCAAAGCAATTTAAATTTTCAGGCGGCTGTTCAGCGCGTAGGTCATGCCGCCTGTTTGCCTGACCAGGCCGTTCAACTCCATGATCGCCAGGCAGCTTATGACCGCGGATATATCCAGCCCACTGGCCCGGCAGATCTCATCGACGTGTGCCGGTTCCTCCGAGATGCATTTTATTATAATCGATTCATTCCCGCCGGGGGTAAGGGTATCCTTCATCTCGATTTGACGGGAAACCACGGGGAGGCGCAGCTCTTCAAGTATATCGACATGGTTTCGCACCAGCTTGGCGCCGTCCTGGATCAGCCTGTTGGGACCGCGGCTCATCCCGGAAAGTATGCTGCCCGGTATCGCGAAGACCTCCCTGTTTTGATCTACTGCAAAGCTGGCGGTGATCAGCGCGCCGCCCCTTTCCCCCGATTCCACCACCAGCACGCCGAGGCTGAGGCCGCTGAGGATCCTGTTGCGCCGGGGGAAATTCTCCGGCTTGGGCTTTGTCCCCAGGGGGTGTTCGCTGATCAGCGCGCCGTTCTCGAGTATGTCCTTGGCCAGCTTGAGGTTTTCCGGCGGGTAGACGATGTCCAGGCCGCAGGCGAACACCGCGATCGTCCTGCCGCCGGCTTCCAGCGCCGACCTGTGTGCGATCGTATCGATGCCCCTGGCCATGCCGCTTATTATGGTTATGCCGTTGAGCGCAAGGTTGCCCACGATATCCTCGGCGACCTGCCTGCCGTATGATGTAGCCCTCCGCGTGCCGACCACTGCCACGCTGTCGGCGTCCGCGGGCGCCAGATCACCGCGAACATATAAAACCGCCGGATAGTCATGCGTTTCCTTCAATAGCGCGGGGTAGTCCGAAGATTCAAAGGTGATCACTTTGATCTTATACCTGTCGATAAGAGACAGGTCCTTATCCAGGTCTATGCCCGGGCGGGTAGTTATCAAGTTGTCTGCAGAGCCGGCCTCGAGGCCGGCTTTCAGCAGCTCCGGCCGGGGCGCAGCCCAGGCGCTGGCAAGTGAGCCGAAATGCCCCTTGAGCAAAGATAGGCGTACCCTTCCGATGCCGGAGATCTTGGTGAAACCGATCCAGTATTTAAGCTCTCTGTCGTCAGGCATATAAATCGAGGTATTTTAACACAAGCATCGGGGATGCAATAAAAGGCGGTCGCGCAGCGGCTGTTAAAAGGGGAGCATGATGGTTGAGCTGGGGTATGGACCGGCAGATCAAATAGTCTGCTCGTTGTCGAGCAACCTTTTGGTCACGGGGATAACGGCGACCGCTGCCCTGTATCCGGCCTCGATCGCCTCGGGGCCGCGGTGGAACTCGTAGACCTCCATATTGCTCACGTCCGGCTCGATCATGATGTCGGCCTTCAATATGCTGGCGCGCACCATCTCGTATTCCATGATATAGATGGATTGTATCAGTGTATTCATCATGCCCGGCGCCCTGCGTGATTTAATATTTCCGGTTAACCCCAGGTGTCTGCGCTTCCTGGGATCAGTTAATACATTTACAGCTATGACAAACGTCGCCCCCATGGATTTCACCACGTCTGCCGGGACCGGGTTGATCGCCCCGCCGTCCACCAGGTAGCGGCCGTCGTAATTCACCGGCACGAACACGCCCGGTATGGATATGCTGGCTCGCACTGCTTTTATAAGCGATCCCTGCGTGATGACGACCTGTTGGGCGGAATGAATATCTGTGGCTACAGCGGCAAAGGGGATTTTGCATTGGTTGACGTCACGGTCGCCGATGATCGGCTTGAGAAAGCCCTCCACCCGTTTGCCGTGCAAAAAACCTGCTCGGATAAGGGTGAAATTGGGGTCCAGCAGGTGCGTTATCTTGCGCAGGTTTGCCGTGAGTGCGAGCTCCTCCAAGTCCTCTATTTGCCCGTCGGCGGCATAACAGGCCCCGACCAGCGCTCCCATGCTGGTCCCGGCGATCATGTCGATGGGGATATCGGCTTCACGCAGGGCTTTGATAACGCCGATATGCGCCATCCCCAGCGCGGCGCCGCTCCCCAGCGCCAGTCCTACTTTAACATCGGAATTCATAATTCTGTGTGTTTCGCCACGTCGGCCGTCAGAGTGGCGGAGAGGATGGGATTCGAACCCATGGTAGCAATGACGCTACACGCGCTTTCCAGGCGCGCCTGTTAGGCCACTCCAGCACCTCTCCTGATAAAAAACATGGCGGAGAGGGTGGGATTCGAACCCACGAGGCTCTCGCCCACCGCTTTTCGAGAGCGGCACCATCGTCCACTCGGTCACCTCTCCGCTGTTCGTTTATTATATCATCTTGGATATAGAGGAAAAAACTGCTGCGATCCGGATGTAGTAGATACTTGCATGAAGCTGTTCAAGGAGCAGGGCTATAAATTCAAATAGTTTTATCTCGGCTATTAATCTCCAAACAAATTCCTGCCGATCTTTGCCTCCCCCATAAATCCGGATGCCGTGAACGCCTTTCGGAAGTGCATTGCTCTCTGCTGTTCGTCTATTATATCACCCCGGATATGCATGAAAAAAACTGCAATTGCCAGGCCGCTACTGCCCGATGTGCTTTGCCTGTGCGAAATAGCATAAGTTATGATTGAATTGTGAGGTTTTCAATGATATCATTGCAACTTAACTGCCGTCGAGGATTTTGAACTGCTGAGGAGGCATGGCCATGTATAAGAAAATAATGGTGCCGCTGGACGGCTCACAGGTCGCCGAATGCGTTATTCCTCATATTGAAACTATTGCTAAAAAGTCCACTACCAAAGTGGAGCTGGTTAGCGTGATTGAGCCGCTGGAGATTCCTACCAAGGGCAAGATAGCGCTCAGCGATGACGAGATAAAGCAGATCGAAACCGAGGGCAAGAAAGAGGCGGCTAAGTACCTCGAACAGGTATCCGACCAGCTTACCCAGGCGGGCATTAAAGTCGATACAGTGATACTGAGCGGCAGGGCGGCGGACAGGCTTGTCAGGTATGCTGTAAATAACGGCGTCGACCTTATCATCATGGCCACCCATGGACGCTCCGGAATATCGAGATTATTCTGGGGTAGCGTGGCGGAGAAGATCCTCCGGGCTACGGATATCCCTGTGTTATTGATTAAGACCACGGGTTGCGAGATAGATTCCTGATTTTTCACACTTCAATTATTCGATCCCGGATCTCATTAAGTTAAGCGTATATCTTGATTAAGCGATGAACAGCAACTTTTTTGCCGTGCAGGTGCCGGACCAGCCCGTAGTCGCCATAGCCGTGGGGCTGTCCCTGGTAATCCTGGCAGTGCTGATACTGCCGTTTGTTGTGAAGAAGGTCGAGGAGAACCTCGAGCTTTTCTTCCTTTTTATGGGCATCTGCGCCGTGACCATCTCCGGTCTGTGGAGCCTGGAACTGGTGATGGAGGCGCTCAAAGCGCCGGTCGAGATCAGCAACGTCCCCATCGGCATCTTTCAGGTCGTGCTGGTATTCGGTCTTATCATACATTTCTTCAACAAGGTCTTTTGCCGGGGCGTTCTCACCATTGCCTCAAAGCTCGGCTGGAGGTTGTTTGCTTTTTTCATAATCCTGACCTTCGGCCTTTTATGCAGCGTGGTCTCCGTCATAGTCACTGCCGTACTACTCTCTGAAATCATCGCGACCATCCCGCTGAACAGAAAGGAGAAAATCAAGTTTGCCGTGGTAGCATGTTTCGCCATGGGGCTGGGTGCCGTCCTGACCCCTGTGGGCGAACCGCTTTCAACCATACTTGTCTCCAAGCTCTCCGGGCCGCCCTTTCATGCCGGTTTCCTCTTCTGCCTGCAGGTGTTCGGCCTCTATGTGATACCCGGTGTTGTGGCCATCGCCCTTTTCGGCGCCTTCTATGTCGGCAGGCATACGCAAACCAGCAACTTCAAGCGCTCGGAACAGTACTCGGAAACATTGAAGACCGTGATCTTTCGGGCCATACGGGTATATTTCTTTATTGCTGCGCTGATACTGCTGGGGGAGGGCATGAAGCCCATCATAGTCTGGTACGTGGTGCATGTGCCCGCAGCCGCCCTTTACTGGATTAACACAATATCTGCCGTCCTGGATAACGCGACGCTGACCGCAGTGGAGATAGGTCCGGGCATGCTGCTGTCGCAGATCACAGCCATCGTCATGGGATTGTTAATAGCGGGGGGCATGCTGATACCCGGCAATATACCCAATATCGTGTCAGCCGGCAGGCTGAAAATCAGCATGAAGGAATGGGCCGTCATAGGTGTACCCATGGGGCTGGTCATCTTGGCCGTCTACTTTCTTGTCCTGCTGCCTCTTTTCATCAACCCGTCAGGCGGTTGATTTGCCAAATAAAAAATAAACTTGATATACTAAACAATCTATCAATGGTCCGGGAATTGATGATGTCTGATTAAATGACTTCTGTGCCCCTGTAGCTCAGGGGATAGAGCACCGGCCTCCGGAGCCGGGTGCGAGGGTTCAAGTCCCTCCAGGGGCGCATCGAACCCATGCATATTTGAGATTAAAGAGATGAAACAGGGTACAACTATCGAAATTCGCTGGCACGGACGGGGTGGCCAGGGAGCGGTTACATCCGCCGAGTTGACCGCGCTGGCTGCGATGCGCGAGGGCAAGTACGCACAGGCCTTCCCCAGCTTCGGCCCTGAGAGACGCGGCGCGCCCGTGCTGGCATTTAACCGCATCAGCGAGGACACGCCCATTCGAATCCGTTCCGGGGTAGTGGAACCGGACATCGTGATAGTGCTTGATCCCGGGCTGGTAACGCTGATAAACGTGGTGGATGGGTTGAAGCCGGGTGGGACTTTGATCGTGAACAGCACCAGCGCTATCGAGGATATTAAGCAGGAGTTCAGCGGCGACTGGAAGCTGGCGGTGGTCAATGCATCTTCCATCGCCAGGGAGTTGCTGGGGGTGAATATTGTCAATACTACCATGCTGGGCGCACTGATAAAGGCCACAGGCATAATTAAGATGGACTCGTTGAATGAGCCGCTGGCCGATAAATTCGGCGCCCGCTCAAAAGCCAATTACGAGGCCTGCAACCGGGCTTTTAACAGCACAGTGCTGGGCGAGATAACCACAAGCGGACCCAAGAAAGAGAAAAAGTTCCAGGCTGAGAAGCTCCCCAAATGGAACGAGCTGCTGGTAGGATGCGCGGTCACAGATGTGGGAAACACCAAGCGGTTCTGCACCGGAAACTGGAAATCGGAGCATCCCGAGTGGAATGATGCCGTCTGTATAAAGTGCGGCATATGTTCGCTTTATTGTCCCGAGTTCTGCATCAGCCAGCAGAGCGACGGCTATTTTCGCTCCAATCCATTCTTCTGCAAGGGTTGTGGTATCTGCGCACAGGAGTGCTGGACCAGGGCTATTAAGATGGTTGAGGGACCTTAATCATGACGTCGAAGCGCACCGGTATTGAATCATCTCTGGCAATCGCCGAGGCCGTTAAACTGGCCAACACCGATGTCATTGCCGCCTATCCCATAACTCCCCAGACTCACATCGTGGAAGGTCTGGCCGAGATGGTGGCCAACGGCGAGCTCGATGCCGAATACATACCGGTTGAATCGGAGCACTCTGCCATGAGCGCATGCCTGGGCTCCAGCGCCGTGGGGGCCAGGACATTCACCGCCACTGCCGGTCAGGGCCTTATACTCATGCACGAGGTACTGCTGGTGGCGGCCTCGATGCGCCTGCCCATCGTTATGACCGTGGCCAACCGCGCCCTCTCCGGCCCATTGAATGTCTGGGGTGATCAATCCGACGCCATGAGCGTCCGGGACTCGGGCTGGATACAGATCTTTGTTGAAAACGGCCAGCAGGCCTTCGACCAGGTGATATGCGCCTTTTATATCGCCGAGCACCCGGACGTCCTGCTGCCCACCATGATTAATGTCGACGGCTTCCATGTCTCCCATGTGATCGAGCCTATCGAGATGCTTGACCGGAAGACTGTAGATGGATTCTTGCCTCCCTATAAGCGTAAGTACACGCTGGACCCCGACAATCCTGTCAGTATGGGCTGTTTCGCCGCGCCCAACATGTATGCAGAGACCAGGAAAGATCTGGATGCAGCGTTACGAGATTCCAGGAAGGTGATTCTTGATGTATGGCGCAAGTATGGTGAACTGACCGGACGGCATTACAAGCTGGTTGAACAGTATAAGGCGGACAACGCGGAGACGCTGCTGGTGACAGCGGGCGGCTACAGTGAAAACGCCATGGACGCCATCGATAAGATGCAGAGTGAGGGCAAGAAGGTCGGACTGGTCAGGGTACGCCTGTGGCGTCCCTTCCCCTACGAGGAGATGGTACAGGCCTTATCGGGAGCAAGTAACATTATCGTCCTGGACCGGGCGATATCGCTCGGGGGTCCGGCGCCGATCTGCTCGGAGATCAGGGCGGCCCTTTATGCGGGTGATAAGAGGCCGCAGGTTGCCAGCATAGTCGGTGGGTTGGGAGGGCGCGACGTGTCGCCGGCTGATTTTGAAAAATTGGTGGAGATGGGTCTGCAGCAGATTAAAGCAGGCCGAACAGCCGAAACGATCATGTACGGAGTGAGGGAATAGTGGAAACTCTTAGCATTTACGTGCCCAGGCTGGTCACGAAGGGCGAGTATATAGCGTCCGGTCACCGGGCGTGCTCGGGATGTGGCGAGGTGTTGGCCGTGCGTTACGTGTGCAAAGCGCTGGGCCGCAACACCATCATCTCCATGGCTACCGGTTGTATGGAGATCATCTCATCACCGCTGCCTGAAACGTCCTGGGAGGTCCCCTGGATCCATACCCTCTTCGAGAATGCCTCGGCCGTGGCTTCAGGCATCGAATCCGGCATTAAAGCACTCAAGCGCAAGCACGGGTATACAAAAGAGGTCAAGGTCGTGGCCATGGGTGGGGACGGCGGCACGGCGGATATCGGCCTGCAATCCCTGTCGGGCGCCCTTGAACGAGGACACGATTTCCTTTACGTTTGCTATGACAACGAGGCCTATATGAATACAGGCATACAGCGATCAAGCGAGACGCCTTTCGGTGCCTCGACCACAACCGCGCCGGCGGGTAAAAAGAGCATGGGGCAGCATACCTGGAAGAAAAATATGGCCGCCATAGCCGCGGCGCATAATATACCCTATGTGGCAACCTCATGCTCCAGCTATCCAATTGACATAATGACAAAGGTTGAAAAGGCTGTAAAGGTCAAGGGGCCTTCGTACATTCACATCCTGTCGGTCTGTCCCACCGGCTGGCGCTGTCGCTCCAACCAGACTATCAAGGTTGGCCGGCTGGCGGTCGAGACGGGTATTTTCCCGATTTACGAAATCGAGAATGGCCAGTACAAATTGAATATCGACCTGCCTTATCTCAGGCCGGTAGAGGATTACCTCAAGCTGCAGGGACGCTACCGTCACCTGACAAAGGAAAGCATCGCCGAGATACAGGTAAAGGTGGTTG
>CAZKOL010000041.1:0-14009 GCA_964554375.1 uncultured Dehalococcoidales bacterium
CATTACGTCATAGGCCATGGCAACGATGCCTGAATCGTCCAACGGCACCGTGAAATCCCAGCCGGCGTTGTCGATGGCTGCGCCCACGTATTCATCCCTGTTTGCGGGGAACCCGCCGGCGGCGCTGTTGATTATCAGCATTGCTACATCGCTCTCGGTGTGATTTTCGCGCACCTCCTGAAAATATGGCAGCTCATCCATGCAGTAATGACAATTTAAATTCCAGAAGTTGATGATTACTTTCTTGCCCTGCAGCGCGCTGAGGGTCACCTGGCTGCCGTCGGCGCAGCGCAGCGTGAAGTCGGGGGCTGAATTTCCAAGCGATGACCCGGCCGGTGCGGGCGTCGCAAAGGTGGCATCAGGCGACGACCTCTCGTTGCCGTCGGCGTCTCTCGACACTACCTTGTAATGGAAGGTTGTCTGCGGAGACAGCCCGTTGAGGATCACATCGTGGAAGGTTGCAAGCGTCGTGTCGGTCTGCGACGGCTGCAGGGTGCCGTAGCCGGCGGACGTCCCGTAGCTCACCTGGCTGGTGGCCGGCTCGTCCGTCTTCCAGGTTATCTCCGCTGATCCCGAACTGGAGATATTGGTGACATTCACTGCGCTGATCACAGGCGGAGTGGTATCAAGTATGTCCAGGGTACTCAGCACGGCCGTTGCCTCCAGGCTGGAGTCGGGTGAATCGGGGTCGTTGCCCAGGCTCGATTTCACCGTTATGTGATAGGATTTGCCCTGTTCAAGATCGGTCAGGTTGACGCTGTGGTTGGTGGCCAGCGCATCGTCCCTGGCGTTTTCGCACAGGGTGCCGCCGTCAATGCAGTAGATGACGATGCTGTTGGACTTCTTGTCGGTTTTCCAGGTCACGGTGGCGCCCGTACGGGTGATATTGGAATATTGTATGTCCGATATCGCGGGCCCCGTGGTTGAGCCGGAAGGTGTTGTGATCGTGGAAGAAGGCATCACCACCGGCGCAGGCGTCTTGAGCTGGTCCATCAGGAAGACTATGCCGATGACGATGACCCCGGCCAGGGCAATAAGCGCCAGCAGTATGGGTATCGGGGAAGACCTCTGCCCGGGCTTTGCCGTCCTTTCTTCGCGCTCGCGGGGCATCTTCTCCTTCCCCCGCTTTTTCTCGCGGTAAATCTCCTGCACAAATCCGGGCGCCGGCGCCTGGTAGGCCATTTCATATGGCTGTACCGCCGGCTGCCCATAATACGGGTTATCCTGTGGTGGATCCTGTTGTGGATACTGTGGTGGGTAGGCAGCATATGCCTGCTGTGCGGCCTCCGCGGCCCTGTAACGGTCCTCGGCCTTGATAAAGGGCTTGCTCCTCTCGGGAGGGAGGCGGTTGTTGCCGCAGGTGGGGCAAACCTTGCTGCGGTCGGGCACAGCATTACCGCAGTTCGGGCAGGTTCGCTGCTCGGCGGCCGAGGGAGGCGCTTCCGGCATGGCGGGCGCCTGTGCCATCTGCGGATATATATCCTCGGGCGCTGTTTGCCTGACGCTGGAGCGGACCTGTCCGGCAGGCCCTGCCTTCTTCTCCTCCATCCTCCTGTATACTTCGCCTTCGAAGGTCTTGTCCCTGACGGGAGGAGTAAAAGTTCTCAAAGTATTGCCGCCTCCGAATTTGCCATGCACAGGGCACAGGCTGGACCCGGGCGGGATGACCCTGCCGCACTTGGAGCAGACTTTCTGTGTGGTGGGACCCTGTTCAGCAGGCGGAGGGGCTGTGAACGTCGGGGTGTGGTCGCCCTGTGCGGGCTTCATCACGCCGTGGCCTTGCGTCGGCATCGCGGTGAAGCGGTTTCCCAGCTGTCCGCAATAGGGGCACTTGCCCAGTGAAGAGTCTATCCTGTTGCCGCAGCTCGGGCAGACATACCTGCTGGCCGGCATGGCGCCCGGAGCCACTGCCGCAGGCGCAAAGCTTCCGGCAGAGTACTTGCCGGGCCGGAACGAGCCATCTTTCTTGCCGCAGTGAGGGCAGATGGACGCATCGGGAGATTCGATTAACAGGTGGCAATGCGGGCAGAACCTTGCGCCACATTTCTGGCAGACGGTAGCGTTGGGTTCATTGATCTCGTGACACCTCTGGCAGATTACCGTGCTGGGCATTAACTGATATCCATATTAATCTACATTCAATGTTACATTAACGGTAAGACAAGATACCTTCTGTGTCAAGTTTATTACATCGTGAGCGGCAGCGCCTCAAAGATGGTTGCCCGGCATAAACACCTGCGCACTGGCGTTTCTGGTGGAGATCAGTATGAATTGAGCATGAACTCGATCTCGCCGGGGCCGGTGAACATGCCCTGCTGGATCCTGCGGATCACGCCGTCTTTATCGATAAAGTAGGTCTTTGGTATGCTGGTGAGATCATACTTATTAAAAGCATCTTCGCCGGGATCGAGGCAAACGGCAAAGGTGTAACTGCCATTGTCGATGAAGTATTTGATGACAGGCTCCTCCGACTGGCTGCCGGCCACGGTTAAGATGACGAAGTCGGCGCCCGGATTGTATTTATTCCAGATTGTCTGGAAGTGAGGCAGCTCGATCTTGCAGGGTGTGCACCAGCTGGCCCAGAAATTGAGGATGACCTTCTTGCCGCGGAACTGGCTGAGAGAGATGGTCTCCCCTTGCAGGTTTTTCAGGGTGAAATTGGGAGCCCTGCTGCCCATGTAGGGCGCAGTTCCCGTCTCGGGCTCGGTCCGGAAGTCGAAGTCACTTAAGGTCATAACGTTGCCGGAAGCGTCCCTCGATATGAGCTGGTAATGGTAGGTGGTGTCGGGCGAAAGCCCGGTCAGGAAAACGCTGTGGGAGAAGCTAAAGTCATTGGTAAAAGCGGATGGGAATTCATAGCCGGCGCCCAGGCTGTATTTAACCTGCGACCTTGCCTCCTCGTTTGTTTTCCAGGAAATGGTAGCAGTCATATCATCCACCGATACGGACGGCTGGCCGATAAGCTGCGGGGCGATGGTGTCGGCGGCGGATAGTAAGGTCTGGAAGCTCCTCTCCTGCTTGCCCTCGTTGTCGGAGGCATCCCGGCAGATTATTGTTATGTAATAAGTCTTCCCGCTTTCAAGCTCGCTGAGGTCAGCCTGGTGGTAACGGGAGGGTGTGACCGCCCCGTTGCGGACTTGAGGTTCGCCCACCTCTGTCTTATAGGTAACTCTGCTGGTGCATGGTTCGTCCGTCTTCCATGTCAGCGAGGCGCCATGATCCGTGATGGACTTGATAAGAATATCGGATATAACGGGCAGGGTTGTATCTGAAGGCGCAGCAGGCTGTTCGGGCGCCGGCGCTGTCTGGTTGGAAGATGCTGCCGGCTCGCTGGCGTTGTCGGCCGGCACGGCCGGGGCTTTTCCCCAGCCGAACACTGCCAGCAGGCCGGCAAAGGGGTTCTGGCCGGAATCGGCCGTGTCTCCGGGCTGCTCCGTGGGTGTGGTCGTCTCGGGGGTTGTTGGTATCATCAGCCACCTGGTCAGGTCATCAAAGTTGTTGTAGACATAGAGGGCGCAGAGTACCAGCGCTACGATCAATATGATACTGATAATCGTGGTTGCAATACCTCCGGCCTTGCCTTTACGTGGCTTCTTCTCCTCTTCTCCCTCGTCGAGGAAGGATTCGAAGTGCCTTTCCCTGGCCGGCCTTTCACCCGTATCCCAATCCCCGTCAGACTCCCGTTCCCTGGCTTTCTTCTGCCGCTTAGCCGGCTCTTTCCTGTCCTCCCTGTCCATACCATCTATATGATCCAGTATCTCGGCCCTGCGGCTGATGCCGACGGGAAACCTCGTGTCATCATCCCCGCGGTGGCCGCGCCCCCTGCGGGGCTCAACATCAGCCATATCCACCGGCTCGAAACCGGCCGGGCTCTCACGCCCTGCTGCAGCAGGAGGCTGCCTTTCACCCCTGTCTACGGGGATATTATCAGCGCGCCTTTGCTGTGGCGGTCCCTGTGTGGTTATAGCCGGCGGGCCGGCCTTGCCGGCATAGCTGTGCGGGCCGAGGCTGCCGCAGTCCTTGCAAGGCTCATTGGAGTAGGCCATCGGCTTGCCGCATTTACATCTAAACTGGCTGTCCAAAGTGGTATCTTCCTAAAAATCTACACTACAACGGGACGAATCGGCTGTCAAGGGTTTCAGTGGCATGGGGCTATAAACTGTTCAATGTCCTCTCGACCTGGTCCAGATTGAAATTACCCCGTTCAATATCTCTGATGATCATATCGCCATCGATGAACACCGTGTAGGGCGCTTTCTCAACATTGTAAAGGTGGGCTGTTGTCTTATACATGTCGACCACCACCGGCACAGTAAGATCACCGCTCTCTGCCTTATACTTGGTGATGGTCTTGTCTATATCATCAAGCTTGCTCTCCATGAAGACGGCTATGATCTTGACACCGGGAATGTTTTTGTTCTGGATCGACTGCAGCAGGGCCAGTTCGCGATCACACTCGGGGCAGTAAATGGCCCAAAAGGTGAGCAGAACCTTCTGCCCCCTGTAAGTGCGCAGTGAGATGGTATCCTGTGTCTGGAAGATGGGGAGTGTGAAATCCGGCGCCCTGTCACCAATTCGTGGCCCTGTGGGCACCGAAACCAGTGTCGTAAATATGTTGGGGGGGGCCATCGTGGCTACGTTTCCATCGGCATCCACGGACTTGATGCGGTAATAATAGCTGGTATTGGCCTCGAGGCCGATGATACGCACCGAGTGGTCTGTGACAAGCATGGTATCTGCTACGGTGAAATTCGGACAGGACGTGTCCGCACCGTAAAACACCTGGCTGCTGGACGGATTGTCGGTGGTCCAGCTTATAACGGCGCTTCCGTCAGCGGGGATAACCTTGAATGCAGTCACGGCAGGCGGCGTGGTGTTCTGCCGGGGGCCGGTATCAAACATGTGGTCATTGCTGCGGTACAGTTCATTGCCCTTGCCGTCCGTTGCCACCACAATGAAATGATAGGTCGTGGCAGGCTCAATGCCGCTTAGCGTGACCTTCTGGGCGCTGCCCTGGAGAACCGCAGCGGCAGAATCGCCGTAAGATTCCGTTTTGCCGTACATGACCTTGCCCCAAACAGGTTCGACAGTCGTCCAGGCAATGGCAGCTCCATCCGCGGTTATATCTGATATGGCTATATTGGATATCTCAGGCTCGGCAGTTACAGCCGGCGGGGATTCCTGTTGCTCGGGCGGGTTGAGGAAGGTCAGCGTTGACGGCAGAATCCCGTATCGCCTGGCTAAGAGAAAACCGATGCCTGCCAGGATAACTACGATGAAAACGATGATGATAATATCGAGGGTCTTGAGACGGCGTCTGCCGCCCTGCCTCTTGGCCCGCTGGGAAGCGCCCTTGATGGAGGCCAGCCCTTTAGCCGCCGGGGGCAGGTTCAATGCCTGAGCAGTCTCTTCAAGCGATGCCTCCTCCTCCTGCCCGGGTGGCACGATCCTGGCTTTGGCCGTGCTTTTCCCGCAATGGGGGCATGTGGGAGAGGGGCTCTTGAGTACCGCCATGCAGTTGGGGCAGCGATACTGTTTCTCTTCCTGCGCGGGACCGGCTTCTCCTAATCCCGCTGCCGTCCTCTTCTCGATGATCTTCTGCCAGAGGTCCACCCCCTGCTGCTCCACACGGTCCATGAACCACTTCTGGCCGCAACGCGGGCAGATGGCGGTGCCCTCGGGTACTACGCCGCCGCACTGGCGGCAGAACCTGGGGCCGGTCTGTGGTTCACCTTCTGCCATCATCTATCAGGATATTGCCTAAAGTATTTCTTTAATTATACATATAGTTAAATTGAATTTGAAGGCAATGTCAAGGTGTCGGTACATGCAGGCGGTTTGCATGCTGGAAAAAGCAGGCGGGGCAGGAGAATCACGAGGTAACGCGCGGATGCAGCCGGCTACCTGATTATATCTGCATTCATGTATGGCCGCAGCACAGCGGGCACGCTGATGCTGCCGTCTTCCTGCTGGTAGTTTTCCATTATGGCAATCATCACGCGCGGCAATGCCAGTCCAGAGCCGTTCAATGTATGCGCCAGGCGTGGCTTAGCCTCGGTATCAGGCCGGTAGCGTATATTGGCCCGGCGCGCCTGGAAATCGCCGCAATTGCTGCAGGAGCTTACTTCAAGCCACTCCCGGCATCCCGGCGCCCACATCTCGATATCGAATGTCTTTACGGCTGCAAAGCCCAGGTCGCCCGCGCATAGCTGTATCACACGGTAGGGCAGCTCCAGCCTGCGGCAGATGTCTTCGGCATCGTCCGTCAGCTTGTTGAGCTCTTCATCGGATGTAGCAGGATCAACGAACTTGTACATCTCCACTTTCTCAAACTGGTGACCGCGCTTGATGCCGCGCGTGTCCTTGCCCGCCGCCATCTTCTCGCGGCGGAAACATGATGTGTGTGCGACATAACATAAGGGCAATGTGCCGGGCGCCAATATCTCGTCACGGTGCAGGTTGGTCAGGGGGACTTCCGCCGTGGGAACGAACCAGTAATCCTCTTCAGCGTCGTGATAAAGGTTATCGGCGAACTTGGGCAGGTTGCCGGAGCCAACCAGGCTCTCTTTCTTGACCATGAAGGGTGGGAATATCTCTGTATAACCGTGAGCATTAACGTGCAGGTCGAGCATGAAATTGATCAGCGCCCGCTGCAATTGCGCACCCTGCCCGCGCAATACGTAAAACCTGGTGCCCGAAAGCTTGACCCCGCGCTGGAAGTCGATGATACTCAGCTTTTCGGCCAGTTCCCAGTGGGGAAGAGGCGCAAATGCGAATTCACGGGGCTGGCCCCAGGACCGTACCCCTACATTATCTTCCGCACCATGGCCCGGAGGTACGCCGGCCGATGGCAGGTTGGGGAGGCGCAGCAGCCCGTCCTCCAGCCTGGCCGAAAGCCGGCCGGCCTCGGTCTCGATTTGAGTGATGCGGTCGCCGACCTGCCGCATCTCAGATATCAGGCCGGCCGGCTTATCTTTCATGCGGCTGATCTGCTTGCTGACGTCGTTGCGCCGGGCGCGCAGGGCTTCGGCCTCTTTGAGCAGCAGGCGATAAGAGCCATCCAATTCTATGATTTCGTCGACCTCCGCACGTCCTTCTCCACGCTTTTCCATCGCCTGGTAGACAACTTCGGGATTGTCACGAATCAATTTAATGTCGATCACTCGTCTTCCCTCCCCTGCTTATGCTTAAGCTGCGGGAAGAGTATGACCTCACGTATAGACTGTTTGTCGCTGAGCAGCATGATCAGCCTGTCTATACCCAAGCCCAGGCCTCCGGCAGGCGGCATGCCGTGCTCCATCGCGGTTATAAAATCATCATCGATCATATCGGTTTCGGGCAGTTCCCCCGCCGCTTTAGAGCGCTCTATTTCGGCTGCGTGCATCTCGCGCTGGCGGTTGAACCGCTCGCGCTGCTCACGCGGATCGTTTAGCTCGGAAAATGCGTTTGCCACCTCCATGCCGCAGATGAATGCCTCGAACCTCTCCACCAGGTCCGGGATCTGGCGGTGGAGCTTGGCAAGAGGTGACATATCGACAGGGTAGTCGATGATGAACGTGGGCTGGCGAAGGTCGGGTTCAACGTAAGTCGAGAGCAGTTCATCGATGAGCCTGCCCCTGTCCTTGAAAGGATCGACCTGCAATCCCATCTCCTTCATGCGGGCGCGAAGGCTGTCGGCGTCCGGGTACTGCATGAAATCAATGCCGCATTTATCCACCAGCGCCTGCCTCAGGGGAAGCCGTCTCCACGGCGGGTCCAGGCTGATGACCTCACCGGCAAAGCTGATTTGCGTGCTGCCCAGTATCTCACCGGCCACACTGCATACCAGTTGCTCCATCATCTCCATTACGTCGTTATAATCGGCGTATGCCTCGTAGCTTTCCATCATGGTGAACTCCGGGTTGTGCTTGGTGGAGATGCCCTCGTTGCGGAACACGCGGCCGATCTCATATACCTTGTCGAAGCCGCCTATCAGCAGCCTCTTGAGGTAAAGCTCCAGCGCAATGCGTGGATAAAGGTCCTGGCCGAGGGCGTGGTGGTGTGTTATAAAGGGCTTGGCCAGCGCCCCGCCGTACATCGGCTGAAGTATAGGGGTCTCAACCTCGATAAATCCCCTTGCATGCATGAAGTTGCGTATGGCGCTGATGCCCCGGCTTCTCCTGATGAAAAGCTCCCTGACTTCCTCATTGGCTATCAGGTCAAGGTATCGCTGGCGGTATCTTTTTTCCACGTCCACGAGGCCGTGCCATTTCTCCGGCAGGGGCAGCAGAGCCTTGGCCAGGATGGTATAGTCGGAGGCCTCGAGGGTTACCTCACCGCTGCGGGTCTTAAATAAGCGGCCCGATGCGCCCAGGAAGTCTCCAAGGTCGAGTTCATGCAGCAGTGCATATTTATCCTCTCCCAGTGAGTCGCGGCGGAAGAAAACCTGGATTTTGCCTGAGCCGTCACGGATGTCGAAAAAAGCCGCTTTACCCATGAGCCTGGCAGCGGTAATGCGCCCGGCCAGGCTGACGTCGGACAGGGTGGCTAAAGGGTCGGTTTTAACTTTTTCCAGAAAAAGGAGTGTGGCTTCCCTGGTGTTGTGGGACCTCTGGAATTTGTGCGGGTAAGGTTTGATCCCGCGGTCTATCAGCCTGGACAGTTTTTCCAAGCGCGGTTGCTCAATGCGTTCCTGCCCGGCCATGTTCTCAGCTTACTTCGATGATCTGCAATTTCATTATACCCGCCGGCGTTCGCACCTCCACCTTAGCACCCTTTTTCTTGCCCAGCAGCATCTTGCCCACCGGCGATTCGCAGGATATCTTGCCGTCTACCGGGCTGGCCTCGGCGGTTCCCACGATCGTGTAGCGTTCGGTCTTGCCGTCCTGGTTCTGGATAAGTACTGTGTCACCAAGCTCCACCACGCCCGGCTGGTGTGGGGCCTCGATGATGCGGGCGTTGAGGATGATGTTCTCCAGAGAGCTTATACGGCCCTCGATAAACGCCTGCTCGTTTTTGGCATCTTCATATTCGGCGTTGTTCTCCGTGCCCCCCATCTCACGCGCCCTCTTGATCTTGTCGGCCACCTCCTGGCGGCGTACAGAAGTAAGCTGATCATACTCGGCCTTCAGCTTTTCGAGGCCATCGCGGGTGATATCAAACTTTTTTAGTATCATGGGTGTTACCTCCCGGCATGCCGGATATTAAAAAACTGAGAGCCGTGATAACTCTCAGCCGTTTCAGTATCTTTACAGAATATTATATTCCGATGCAGCCGGGAAGTAAAGAGTGGTATAATATCGCCCGGCTATAATTCAGGAGGCGCCATGACTAATTTACTTATCGCTGCTTACGACCCTGGCGGGAAAACGGCATTGTGCGCCGGCATAGGTAAAAAGCTGGGCAATTCAGGAAAAAAAATCGGCTATATCAAGCCGATCCAAGTAACTGCGGGGGGCGCTGAAGACCAATGCCTGGACGCGGCCTTTATGGGGGAGGCTCTTGAATTGGGTGAGAACAGGGAACAGCTCTGCCCTATCCATATCAAGCAGGAGGAGCTGTGGCGCTGCCTCTCAGAGGATGCAGAGAATTTCTCCAGCAGATTGAAGACGGCCTGTGATAAAGCCG
Source organism: uncultured Dehalococcoidales bacterium (assembly GCA_964554375.1). Taxonomy (GTDB): domain Bacteria; phylum Chloroflexota; class Dehalococcoidia; order GIF9; family UBA5629; genus CAIMUM01. The sequence goes on from CAZKOL010000041.1 coordinate 9,607, forward strand.
GCGCCGATAAAGATGTCCTGATAATTGAAAGCCCGGGGAGCTTCAAGCATGACCAGGTCTCGACGCTGGCCGCGTATACTATAGCTGAGAAGCTTGATGCCCGGGTCGTATTGCTGATCTGTTGGTGCTCGGACTACCGGGAGCCGGATATCCTGCAGGTAGCCGAGAAGCTGGGCAGCAGGCTGGTGGGCGTCGTTTTGAACCAGGCGCCATCTTCGAAGATAAACATAGTGCAGGCGGAGTGCGCGGCCTATTTTAAAGAGAAGGGCATTGCAGTGCTGGGGGTTCTGCCTGAATCGAGGGTATTGCTGGGGGTGACAGTGGGGGAGATCGCCAGCGCGGTGGACGGGGAGATCATCGCTTTTAAGGACAAGGCGGGTGAGCTTGTGGAGAACGTTATGCTGGGCGCCATGTCCCCGGATTCGGCCAGGGATTACTACAGCAGGTTGCGCAACAAGGCCGTGGTTACCAGGTGTGAGAGGGCCGATATGCTGCTTGCGGCGCTGGAGACTTCGACCAGGTGCCTGGTGGTGAGCGGCAGCCGGCCTTCAACTTCGGTCATGATCAAGGCCGAGGACAAGAAGGTGCCGGTCATAGTGGCTGCTAAAGATATCAATGAAATCGTCGGCGGGATTGAGCGATCGCTGGTCGGCGCAGGCTTCCAGCATCTACAGAAGCTGCAGGCCATGACGGCTTTGCTCGACAGCAGGTTCGACTATAAGGCCCTCAATGCTGCTCTTGGTCTGAAATAGAAGGTCTCTTAGTCTTCGATTGCATCGCCGGTTGACCCGATAATCTCCCGTGCCCGGCCGGCCCACCTGGCCGGCACCTGCACCTCTACCTGCCCCAGCCCATCCACCGTCAGGCCGTACACGCTGCCGATGCTTTCGTATTTCAACAGGGCAAGTATGCCTTCTATTTCAAGCCTGCCCCTCACTATCTCAGCCTCCGGTTGCCCGCAGGCCTTGTAAACGGTTACCAGTTTTTCTTTTGTATCCATGATGTCATTATGTGAACCTGGATAAAATAAATAAGCGCTGCCGATAAAGGCAGCGCTTATTTATTTTTCAAGTTACCTAGTTGGTTAGCTTACTTGGCGCCGCTGCTGCAATTCTTGCACTTGGCCAGCAGGTTGTTCTGCAGGCACCAGGTAAGAGATACACACTCAGGATGCGGGCACGCGGTGACGCCCCAGTCACCGCCACCGATGGGGGATGTGCCCCTGTGGTTCATGTGGCTGTTGTTGATGTTAGCCCTGGTGCCGATATCGGCAGCCCCCCAGCTCTTATTGGCAAAGGACAGGCTCTTGCCCCAGCAGCCGGAGCACTTGGAAGTGCCGAGGCCGGCAGTGGAGGGGTTGGCCGGGCAGTTAAGCGGGCAGTCATCAAGAGGTAGAGATGTAGGCTTGGTCTCGGGGTTTAGGCATCTCTTGGAATCGTCACACGCAGATCCAAGAGTTCCTGCCTGTGTGTTGCAGTTGCTGCAGCCACCCAGGCACTGGTTCATGTCGCAGCCCGTGGGCTTCGGGCACTGAGATGTGTTGCACACGCCCTGACAAAGCTTATCCGGGCCGCACAAACCAGCAAGTCTGGACATGGCGCTTGTCGGCGTCCTTCCCCAGTGCTGGAGGTATAGCTTCCAGGAATTCTGGTTATTTTCCCATTTAACTTTGTCCCAACCCGTGCATTTGCCTAGGTCGGCTGAGACAGCGGCCGGTATCAAAACTAAAGATAAAGCCACTATGATTGCAACGAGGGTTCCAAAAATTCTCCTCACGGCATACGCCTCCTTAATTGATGAATTTGAACGTATTTTACAAGGTCATATAGACTTTGTCAATAGGTAGCTTACGATATTTCTTGAAATTAGTCAACATAAAATATAAAATTACGTTCTGTTTAGAGAAAAATATAGCCATTCGGATATTTATGTAATGCCATTCCGAGGAGGGAAGACACTTGACTGCGCTGGGGAAACACTTACTGTTGGAACTGAAAGACTGCGACGCCGGACTGCTGAATGATATGGATTATCTGAGGGAGGCGCTGGCCGAAGTGGCCGGGTTGGTTGGGGCAACCGTAATTAAGGATTCCTTCCACCGGTTCTCGCCGCAGGGGATAAGCGGCATCGTTATCATAGCGGAGTCACATATCTCCATACATACATGGCCGGAATACAGTTTTGCCGCTGTGGATGTTTTTACTTGCGGGGAGGTCATCGAGCCGTCAAAGGCCGTAAAGCCGATGGCGGAGAAGCTGAAAGCCAAATCTACGTCGTACATCGAGTTAAAGCGGGGCGTCCTGATTGAGGTCCCGTCGGTCGCAGGACAGTAGATGGCAAGGCCGGATTATTTTGACCAAAGCAGGTGGCTCATCGACGAGTTGTCCGATGAACTATTGCAGATCCATGGGGTACGGAGGGTGCTGCACGACACGACGACGCGCTTCCAGCACGCCCAGATAGCCCAGACCCACACGTTCGGCATCTGCCTGGTACTTGATGGAAAGATCCAGTCGGGAGAGAAGGACGAATTCATCTACCACGAATCCCTGGTTCACCCGGCTATGCTGGCGCATCCCAACCCGGAACGCGTGTTCATTGCCGGCGGCGGCGAGGGGGCCACCCTGCGTGACGCGCTTATGCACAGGACGGTTCGCAAGGTGGTGATGGTGGATATAGATGAGGAGGTGGTTCGGTTATGCCGGGAACACCTGCCCACTTTTCACCGGGGAGCTTTCAATGATAAAAGGGCAGAGGTCCGCCACGAAGATGCCAGGAAATATGTCGCTGAAACAAGGGAGCGTTTTGATGTCGCAATTATCGACCTGGCGGACCCGGTGGAGGACGGCCCGGCCCGCCTGCTCTACACGCAGGAATTTTACCAACTGGTCAGGGACAGGCTGAAGCCGGGAGGCATCATGGTAGTGCAGTCCGGCCAGTCCGGCTGGATCAACCTGCATAATTTCGTTGCCATCAACGGCACCCTGAAAAGCATTTTTAAGATCGTACGCCCATACCAGGTCTATGTGCCGTCCTTTGTGGATATGTGGGGGTTTCATACGGCATCCGACTCGCTTGACCCGGCTCGCCTTTCACCCAGGGAGATCAACAGCAGGATATCAGCCAGGGTAAGCGCTAAGCTGCGTTCTTACGACGGGATTGCCCACCGCGGGCTTTTCTCCCTGCCCCTGAGGCTGCGCCGTAAATTGAGCCGGTCACGCAAGGTTATAACCGATGCCTCTCCCATAGCTGTTCACTGACCTTTTACCGGCGCAGGCCCGCGCTCTAACTGCATAATTATGAAGGTGTGTACTCCCCGTACAATATCTACACTGGGAACAAAGCCGCATTTTTCGAAACAGGCCCGGGCGCGCGTGTTCCATTCAAGCGTGCGCAGCATCAGTCTCTGCAGGCCGGATGTATCGAAGATATCAAGGATAAAGGTGTTCATCGCGTCTGTCCCGTAACCGCGCCCCCAGTATGGCTTTTCGCCAATCATTATTCCGGTCTCGGCGGTGCTTCCGGCAAGATCAAAATTGAACAGGCTGCAGCTACCTATATGGGCGCCGTCCAGAGTTTCTATGGCCAGTGTATACGTGAGCCCGGGACACTCCAACTCCACAGCATACCGCTGAAGGAATTCATCGTAGCTGTGAACAAGCGGTTCTGAAGCGTCCAGCCGGCACAACTCTTCATCAGTACGCCACCTGTACTCGGCGGCGGCATCCTCCGGCCGGCGGGGGCGAAGCCTGACCTTATCCCCTGTAAGCACAGATTGTCGTTTCAGGAATTCGAAGATAGTGGGTCCTGGCAAATCTCAAGCTCTGTGAGTGCGGACAGCGCCGCCTCCTTGATCCGGTTCTCGTGCGATGTTCTCAGCCTGGTGAGCGCATTTTTGGCCTCCTGGCCACCTATTTTACCCAGGGCTGCGATGGCAGCTTCCTGTACCTCGTGGTCATTGTCGTCTAATAGATTCAGCAGGCCGGGGACGGCATTCTCGTCCTCTATCTCACCGCAGGACCGGGCCGCTTCGAAGCGGAACATGTCATTGTTGCTCTGCATCTCTTCAACCAGGAAGTCCAACCAGCGGGGATCGCAATTACGCCCCATGGCAAAGATTGCGCTGGCTTTGAGCAGAACGTCCTCACTGTAATAGAAATCCTCTATGTAATTTGCCACGGGCTCCTGCCTGAAAGGGGCGATGGATTCAAGCGCCCGCCTTCGCAGGGATACGGGTTCAGAAGGATCTTCGAGTATGCCGAGCAGCGCGTCGAATATGTCGTCACCCACAGCCACCGGCAATTCCCCCAGCTCGGCCAGGAGGGCAAATTTCCCCATGACCCGTGCAGCGGCCTTCCTGACCTCGGGCGATTCATCCGTTTTAAGCGTCCTGATTACCGGCA